>CALCZN010000348.1:0-22865 GCA_937903095.1 uncultured Burkholderiales bacterium
TCCTTGCCGTCCTTGACCACCGCGATGTAGAGCGGCGCGACGCCCTGATGGTCGGACGCCCTCACCGTGACCGGGCCCGCCGGGAACTCGGCGCTCGCCTGCACCTTCAGTCCGGAGAGCGCCTCGACCAGCTTGTCGGTGTCCTTGCGCCCCTTGAAGCCCGAGCGCTCGATCGCCGCGAGCAGGACGTTGGTGGCCTGGTAGGCCTCGAATGTGTTCAGGCCCACGATCTCCCCGGGATACTTCGCCGCGAAGGCCTTGCGGAACGCGTGATTCTCGGGCGTGTCGAGCGCGCCGGTCGCATCGCGCGGATAGGCGCCGATGAACGACAAGCCTTCGGCCGAGGCAGGGATCTCCGGGAAGTTCTCCGGGACGATCAGCGATTGCATGCCGGCCAGCTTCATCTTCCGAGCGAGGCCCTGCGAGGCCACTTCCTGCAACGCGAGAATCGCGTCGCGCCCGGCGAGCACGAAATACAGCCCGTCGGCCGAGCGGTCGATCTTGCTGATGTACGAGGCCATGTCGGTGGCGCCGAAGGGAATTCCGATCGAGCCGGTGACCTTCCCTCCGGCGGCGGCCATCGCCTCCTGGAAGGCTTTCAGGCCCGACTGGCCGTACGCGAAGTCCGAATAGATCACGTACCAGTTCTTCCCGCTGTTCTTCACGAGCCAGTCGGCGAAGGCGAAGTTGCGCTGCTTGTTGCTCGCCGTCACGCGAAACGCATACTTGTTGACGTTCTCGGCGTTCGCGAACTCGTCGGCCCAGCACCCGCTGGTGGGCAGGTACGCGATCTTGACTTCGGGCGCGAGCTTCTGCAGCGACAGGCACTCCGCGCTCGAGAGGCCGCCCATCAGCACGTCGACGTTCTCGCGCTGGATCAGCTCGCGGGCGTAGCGGATCGCGTCCGGCGACTTCGCGGCGGAATCGCGCTCCTCGACGACGAAGCGGATGTCCTTCAGCTTCGGGTTCGCGGCGGCGTTCGCGATCGCGAGGTCCATTCCCTTGCGCGCCGCTTTCCCGAGCGCGCCGAACGCGCCGGTGCTCGGGTTGACGAAGCCGATGCGGATTTCCGCCTGCTGCGCCTGCGCCGGCGCCGACGTGCCGACGACCATCGCAGCGAGCAGCGCGAATGCGGCCAATGCCGGCTTGCACCGGGGGATCTTCTTTTCATCTGCGTGGTCCATGTCTTCCTCCTTGCGATCCTCTCGACGGGAACTGAAGGCGAGATCCGAAGCTAGAGTGAGTTCGCCACCTGCCATCCTTCCAGCAGCGCTTCGGTCGCCTGGCGAGGCGATGCGGCGTCTCCGATGAGAAAGACGGGCAGCTCGCGCATGCCGGCCCGCACTTCCTCGTAGAGGCGGTTCTCCGCCCTCACGCCCACCGCGACGACGATGGTGTCGCAGGCGATCCGCGTCTCCTCGCCATCGGAATTCACGATGACGAGCGCATCGGCCTCGATCGACCGGACGGTGCTGCTCGGGAACGAACGGACGCCGGCCGCTTCCATGCTCTCGAGCAGCGTCCAGCGGACCGATTTGTTGAGGTCTTTCGCGAAACGCCCGGATCGCTGCACGACGCTGACGTTGCGCGAGCCGATGCCGGTCATCGCCATTCGGCGAAGTTCGTCCGGCTCGACGAGCCGGTGCACCAGCAGGAACTTGACCGTTTCTCCGTCGAGGCTGCCGTGTTCCTTGATGTGCAGCGCCGTCTCGCAGGCGGTGGGGCCGCCGCCGAGCACGACGACGTCGCGACCGACGCGGTCGATCGCGCCCGCAAGCACGTCGTGCGCATGCAGCACCTCGATCCTCGCGCCCTTCGGAACGGGCAGATCGGGATGGACCGGATTGCCGCCCGTCGCCACGATGAGGACTTCGGGCCGTGCGGCACGCACCGATTCCAGCGTCGCTTCCCGTCCGAGCCGCACGTCGATGCGTTGGTCCAGGCTCACCTGTCGCACGAGGTCCTCGTAGACCCAGCGATACTCGCGCTTGCCGGGAGCCACGTCGCCGATCGCCGCGACGCCGCCGAGCCGCGGCTCCTTCTCCCACAGCTCGACGGCGTGCCCGCGGGCAGCGGCCACCTTCGCGGCCATCAATCCGGCGGGGCCGCCGCCCACCACGAGAACGCGCTTGCGAGCGGCCGGGGGCGGCGCCACGGCTTCGGCCTCGCGGCCGGCGGACGGATTGACAAGACAACGCGCCGGCCCGCTCCAGGCGCTGTCGAGACAGACGTTGCACGCGATGCAGTGGTTGATCTGCTCGGGCTCGCCGTCGATCAGTTTCCTCGGAAGATGCGGATCGGCCAGCAGCGGCCGCCCCATCGAGATGAAATCGGCGCGGTTCTCGCGGAGGATCCGTTCGGCGACGTCCGGATCGTTGATCCGATTGGACGCCGCCACCGGAACGCCGACGGCGGCTCGAATCGTCTCGGCGAGCCAGGCATAGGCACCGGTCGGTACGTCGCCGGTGATCTGCGGTACGCGCGACTCGTGCCAGCCGCCGGTCACGTTGAACGCGTCGGCGCCCGCCGCCTCGAGCAGGCCCGCGATGCGGGCGACGTCGTGATGCGTGTTGCCGCCGGGAAGCAGGTCGCTTCCGGCCAGCCGCACGAGAACCGGGACGCCGGGCAGCGCCTCGCGGATCGCGGCCACGACGTTCGTCGCGAAGCGGGCCCGGTTCTCCAGCGAGCCGCCGTAGCGGTCGGTGCGGTCGTTCGTCACCGGGGACAGGAACTGCGCGATGAGGTGACCGACGCCGCAGAAGACGTCGATGCAGTCGAAGCCCGCCTCCTGCGCACGGATCGCGGCTTCGACGTATTTGCGCTCCAGCGCGGCGACTTCATCGGTCGACAGCACGTGCAGCGGCTCCGGATTGAACCGCGACGGGATCGCCGAGACGGCGACCGGCTGCAGGCCGGTGAGCCGTGAGGGCGAGACGCGGCCCGTGTGATAGAGCTGGCAGGCGACCTTCCCCTGCGGATTCGCCTCGCGCATCGCATTCGTGAGGCGCCTGAGGTCGGGAATGAACCCGTCGTTCCACAACCCGAGCAGCAGGCTCTTGAAGACGCCGGCACCGGCCGGGTCGACGGCGAAGCCGCCGATCGAGATCAGGCCCGCCCTGCCGCGCGCGCGCTCCCGGTAGAAGGCGACGAGCCGGTCGTCGCCGAAGCACCCGTCGCGGTGATAGTTCAGGTGCATCGCCGGCATCATGATTCGGTTCGCGATCGCCATGTCCCCGATCCTCAGGGGCGACAGGAGACATCGATAGCGGGATTCGGCGGGGGTCACGACACCTCGTCATCGGAAATCTAACAAGCGTTAGGTAGATTAGCGAAAACGGAGCAGGGACGTCAAGGCTCGAATGCAGGGGGCGACGTGAGAGGCGTTACGAGCGGCCGGGCATCGGCGGCACCAACGGCTCGCCAGCGGAGCCGACGGACGCCGACGTCAACCGGAACGGCAGGGCCGGAGGACCGCGCGGGTCTCGCAGCGGAACCGGCCAGCCTTCACTGGTAAGGCCGCGCTTCCTCGAGGATCCATTGCGTGAAAGCGCCGATCGCCGCTTTCACGAGGCGCTCGCTGCGCCGAATGAGGTAGTAGGTGCTTGCACTCTGCGCACGGGCGGGGAACGGCGCCACCAGCTTTCCCGCCTTCAGATCCTCGTCGATGAACGGGCCGCGGCCGATCGCGACCCCGTGCCCCTCGGACGCTGCCTGCACCGCCCCGCTGGTCGAGTCGAACAGCGGCCCCTTGCGGGGGTCGACGCCTTCGACCTTCGAACTGGCGAGCCAGATGCGCCAGTCGTCGAGCTCGCGCTGCGCATGAAGCAGCGTGTGCCGCGCGAGGTCGCCGGGCTCCTGCAGCGGGATGGGTCCCGCCAGCAAGGCCGGACTGCAGACAGGGACCAGTTGGTCGTCGCGAAACAGGCGCTGCGCTACGACCCCCGGCCAGTCGCCCCGCCCGTGCCAGATCGCCGCGTCGGCATTCGCGGGGAACGTGCCGACCGGGGAGATCGAGACGACCAGCTGCACCTCGATCCACGGATGGCACCGACGCAGCGCATCGAGCCGGGGCATCAGCCAGCGGATCCCGAAGGTCGGCGGAACGCTGAGCGCGAGCTTCTCGCCGTCCCGCACCGCCATCAGCTGCTCCGTCGCTTCCTGGATCGACTCGAGGGCGGCCCGTACCGGCGGCAGGTACGACCGCCCCGCCTCGGTCAGGGTCACGCCGCGCGCATTGCGCTCGAAGAGCTTGCGCTGCAGCCGCTCCTCGAGCAGGCGGATCTGCTGGCTCACGGCCGCCTGGCTCACGCACAGCTCCACGGCTGCCAGGCGGAAATTCGCGTGGCGCGCCGCGGCGTCGAACACCCGCAGCGCATTCAGGGGCGGCAGTCGCATGCGATCCCCGAGCATTCACATTTTCTTATTGCAGGGTAGCAGCAAATCTCGATTGTCAGTCGACAGGCGCGCGTGCTCAGATCGACCGCAGGGCCTTGCGCGAGACGAGGCAGGAGGAGATCCGATGAACGAACCCGATGCCACGCATGGCCTCGGCCGGCGCGAGTTCCTGGCGGCCTCGATCGCCACGTCGCTGGCGGCCGCGCTGCCCTCGCGACCCGCTTTCGCGGACGAGACCTTTCCGACCCGGCCGCTCATCGGCCTCGTGGCGGCCAGCGCGGGCGGGGCTTTCGACCTGTTGCTGCGCATGGTCCAGCCGGCCTGGGAAAGGGAACTCGGGCAGCCGATCCGCCCGACCTTCGCACCCGGCGCGGCCGGGCAGATCGCCGTCACCCAGATGCTCGGACAGCCGCTGGACGGGCACGCGTTCGGCGTCGACGCCATCACGAACCTGGCGGTCATGGTGCACTACAGCCAGCCGAAGCACTTCGACCTCGACAGCCTGGCGTTCATCGGCACGCTGCAGATCGAACCCGTGGCGCTGCTGGTGCGCAAGGACGCTCCGTGGACGGACATCGGCGCATTCCTTGCGGATGCGCGCGCAGGCAGGACGATCAAGGTCGGCGTCGGCGGCAACCGGGTCTTCTATCACCTCGTCGCGGCGGCCTTCAAGAAGGAAGCGGGCGCGAAGGCGATGCCGCTCATCACGTACCAGGGCGGCGGCGCGAGCCGCAACGCGCTTCTCGGCGGCGAAGTCGACGCAGTCGTGACCGGGCTCTATGCGGCGGCACCAATCTTCGATCAGGTGAACGGGCTCGTCGTCTTCGACGACCGGAACCCGGTGTCCGATCGCCTGCCGATGGCGACCTCCGAACGGCTCGACTTCGAACTCCCCGCCACGCTGCATCCGACCGGCATCTACGTCCCGGCGGAGCTGCGGAAGAAATTCCCCGATCGCTTCGACAAGCTCGTGCGGACTTTCCAGGCGGCGATGGAGAATCCGGCCACGCGCGCCGCGGGCACGAAGATGGGAATGCCCGAAGCGGCGTTCGTCTACTGGGGGCCCGACCAACTGGCGGCCTACAAGGAGAAGCTGAAGAAGGCACTCGACGCCTACGGCGGACTGCTGTGAGGGAGTTCGTCGTACCCGCGCTGCTGATCGCGTACCTCGCGGCCTACGTCGCGCAGGTGCGCGGCCTGCCGATCGCATCGACGCTGTATCCCTACCTGATCGGCGGCGCCATCGGGATCGGCCTCGTCTGCGTGCTGTGGCAACAGGCGAGAGCCACGCGGGCTTCGCAGCACTCCGGCCCGGCGGATGCCGGCGCAGCAGACGGCGCCGGCATCGCGCCCGACAGCGATGCGACCCCCCAGGCGACGGATACGACGAGCGGTTTCGAGGGGAACGGGCTACGCGCGCTGCGCCTGCCCGCGCTCTTCCTCGCCGCCTGCGCGCTCTACCCCGCGGCGCTCGCCGCATTCGGTTTCGTGCTTTCGACGACGGCGCTCGTGGCGGTGCTGCTGCGCGCCTTCGGCGGCGAACGATGGCTGCGCGCAACCCTCGTCGCGCTCGGCGTGGCCATCGTGTTCTTCCTCTTCGTCGACCGGCTGCTCGGCGTTCCGCTACCGCGCTTCTCGTACGCGGTGCTCCCGCTCGGTCTGTAACCGTCCGCAACCGTCCGCTTTCGTCGCCATGATCGACTTCGACGCGGTCGCGCAAAGCCTCGCGCTGCTCTTCCTGCCGCACAACCTGACGTGGCTGCTGCTCGGCTTCGCCGCCGGCGTCGTCGTCGGCGCGATCCCCGGGTTCAGCGAGGGGAGCTTCCTCGCAATGGTGCTGCCTTTCACCGTCTACCTCGATCCGTGGACGGCGCTGATCTTCATGTCTGCGGTATACATGGCCGCCGAGATGGCCGGTTCGTATCCGGCGATCCTGATCAACATGCCGGGCACGGCGGGCACCTTCGCGACGACGATCGAGGGGTACCCGCTGACGCGTCGCGGCAAGGCGGTGGGCGCGCTCGGCTGCTCGATGACGGCGTCGCTGCTGGGCGGGCTCTTCGGCTCGATCGTCTACCTCGTCGCCGGCCCGTTCGTCGCGCACTACGCCCTGGCGTTCGGGTCGCCGGCGATGTTCATGGTGGCACTGCTCGGCGTGACCGCCGTCAGCTCGCTTTCCGAGCAGAGCCTGGCCAAGGGACTCGTCTCGGGCGCCCTCGGACTGCTCATCGCCACCACCGGAATCGACCCGATCGTCGGCAAGCCGCGCGCCACCTTCGGGCTGATCGGACTCTACGACGGCGTTCCGCTGATCGCGGCGCTGATCGGGCTCTTCGGCTTCTCCGAGCTGCTGCGGCTGGCCGGCGAACGCGGCGGCACGCCGGGCGGGCGCGCGAGTGCAGACTGGACGAGCGACCTCCTCGAGGGTTGCCGCGGCGCCTTCTCGCACCGTTGGGCCGCGCTGCGCTCGTCGGTGATCGGCGTCGTCATCGGCATCATTCCCGGAACCGGTGCCGCGACCGCGAGCGTCGTCTCCTACGGGCAGGGCCGCCAGTGGGCACGCGCACCGCGGAACTTCGGCAAGGGGTCCTACGAGGGGCTCGTCTGCTCGGACTCCGCGAAGGACGCCTGCGTGCCGGGGTCGCTGATCCCCACGCTCGCGCTCGGAATCCCGGGCAGCGGCACGGCGGTGATCTTCCTGGCCGTGCTCTCGCTTCAGGGCATGCACCCGGGGCCCGGTTTCTGGGGCGAGCATCTGAAGGAAGCCTACGCGATCGGCTTCACCTTCCTGATCTCGTCGCTGCTGATCCTGCTCGTCTGCTTTCCGATGGTGCGCCAGATCTCGCGCATCGCCTACATACCTTCGCGGCTGCTGATCCCGCTCGTCTCGGTATTCATGTTCGTCGGCGTGTACTCGTACCGAAACTCGAGCTTCGACATGTTCGTGATGGTGTTCTTCGGTGCGCTCGGCTGGCTGCTCAGGCGCCACGGCTATTCGCCGTCGGCGCTGCTGCTCGGGCTGATCCTCGGACCGATGATGGAGCAGAACCTGAGCCGCACGATGGCGCTCGGCGGCCCGCAACTCTTCGTCACCGACCGCGTCTCGCTCGTGCTGCTCGGCTGCGTCGTGCTCTCGCTCGTCGCGCCGCGGTTGCTCGCACGGCGCACCGCCAGCTCCACCCGGTCGGGCAACGCGGGTTCGCCCCCGGAAGCCGAGGACCTCCGATGAGAGTCACCCACGTACGTACGACTCCGTTGGCCGTTCCCTTCCTCGATGCGCACGTGACGTGGATGGGCGCGTTCTCGACGAAATCGACGCTGCTCATCGAGGTGTTCACCGACGAGGGCCTGGTGGGCCTCGGCGAAGCGCCGGGCGTGCCGTTTCCCGACGTGGTCCAGATCGTCGTGCACGAGTTCGAGCACCTGCTGCGCGGGATGGACCCTTTCGACGTCCTCGAGTTCAACCGCCGCTGCATCGGCTCGCAAAGCTGGCACCGCTTCCGCAGCCTCGCCAATTACGCGCTCGGCGGAATCGACATCGCGCTCTGGGACCTCGCCGGCAAGAAGCTCGGCCAACCGCTGCATCGACTGCTCGGCGGCGCCCTGCGCGACCGGATCGACATCTACGGATGGGTGCCGCGCAAAGCGCCCGACGAGATGCGCGAGGACGCCCGTCGCTTCAAGGAGCAGGGCTTCGGCGTGCTCTACGCGAAGGTGGGGCTGGGCGTCGAGCGCGACGCCGCCGACCTGGCGGCGATCCGCGAGGGCGCGGGCTACGACGTGGAGCTCCGCGTCGACGCGAACGGCGCCTGGACGCCGTCCCAGGCCGTGCGCGAGATCCGCAGGCTCGAGCGGTTCGAACTTTCGTGGGTCGAACAACCGGTCACCGAGGACGACTTCGACGGCTTCGAGCACGTGCGCCGCTCGGTGGGAACGCCGCTGTGCATCGATCAGGGCGCGCAGACGAACCCGCTCGCCTACCGGGCGATCACGAGGCGCCTGGCCGACTTCATCTGCCTCGACGTGCACCGCATGGGCGGCATCCTTCCGCTCAAGGAAATGTCTGCGCTGGCGAAGGAAGCCAACATCGGCGTCTGCCGGCACGCCGGGCCCGAATACGGGATCTCGTCGATGGCGCACCTGCACGTGCTCGCCACGCTGCCGAACCTCACGACCGGCAACCAGACCTACGGGACGATGATCGTCGACGACATCGTGCACGAGCCGACGCGGGCCTTCGAGAACGGCTGCCTGCGCGTACCCGATGGGCCCGGCATCGGTGTCACGCTCGATCCGCAGAAGGTGGCGAAATACGCGGAGATGTACCGCGAGATGCGCAAGGGCCACCACCTCGTGGCGCCGCCGCAGGCATGAGCGCTCGAGGCACGCGAAACGAGACGCAACGAACGAGCAAGACCCGCATGAACGACACGATCACCGCCCCGTGGCCCACGCTCGATGAACTGGCGCGTTCACTGCGGTCGCTCGAGACCGGCGGGCACTGCCGGATCGGCTCGATCGGCCGCTCCTCCGAAGGACGCGAGATTCCGCTGGCGACCATCACCGATTCCACCGTGGAAGACGAGGACAAGGAAGCCGCGATCCTGCTCGCCGGCGAACATGGCGACGAGAAAAGCGGTACGACGTCGATGTTGCGCATCGCCGAATGGCTCTGCGGCGACGATCCTCGCGCGGCGCAGATCCGCCGCACGCAGACCGTGCACGTTCTGCCCGTCGTCAACCCCGACGGCTATGCGATCCACAAGGGATTCACCGCGCAGGACATCGACCTCTACGTCGGCTTCTCGCCGACCGGAGAGCTTCCGTCTGCCGAGGCGCAGGCGGTGTGGCGGTTCGTCGAGGACTGCATTCCCGACGTCCTCGTGAACCTGCACGGCGGGCGTTTCGAGAACACGATGCGCTCGTTCCTGAACAACACGGTGACGGCCTTCCACCCGGAGATCGCCGAGGCAATGGATGCGGCCGCCGACGCGGCCGGCTGGCCGCAGCCCCGGAACTCGGAGTTCGAGCAGTTCCCGGCGATCGGCGATCCTCTCTCGCGCGTCGAGCGCCCGGGGCGCCCGGCCGTACCTTTCTCGAGCAACGTCGCGGCGGCCGCGAAGAAGTTCCACACGCTCTCGGTGCTGATGCACACGGACGGCGAGGAGGAATGCGTCGTCCGGCTGCAGCGCCTGCTCGAGTTCGGCTCTTCGTGCTGGCCCACGGAGCGCTATGCGGGTTATCCGAACCGGGTGCTCGGCGCGCAGGGCAATGCGCTGCTCACCGCGTACGGCCGTACGCCGGGTGCACGCCGGCGAAGCCGCGCCGAGCTCGCACGCAACATCGACGGGCTCTCGCTGCTCGCAGCCTCGTGTCCTCCCGGTCGGGGCATCGCCGTGCTGCACCGGCGCACGAAGCCCTTCATCCACCACGGCGCAGGTGTCCGGCTGCGAATCCCGAAGAACTCGACGCTCACGTCAGTCACTCTGAACGGGGAGCGACTCGAACGCTCCGAGGGGCACGGCTACCTGCAATGGAAGGATCCCCGTTGGAGCGTCGTCCAGGTGAACCTCCTGGAAGGGTGGCCGGCGGCGAGCACGCGGGCGTTGGGGGGTGATACGTTGCCCGCGGACATCGCGGTGGTCATGCTGGAATTCCGATAGGCGGCAGTTCGACTCCAGGCCGATGCACGGTCGGCCGGGATCGCAACGCGTTGCCGGACACGACGGTCCCGTTGCCTCGCAGTCGCCGAGGTTTCTCGCAGACGAACGACCACAGAGTGTCAGCGATCCGGAACACCGAGCCGTGCACGGCACCGGCCGCGATGATCCCGGCGGATCTGGCTATCATTTCCACAGGGGTGGGCTCGCGGCCTCGAGTGCGACGGCCGGTTCTCGCCGCGCTGCACCGCGTGCCGCTCCACCTGCTGCAACGACCATGTCCCGACTTCGCGAACTCTGCTTCTCATCCCGCTTCGTATCGGCATTCCTGGACGAAGCCGGCATTCGCGACGGCGAACGCGAGGCGGCACTGCGCGCCGCCGGCATTGCCCGGCAGGCGATGCAATCCGGGCGGGCCCTCGTCACCGAGGAGCAGTTCGCGGCATTGTTCAGGCATCTGGCGAACAGCCTCGAGGACGAACTGCCGGGGCTGCTTTCCAGGCCGCTGCGCTGCGGCGCGATGAAATACGCGGCGCTCAGCGTGATCTCCTCACCGTCGCTGGGTGTCGCTCTGCGACGCCACGCGCGCTACCTGAATCTCGTCATCCACGACTTCGAGGTATCGTTCGAGCCGGGCCCGACGGCGAGCACGATCGCGTTCGAACCGGATTCGGACCGCCCGACGAAGGAGATGGCGTTCTCCCTGATGCTGAAGCTCTTCCACGGGCTCGCATCCTGGCTCGTGGGCCGCGATCTTCCCTTGGCAGGAGTGAATTTCACGTTCGCTGCCCCCTCGTATGCCGACGACCTCCGGGAGCTCTATCCGGGGCCAGTGAAATTCGGCCGCGACAGGAACGAACTCGTTTTCTCCTCGTCGCTTCTCGATCTCCGCGTTCAGCGCAACCCGCAGGACCTGCGCCGCTTCCTCGAACGACAGCCGCTCGACTGGCTCTCGGTGCGTTTCGCCGAACGACCGCTCGTGCAGCGCGTACGCGAGTTCCTGCTCCAGGCGGAACATGCGGCTTCGACGATCGAGGACGCAGCGCACCACCTGGGGATGTCCTCTCGCAACCTGAGCCGGCATCTCAAGGAAGAGGGCGCTTCCTTCCGCGAGGTCAAGGACGGGTTGCGCTTCGAGCTCGCCGTCGCGCGGCTCACCCAGACCGACGACGCGCTGTCCGTCATCGCCCAGGACCTGGGTTTCTCCGACGCGTCCGCGTTCCACAGGGCATTTCGTGCCTGGACCGGCGTCGCACCGGGATCGTTTCGCCGTCGCCCGGGCACGGACGGACGGCGAGACGCCGGCGGCGTCCCACGAAGGCCTTCGCCCGGCTCGACGATGCAAGCGGCGACGAACGGAAGCTAGTCGGCGTACTAGGCGATCATCTCCCGCCTGCCCGACCAGAAGGGCGCGCGCAGTTCGTGCTTGAGCACCTTGCCCGGCCCCGATTTCGGCAGCGGATCCCGGCGCAGTTCGATGCGCTTGGGAACCTTGTAGCCGGCGATGTACTGCCGGCAATGCTCGATCAGTTCGTCCGGCGTGACCTCGCTGCGGGGGACGACGACCGCATGCACCGCCTCGCCCCATTTCGGGTCGGGAATCCCGAACACGGCGGCCTCGAGCACCGCCGGGTGCCGGTAGAGAACCGATTCGACCTCCGTCGAGTAGACGTTCTCGCCGCCGGAAATGATCATGTCCTTCTTCCGGTCGACGAGGAAGACGTACTGCTCCTCGTCGGCATGGCCGAGGTCGCCGGTGTAGTACCACCCGTCGCGCAGCACTCGCGCCGTTTCTTCCGGCTTGTTCCAGTAGCCGGCCATGACGTTGCCGCCCCGGACGACGACTTCGCCGACTTCTCCGGCGGCCGCTTCCTGCCCGTCGTCGCGCAGGATTCGGACTTCGACGCCGACGACCGGCTGGCCGCAGGAGCGTGCGCGCGGGCCGTCCAGCGCATCCTGCTCGTCCTGCATGACGGTCGCGACGGCGGTCGTCTCGGTCGCACCGAACCAGTGCGACAACCGGGCGCCGGGAAAGGCCCGATGAATCCGCCGCATGACTTCGATGGCGCTCGGAGACCCCCCGTGCCCCAGCTCGCCGAGGCGCGACACGTCGCGCGGACTCGCGAGCTGCGCTTCGGCGAGCAGCGCGAGCATCGTCGTGACGGCGAAGCTTCGCGTCACGCGCTCCCGCTCCAGAAGGTCGAGCGCCGCGTGCGCCTCGAAGGAGGGCAGAAGCACCTGGCAGCCGCCCATCCAGACCGTCGGCAGCAGCGAGAACGTTCCGGAAGCGTGAAACATCGGCGACAGCAGTCCGAAGCGGTCGTCGCGCCGGAAGGTGTGGGACATCAGCACGTACTTCGCGTTCTCGACGAGGTTGGCGTGCGTCAGCATCACGCCCTTCGACTTCCCGGTCGTTCCGCCGGTATAGAAGAGCCCGGCCAGCGCATCTCCCGTCGGCGCGTCCCTGCGAAGGTCCATGGGCGGCGCGGCATCCACCAGGGCATCGTAGTCGCCGGGAATGCGAATGACGCGCTCGACCGATCGGGCCAGTTCCCCGGGATCGCGGTCGGTGATGAGGACGCGCGCTCCCGCGTCCTCGAGCGCGTAGCGCAGCTCGGGAGCCGCATGCCGCGTGTTGAGCGGCACGATCGCGTAGCCGGCGGCAGGGATCGCCATGTACGCCTCGAGGTAGCGATGCGAGTTGGCCGACAGGAAGGCGACCCGGTCGCCGCGCCGCAGCCCGATCGCGCGCAGTCCGCCGGCGAGCTTCTGGCACCGCGCGTCGAGCTCTCGATACGTCAGGCGCCGCTCGTGATCGATCACGGCCTCCGACTCCGCCGCGACCAGGAGCGCCCGGTTCAACGGATCGATGTATCGGTTCATGTGGGCGGCCATCTCCCGGTCAGGAACGGGCGGCGGCCGCCGCCTCCTTCCGCTCCTGCGTCACCGTCCGGAAGCAGGGTCGATCACCGAGCGACTTCAGGTACGGCTTGAGCGCGGCGACCGGCTCGAGGAAATCGCGCCCGAAGACGGCCTTCGTCGTCATCGACACGATCGGCAGATGAACGAAGGCGGCGCAATCGGCGAGAGTGAACTCGCTGCCTGCGATGTACGGCGAGAACTTCGCCAGGCGCGCAAGGCCTTTCACGCCCTTGGCGAGATTCTCCTGCACGCGCTCTTTCGTCTCGGCGGAAGCGCTCTTCCCGAGGAACGCCGCGGGATACAACGCCCTTGCCTCGAGTTCGAGGTGAAGCTCGATGTACTCGATCAGTTCCCGGACTTTCGCTCGCGCCAGCGCATCGCCGGGCAGCAGCGGCTTCTCCGGATAGGCGTCCTCGAGATACTCGCAGATCACCCGCGATTCCGTGAGGGCGTCGCCGCCGACTTCGAGAAACGGCACCTTCCCCAAGGGCGACCGCTCGAGGAAAGCCGGGTCCTGGGACGGCGCCGCGGCCTTGTCCTCCTCGAACGCGATGCCCTTCTCCAGCAGCACCAGCCGGACCTTGTTGCAGTAATTGCTCGTGCGCACGCCGCACAGTCGAATCGTCGACATCGTCTGGATTCCCGTCCTCGATCTGGTCAGTGTTTGATCAGGCTGCTCCGGCGTTCGGATAGCTGACCGCCATCCCCGCGCGGGCGTCCCTCTCGATGCCGTACTGCGGCACCGGGTATCGCAGGCCGTTGCGGCCCAGCGCCTCCATTCCTGCCAATGCGGTCGCCAGCATTTCGGGAGGCAGCGCCATCAGCATTTCGTCGTCGAGCACGCCGCCGTAGCGGCGCTCCGCGAAGCAGGGGATCGACAGGCTGGGCGAGCGCGTCTTCAGTGCGCGTCCCCAGGAGTCGGCGCACGAAGACTCGCCGACGAAGCTCCAGTCGAAGCGCTTGTACCCTGCCCACTGAAGGCCGTTGATGAAATACATCATGGCCCCGGGTGTCGCGTAGAACAACGCGATATCCGGCGGATCGAGCCGGCCGGCTGCCAGCGGCGACACGGCGAGCGCGCGGAACCTGCCCGCGGGCACGACGTTCATCTCGGCCTGGTGCCTGCCTGCATCCTCCACGGTCGCGTACCAGACGCCTGCCAGGTCGCGGCCGGATCGCCAGCGTTCGTCCTGCCCGCCGAGGCCGACGACCGCCCGGCATTGATCCCCGACGAGGTTCTCCGCCGTCACGCCCACCGTCCATCCGAGGCGAGCGGCCTGCGCGACGATCTGATCGAGGGTATGCACCTGCGCCGGACGCCGGATCCGCGGGATGCTTTCCATCCGGTCCGCGCTCTCGAACAGCTTCATGCCGATCGGGATGGTCCGCAGCTTCAGCATCTTCTCGAGCGACGCGGCCGCCTCGGCCAGCGCAGTCTTCCGCAAGGGAAGCCTCCGATCGACGTCAGTTCTTCACGAGCGGACAACCGCCCTCGGACTCCGGCCGGAACGCCTCGTCGGCGGGAACCGTCGCGCGGAGCTTGTAGTAGTCGCCGGCATACCTGGATTCCTCCGGCTTCTTCACCTCGAACAGGTAGGCAGGCGTGACCACCCTGCCATCGGCGCGAACGCGCCCCTTGCCGTGCAGCGGATCGTCCACCGGCATCTCCTTCATCTTCGCCACGACTTTCGTGCCGTCGTCGGTTCCCGCGGCGGCGATCGCCTTCAGATAGTGCAGCGTCGCCGAATACGAGGCCGCGTGGATCATGTTCGGGAACCGGCCTCCGTACGCGGCGCCGTACCGTTTCGCGAACGCTCGCGTCTGCTCGTTCGCGTCCCAGTAAAACGTTTCGGTCAGCAGCAGCCCTTGCGCCTGCCGCAGTCCGAGCGCGTGCACGTCGGTGATGAAGACGAGCAGGCCGGCGAACTGCTGGCCCGCGGCCTGGACGCCGAATTCGGTTCCCTGCTTGATCGCGGTGATCGTGTCGTTGCCCGCGTTCGCCAGCCCGATGATCTTCGCCTTCGAACCGACCGCCTGCAGCAGGAACGACGAAAAATCGGCTGTGTTCAACGGATGCCGGACGTTGCCCACCACTGTGCCGCCGGTCTTCTTCACCACCGCCGAGGCGTCCCGCTCGAGGGCGTGGCCGAAGCTGTAGTCGGCGGTCAGGAAGAACCAGGTGTCGCCTCCGGTCTGCACGACCGCCCGCGCGGTCGAGTTCGAAAGCATCCAGGTGTCGTGGGCCCAATGGACCGTGTTCGGCGAGCAGGCCTTGCCCGTCAGATCGGAGGTCGCCACCGCGGTCGCCAGGAAAGCCTTGCCCTTCTGCTTCGCGAGCTCGTTCACCGCCAAGCCGACCGCCGAGTTCCCGGTGCCGAGGACGGCGTCGACGCCGTCGGCATCGAACCACTGGCGCGCGATCGACGAGCCGAGGTCGGCCTTGTTCTGGTTGTCCGCAGACACCAGCTCGACCTTCAGGCCTTTCGCCGCCGCGGAAGACCGGAAGTCCTCGATGGCCAGGCGCGCCGCGACCACCGATCCCTGCCCGGCGCCCTCGGCGTACAGGCTCGACATGTCGTTCAGCACGCCGATCTTCACGACGCCGTCCGATACCTGGGCTTGCGCCGTTGCGGCCGCGATCAACGCCGCAGCGATCGAGATCCGTTTCCCTCTCAAGGTCTCCTCCGGAGCAGCTTCGTTTCCCGAGCGCGTCGGCTACTGGACGAGCGGACAACCGCCTTCCGAAATCGGCCGGAACGCCTTCTCGGCAGGCACCGTCGCGCGCAGCTTGTAGTAGTCCCACGGATACTTCGACTCGGCCGGCTTCTTGACTTCGAACAGATAGACCGGATGGATCTTGCGTCCGTCCTGCCGGATCGTTCCCGGTCCGAACAAGGGGTCGTCGGTGGGCAGCTCCTTCATCTTGTCGATCGCCTTCCTGCCGTCGTCGGATCCGGCCGCGCGAACCGCCTTGAGGTAATGCAGCACACCCGCGTAGACGCCCGCCTGGTTCATCGTGGGTTTGCGACCGCGATGCAACGAAGCGAAGCGCTCCGACCATGCGCGCGTGCCCTCGTTCAGGTCCCAGTAGAAGGGCTCGGCAAGCAGCAATCCCTGCGCGCTTTCGAGACCGAGCGCATGGACGTCGGTGATCAGCGTCATCAGGCCCGCGAACTGCTGCCCGCCGCGCCGGATCCCGAAGTCGGCCCCTTGCTTGATCGCGTTGATCGTGTCGGCGCCCGAGCTCGCGAGCCCGATGATCTTCGCCTTCGAAGCCTGCGCCTGCAGCAGGAACGAAGAGAAGTCCTGCGTGTTCAACGGATGGCGAACGCTGCCGAGAACCCTGCCGCCGCTTCGCTGCACCACTTCGCCGGTTTGACGCTCGAGCTCGTGACCGAAGGTGTAGTCGACCGACAGGAAGAACCACGAATCGCCGCCGGAGCGCACGACCGCGTCGCCGATCGCGTGAGTCAGCATCCAGGTGTCGGAGGTCCACTGGATCGTGGTCGGCGAACACGCCTTTCCGGTTAGGGCCGAAGTGGCGGGAGAGGTGGCGAGCACCGCCTTCCCCTTGGCGCGCGCGATCTCGTTGACGGCGAGCGCAACCGCGGAGTTCGTCAGATCGGCGATCGCATCCACCCCGTCGACGTCGTACCACTGGCGAGCGATTGCGGAGCCGACGTCCGCCTTGCTCTGGTGATCGGCGGAAACGATCTCGATCCTGAAGTCGCTCGCGCCGCCGGCCTGGAAATCCTCGACGGCCATGCGCGCCGCGACCACTGCTCCGGCGCCGCCGGCATCGGAATACGGACCGGACATGTCTCCGAGAACGCCGATGCGCACGACGCCGTCGGAAATCTGCGCCTGCGCGGCCACCGCCGAAAAGGCGGCGAGGAGCGCGACCATGCGTACACGAGTCGAGAACATGTCCTGGCCTCCCCCTTCGAATTGCCGGACTACAGCGAACTGCGGGATCAGATCGGGTTCGTGCTCTCGGATTCCTTCTTCCTGCCCGGCTGGCTCTTTCCCTGTTGATACTCCTCGAGTGCCTCCAGCGCGTTGCCGGCGTAGACCATCGTCGGCCCGTCACCTTCCATCACGGCAACGCCCAGCGCTTCCATGATCTCGGCCTCGGTACAGCCATGCTTCAGGCAGTCGCGAACGTGGAACGTGATGCAGACGTCGCAATGCTTGGAGACGACGAGCGCAAGCGCGATCAGCTCTTTCGTCTTCCGATCGAGCGCACCGTCCTTCATCGCCTCTTCGTTGACGGTCCAGAAGGCCTCGTTCAGTTTCGCGTGGTACTTCTGGAACTTCGTCACGTACTTTCCGTTGTGACGCATGTGTTCGCGGAATGACTTGCCGTTCGGCATCGCGGGTCTCCTCGATGGTTCGCCCGAGTATGGGTCGCGACCTCCCCGGTGTCATTGGCGCGGGTCGCCAGATCATTGACAAATCCCGCCGAGAGACGCGTCGACGCTCGGCCGGGGCCGCGACCGGAGATCGGCCGTGTCACGGCCCCCTTGACCGTCTCCACCGTTTCCCCCTAGACTCCAACCACCTGTTATGTTGTTATGACAAGTACCGAACTCGACATCTCCTCCAGCGTCGCCGACCTCGCTCCGCTCTACCGGCGGGTTTCGAGGACGCTCGAGGAGCGCATCCGCAGCGGCGCGCTCCCGCCGGGGTCGCCGCTTCCCTCCGAGGGCCAGCTCTGCGACAGCTTCGGCGTGAGCCGGATCACCGTACGCCGCGCGCTCGAGGAACTGGTACAGCGACGGCTCGTGGTGCGCCGTCGCGGGATCGGCAGCTTCGTCAGCACTCCGGATCAATACGTGAAGGCGGTGTCGCTGACCGGTTTCATCGAGGACGTCGTTCCGCTGAACCAGTTGAAGATCCTCGACGTCGCGACCGCACCGCTTCCGCCCGAGGTCGTTTCGATGGCCGGCGCGCTCGAAGTCGAATCGGTTCAGCGTGTCACCGCGGTGAACCACCTGTCCGACGGTCCGCTGTCGTTCGCGAAGTTCTTCTTTCCCCCGGAGGTCGCGCCCCTGATCTCCCGCAGCGAGCTCGAAGGGCCGGTGTCGCCGATCAAGCTCGTCGAGGCGAAGACGCGCCAGAGGGTGCATCACGCGATGCAGATCGTCGAAGCAGCGAAGGCCGACGCACGGGTTGCGAAGCAGCTGGGAATCGATCCCGGCACGCCGATCCTGCGGATCGTCCGGGCCTACGTCGCCAACAACGGCGCCCTGATGGAAGCAGTCGACGCGTTGTATCACCCGACCCGCTACCGCTTCGCGGCCACTCTGGTTCCGCGCGCCGGCTGAACGCCGATTCTCCGCCCGAAACCTCTCCTGAATCGCCCACAAGGAAACCCGATGTCCGGAATCGTCGAGAGCAGCAAGCACATCAGCCTGGAAGACCTGCTGAACTACGAGGCACCGCCCGAGCGTGTCGAGGAGTTTCTCGAACTCATCCCGCTCGACATCGAGAACGTCAGCGACGACGTCAAGCGCTATCTGCTCAAGCAGGTCATCGAGATGATGCAGCTCGAGTACGGCCGCTACGAGAACAAGACGCGCATCACCGAGGAACTGATCGACGACATCATGCGCGGTTCGGTCGATACGCACGTGCACGGCGCATCGGATCCCTTCGAGCGCTCGCAGTACGAGGACGAGATCGGCATCAACGCGACGAAGGCCGGAATGCGGGCCATCGTCATCAAGACCTGGTACAGCCCGTCGGCGTCTCGCAACGGCCTGACGCAGCGGGCGGTCGACAAGTTCGCGCGCGAGAACGACCTGCAGCCGACGCAGATCCTCGGCGGCGTGACGCTGAACAAGCCGGCCGGCGGGATCAACCCCGAAGCGGTGCGCAAGTGCCTCGGCTTTCCGAACTTCCGCTCGGTCTGGATGCCGATGGCCGACTCGTACTGGCATCAGTACGTCGTGTTCAACCGGAAGAACGAGGGAATCCGTTTCCTCGACGAGCGCAACCGCCTGATTCCCGAGATGCGCGAGATCCTCAGCATCATCGCCGACAACGATCTCGTGCTCTGCTGCGGCCACTATCCCTACCAGGATCTGAAGATCCTCTTCGAAGAAGCGAAGAAGGCCGGCGTCAAGCGTATGGAGTCGGTCCACCCGACGCTGGTCCACAGCAAGCACACGATGGAGAACTTCCGCGAGCTCGCCTCCGAGGGCATCGCGATCGGGCTGATGGGCGTCGCGTCGGTGAACATCCGCTTCATCGAAGGCTTCCGCTGGTACATCAAGACGATCAAGGCCTTCAGCGACCACATGGTCATCGGCACCGATTCCGGCCAGGTGCAGAACCTCGCGCACATCGACGGCCTGCGCTGGCTCGCGAAGGTGCTGCTCGCCTACGGCGTCACGCAGGAAGAGGTGACGAAGATCTTCAAGACCAACCCGGCTCGCCACCTGGGGCTCGATCGGTGATGACGCGCGCGGCAATCGGCGATGCCGCGCTCGTAGCGGTCGGCGTCGCCGCGTGCATCTTCGGCGCGCGGCTCGGGATCGGCGCGATCAACGCGCCCGAAAGCGGACTGATGCCCTTCATCGTCGGTGCGCTGCTCGCTGCGCTCGGGCTCCCCGGATTGTTCGCGCGGGCAGGCGACGGGCACGGCGAAGCCGACGGCGACGACACGCCCTTCGTGCGCAATCCGCGCGGCTGGCTGCTGACCGTGGCTGCCGTGATCGGACTCGCTGTGGGCGTGGCGTACCTCTCGTTCGTGCCCGCCGTCTTCCTCTTCACGCTCGTTCTCTACACCGCGGGCGGTCCGCGCCGCATCGTCGGCTCCCTCGTGTATCCGGCGCTCGTGACGCTCGCCTGCTGGCTCGTCTTCGTGCACTGGTTCGGCGTGTCCTTCCGCTGAGATGCTCGTCGATCTACTCCTCGGCTTCCAGGTCGCGTTCGAGTGGCAGAACCTCGCGTTCTGTTTCGCCGGCGCACTGCTCGGAACGCTCATCGGCGTGCTGCCGGGAATCGGCCCGGCCGGGGCGCTCGCGCTGCTGCTGCCCGCCACGATGGCGGTGCCGCCCGTCACCGCGATCATCATGATGGCGGGCATCTACTACGGTGCGATGTACGGCGGATCGACCACCGCGATCCTCGTGAACATCCCCGGCGAAGCCGCGTCGATCGTCACGACGCTCGACGGCTATCAGATGGCGCAGAAGGGGCGCGCCGGACCGGCACTGGCAATCGCGGCGCTCGGGTCCTTTGCGGCCGGCCTCCTTGCCATCGCCGGCCTCGTCTTCGTTGCGCCGCCGCTTGCCGACATCGCGCTCAGCTTCCAGTCGCCGGAGTTCGTCGCACTGCTCGTTCTCGGCCTGACATTGACGAGCTATATCGCCTTCGGCTCGAAACGGCGCGCGTTCATGATGGCCGCGTTCGGGCTGCTGCTGGGTACGATCGGCCTGGACCCGGTCGACGGTGTGGAGCGCCTGACCTTCGGCTCGACGTACCTGCTCGACGGCATCGGCCTCGTGCCGCTGGTGATGGGGCTGTTCGGCGTCGCCGAAGTACTGGTGAACATCGACGACAACATCCGGCAATCGACCGTGTCCGGATCGGTCGGTCGCGTGATGCCGAGCCGGAACGACCTGAAGGATTCCGCGGGCCCGACGCTGCGCGGTAGCGGGCTCGGTTTCCTGATCGGGATCATCCCGGGCGGCAACGCGATCATCGCGTCGATGCTCTCGTACATCACCGAGCGCAAGCTCTCGCGCACGCCCGAGCGTTTTGGGCAGGGCGCGATCGAAGGCGTCGCCGGCCCGGAAGCCGCGAACAACTCCGCGGCCGTCAGCGCATTCGTTCCGCTCGTCACGCTCGGCATCCCGACCAACTCGGTGATGGCGCTGATGCTCGCCGGGCTGATGGTGCAGGGCGTTTCGCCCGGGCCGATGTTCATCTCGCAGCACGCCGACGTGTTCTGGGGACTGATGGCGAGCATGATCATCGGCAACGCGATGCTGCTCGTGTTGAATCTTCCGCTGATCGGCCTGTGGATCCGGCTGCTGAAGATCGAGTACCGGTACCTGTTCCCGGTGCTGCTCCTCTTCTGCTTCATCGGCGCCTACGTCGTCAACAACTCGTACTTCGACGTGGGCGTGATGCTGGTGTTCGGGCTGTTCGGTTTCTGGATGCGTCGCAACCGGCTCGAACCGGCGCCGCTGATCCTGGCCTTCGTGCTCGGTCCGATGCTGGAGGAGAACCTGCGGCGCACGCTGATCGTCTCGGAAGGCTCCTTCGGGATCTTCTTCGAGCGACCGATCGCACTCACTTTCCTTTGCCTCGCGCTGTTGCTCCCCATCATCGGTTCGCTGCCGGCGATGGCGGGCCGGCTGACGAAGATCCGCGCACCGGAAGACGTCTAGCGCCGATGCATTCGAGCGTTCAACCCGGAGGAGATGCTTATGCTTCGCTATCTGAAAATCAGCTCGTTCGTGGTCGCAGGCTTCGCCGCCGCCGTTCTCGGCAGCGGCACCGCGATCGCGCAGGGGACCGGCGCCTATCCCAGCAAGCAGATCGACCTGATGATCCCGTGGCCGACCGGCGGAAGAACTGACGTCTCGATCCGCATGATCGCGCCATACCTGGAGAAGGCGCTCGGACAGCCCGTCGTGATCCACAACAAGGTGGGCGGTGCAGGCCTGGTCGGGATGACCGCGGTGCGCGACGCGGCGCCCGACGGCTACACGATCTCCACCGGCGGGATCGCCATGGCGAGCATCCAGTACCAGAAGAGCAACGCGCCGATGCTGTGGGACTACACCTGGCTCGCGCGCACCTACTCGACGCCGCTCGTCGTCGCCGTCCCCGCCGACTCACCGTTCAGGAATGCGAAGGAGCTCGTCGACTACGCCAGGGCGAACCCGGGCAAGGTCACGCACGCGAACAGCGGCACGGGCAGCTCGACGCATCTCGCCTCGGCCGGCATGGCGAAGAAGCTCGGCATCCGGATCGGCCAGGTCCCCTACAAGGGGGAAGGGCCCGCGGTGGTCGGCCTTGCCGGGGGCGAAGCCTCCTTTTCGCTGGGTCTGATGCCGGCGTTCAAGACGCTGCTCGATGCCGGAAAGCTGAGGATCCTCGGCGTTGCCGACACCCGGCGAAGCCCGCTGCATCCGGAGTTGCCGACGCTCGCCGAGCAGGGCGTCGATTTCGTCTCGATCGCGTTCGAAGCGCTGCACATGCCCAAAGGCGCTTCGCCCGAAGTGCTCGCGAAGCTGCGCTCGGCGGCGCAACAGGCGTTGAACGACGCCGAGCTGCGGGAGCGGCTGGCGACGATCGGCCTGAACCTCGCGTACCAGGACGGGCCCGAGTTCGTCGAGTGGCTCAAGCAGTATGACCAGGAGACGAAGGCGCTGATGACCGAGCTCGGCATGGTCCAGAAGGACTGATCCGCGACCGCCCGCGACGCGGCGTATCGCGGGCGGATCCGGCCACGGGAACAGATGGACGCGCTCGAGAAACTCCTGTCGTTCGCCTGCGGCACCGGTTTCGACGATCTCCCCGGTTCGACGGTGGAGCGAACGAAACGAGCCGTACTCGATACGCTCGCCGTCGGTGTCGCCGGCGCGAACGCGGCTTCGCTGCCGGAACTCACCGCGCTCGTTTCGCACTGGGGCGGCCGACCCGAGGCGACGCTGCTCACGAACGGCGAGCGGCTTCCGGCTCCGCTCGCCGCGCTCGTGAATGCGACCGCGGCGCGCGCCTGGGATCTCGACGACCTGCACGAGCAGAACACCTGCCATGTCCACGTGAGCCTGATCCCGGCCCTGCTCGCATCGAGCGAAGCACGCGGCCCGGTCTCGGGCCGGGATTTCATCGCCGCGGTCGCCGTGGGGGCGGAGATCATCTCCC
>CALCZN010000349.1:0-2831 GCA_937903095.1 uncultured Burkholderiales bacterium
GGATCGAAAGCTGGCCAGGCATTATGTTGCGTAATTAACGTGTGGCACTACTAGAGTCCTGACCCAGCTTCATCCCGACGGCCGATTGAGCCGCGGGTCCGTGCCTGCTACTCTGGCTCGCATGGGCTCTTTCGCCACCGCTCTCTACGACGCGCTGCTGTCGGCCGGCGTGGCGTCCGATCGCGCCCGCGAAGTCGTCGATCTGTTCGATCGGTCGGTCGACGAACGTTACAACCTGCATGCGCAGGTTCTGGCGACGAAGAACGACATCGCCGAACTACGCGCAGCGACGAAAGATGAACTTACCGAACTCCGCTCAGCAACGAAGAACGACATCGCCGAACTACGCGTAGCGACGAAAGACGAACTTATCGAATTCCGCTCAGCAACGAAGAACGACATCGCCGAACTCCGCTCAGCGATGAAGACCGACCTCGCGACGAAATTCGACCTCGCGGAACTTCGCTCGGAGACGAACATCCGGTTCTCCAACATGGAAACGCGGATCGCCGAAACGAAGTCCGAACTCGTCAAATGGATGCTGGCCGCGCTCACCGCGCAAACCGCGCTGCTGCTCGCATTGAAGCTGGTCTGAACGCGCCTCGACCGGCGCGCCTTCGCGCTCAGCTCCCCGCCACCGCCATCTCGCCGATCAGCACCGACCCGGTGCGCTTGGTGCCCCGCGTGATCTCGTCGGCGCCCACCGCCACGATCGCCCCGAACATCTCGCGCAGGTTCCCGGCGATCGTGATCTCCTCCACCGGGTGCGCGATGCGACCGTCTTCCACCCAGAAGCCGCTCGCGCCGCGCGAATAGTCGCCGGTGACGTAGTTCACGCCCTGCCCCATCAGCTCGGTGACGAGCAGGCCGCGACCGAGCTTGCGCAGCATCGCTTCGAAGGAATCTTCCGGGCGGGTCTGCCGGCTCGCGAAGCGCAGGTTGTGCGAGCCGCCCGCGTTTCCCGTCGTGCGCATGCCGAGCTTGCGCGCCGAGTACGTCGACAGGAAATAGCCCTCGATCACGCCGCGCTCGACGACGTTCCTGCGTTGCGTGGCCACGCCCTCGCTGTCGAAGGGCGCGCTGCCCAGTTCGCCGGGAAGGAACGGATCCTCCACGATGTCCAGGTGCTCGGGAAACAGCCGCTGACCGAGCGAGTCGACGAGAAAGCTCGAATGCCGGTACAACGCGCCGCCGCTGGCCGCCTGCACGAAGTGCCCGAGCAGTCCGCAGGCGAGCGGCGCTTCGAAGAGCACCGGCACGCGCTGCGTGGCGATGCGCCGGGCGCCGAGCCGCGACAATGCGCGCTCGGCGGCGTAGCGGCCGAGCGCCTGCGCATCGGCCAGGCGATCGGGGTTGCAGTTCGACGAATACCAGTCGTCGCGCTGCATCTCGCGTCCGCGCCGGGCGATCGGCGAGCACGAGGTCGTATGCCGGCTGTGGCGATAGCCGCCGCTGAAATCGCGCGTGTTGGCGAGCACGAAGTGGCCGTGGCTCACCGACACCGACGCGCCGTCCGAGTTGCGGATGGCGGGCGAGGTATCGAAAGCCGCACGCTCGATGCGCTGCGCGAGCGCGACCGCCTGCTCGGCGTCGATCGGCCACTCGTGGAAGAGCTGCGGGTCTTCGGGATCGCTTGCCAGCGTGTCTTCGTCGGGCAATCCGGCGCAAGGGTCTTCCGCCGTATGACGCGCGATCTCCCATGCGGCCTTCACGGTCTCGCGCAGCGCCTGCGGGGAGAAATCGGTGGAGCTGGCGTGTCCGCGACGCTGGCCGACGTAGACGGTGACGCCGATGCCCTTGTCGCGGTTCTGCTCGATCGTCTCGACGCGCCCCTTGCGCACGTTCACCGACAGGCCGCTGCTCTCCGAAGCCTCGACCGCCGCGTCGCTCGCGCCGAACTCGCGCGCGAAGGCCAGCACCGAATGGGCGATCTCGCGCAGCGCGCCTTCGTCGTACTCGAACATGTCGCGGTTATCATAACAGCGACCGTTCGACGCGCCCTTCATGCACTTCCCCGACGAGAAGCCCAGCAAGACGCAGCGCAAGCGCGAGATGCACGAACTGCAGGCGCTCGGCGAAAGTCTCGTCGCGCTCGACGACGAAGAGCTCGATCGCCTGCCGATCGACGAACGGCTCGCCGACGCGGTGCGCGAAGCGCGCGGCATCCGCAGCCACGAGGGCCGGCGTCGACAATTGCAATTCATCGGGCGCCTGATGCGCGCAGTCGACGCCGACGCGCTGCGCGCGGCGCTCGCGGAGATAGGACGATGAGCACGCGGATGAGCACGACAGCGAGCACGACGGCGAACGGATCGCACGCAACGCCGAAGATCGGCCTCGTCTCGATCAGCGACCGCGCCTCGCAGGGCGTCTACGCCGACCAGGGCGTTCCCGGCCTGCAGCAGTGGCTGGCTTCGGCGCTCGTCGGCGCCTGGCAGCCGGTGGTTCGCCTGATCCCCGACGAGCGCGAGACGATAGAGCGCACGCTCGTCGAGCTGGTCGATCGCGAAGGCTGCGCGCTCGTCCTCACCACCGGCGGCACCGGGCCGGCGTTGCGCGACGTCACGCCCGAGGCCACGCTGGCCGTCGGCGATCGCGAAATGCCCGGTTTCGGCGAACAGATGCGCCAGGTGAGCCTGCACTACGTGCCCACCGCGATCCTCTCGCGCCAGGTCGCTGTCGTGCGCGGCAACGCGCTGATCGTCAACCTGCCGGGTCAGCCGAAGGCGATCCGCGAGACGCTCGAAGGCGTGCGCGACGCCGACGGCAAGGTGCTCGTGCACGGCATCTTCTCCGCCGTTCCGTACTGCCTCGACCTTCTCGGCGGGCCG
>CALCZN010000350.1:0-5364 GCA_937903095.1 uncultured Burkholderiales bacterium
GCCTTGCCGAGCCAGCTTTCGGCGCCCTTGCCCGCCTGCACGACGCGGCCGCTGATCTCGTGGCCGAGCGCCAGCGGCAGCGCGTGGTTGGTGCGCACGCCGTCGTAGAAATAACCGAGGTCGGTGTGGCAGACGCCGCAGCCGGCGATCGCGATCACGACTTCGCCGTCGCCGGCGTGAGCGACGAAAGTCTCGCGCTCGAGCGGCGTGTTCGGAGCGGTCATGATCCAGCGGCGCGCTTCGATGCTCATCGGAATTCGGGTCCTTCGATGTGCGGAAAGCCGCTCGTCGCTTGCCCGGCGGAAAGGTCGCCGATCGAATTGACGGAGGCTTTCGCCCTTGTGTATCCTGATAATTCGGTATTGCGGTACCGAATTGCGGTTATATGCCGATCATCGTGGAACAAAGCGCTTCGGCAAGCCTTGATACAAATCAACGGCCATCTGGAGCGGCGGCAGCAAAGTTCGATCCGTGCTCGACGTCGCACGCGACGCAGGCGGCGAAACGCGACGCAGCCGTCGAGATCCTCGCAACGAAACAGGCATCACAGGCATGAACACCACATCGCGCGGCGCGCGCCGCAGCATCTCGATCGCGATGGCGGGCAGCGGAGGCAGCGGCGTCATGACCGCCGGAACGCTCCTGCTCGACGCTGCCGCGAAAGCGGGTCTGTACGGGCTGATGGTGCGCACGAGCGGACCGCAGATCCGGGGCGGCGAAGCCGCGGCGCTGATCCGGCTTGCCTCCGAACCCACCCAGTCGCTCGACGACGGCTTCGACCTGCTGCTGGCCATCGACTGGCAGAACATCCACCGCTTCGCCGACGAAATCCCGATGCGCGCGGGCGCGATGGTGGTCGGCGACGCCGACGAAGGCGAAGCGCCCGAGGTGTTCCTGCGCAACGGCGCGCGCGCGGAAGCGGTGCCGTTGAAGAAAATGTCCAAGGCGATCGCCGGGAGCTGGACGAACATGGTCGCGCTCGGCGTGGCCGGCGCCATCGCATCCATTCCGCTCGAAGCGCTCGAAGCCGCGTTGAGCGGCACGTGGAAGCGCGGCCCCGCGGCGCTCGAAGCGAACCTGCAGGCGCTGCGCGCGGGCTTCGAGAAAGGCGCGCAGATCGGGGCCTTGCCCGCGCTCGAGACGCCGCCGGCCAACGGCAAGCGCTGGATGCTCAGCGGCAACGAAGCCGCCGGCTTCGGTGCGCTGCGCGGCGGCGTCCGCTTCGTCGCGGCCTACCCGATCACGCCGGCCACCGAGATGCTCGAGTGGATGTCGCCGGCACTGACGAAGGTCGGCGGCACGCTCGTGCAGGCGGAAGACGAGCTTGCGTCGATCAACATGATCATCGGCTCCTCCTACGGCGGCGTTCCGTCGCTCACCGCCACCTCCGGTCCCGGCCTGGCGCTGATGACCGAAGCGATCGGGCTGGCCATCACCGCCGAAGTGCCGGTGGTGGTGGTCGACGTCATGCGCGGAGGCCCGTCCACCGGCATTCCCGCCAAGAGCGAACAGAGCGACCTCTCCTACGCGGTGAACGGCCTGCACGGCGATGCGCCGCGCGTGGTCGTCGCGCCGACCTCGATCGCCGACTGCCTCGCCGCCACGCAATGGGCGGTGCATCTCGCCGAGAAGCTGCAGACGGCGGCGATCGTTCTCTCCGACCAGTTCATGGGCCAGTCGCGCGCGATCATCGACGAGCCGGCGAACATCGGCATGGTCGCCGAGCGGCTCGTCGTCGAAGCGAATGCGCCCGATTTCAAGCGCTATCGCAACACCGAATCGGGCATCTCGCCGATGTCGATTCCCGGCACGCCCGGCGTGGTCTACACGGCCGACGGCCTCGAGCATACCGAGGCGGGCATCCCGAGCAGCCAGAGCGTCGACCACAAGCTGCAACTCGACAAGCGCGAGCGCAAGCTGCTGAAGCACGACTACGGCTCGGCGTGGGCCGACATCGAGGGCGACGGCGACGCCGCCATCATCACCTTCGGATCGGTCACCGGCGTCGTGCGCGAAGCGCTCGCACGCGCCGCCGGGCGCGGCGTGCGGGCGAAGCTGATCGCGCTGCGCCTGCTCGCTCCGGCGCTTCCCGAGCGGCTCGAGCGCGCGCTCGACGGCGTGAAGCGCGTGCTCGTCGTCGAGCAGAACCACTCGGCGCAACTGCTGCGCTATCTGCGGTCCGTCTACGACCTGCCGGGCCGCCCGTCGAGCTTCCATCGTCCGGGACCGCTTCCGCTGCGTCCGGGCGAACTCGCCGATGCCATCGTCGAATGGAGAAACCAGTGAACGACGTTGTCGCGCCCGTCGACTCGGGCAGGAAACCGCTCACGGCGGCCAGCTTCAAGTCCGCCTACAAGCCGGTCTGGTGCCCGGGCTGCGGCGACTACTCGGTGCTCGGTTCGGTGACGAAGGCGCTGGCGATGGTCGGCGTGCCGCCCGAGCAGGTGGCCGTCGTCTCCGGCATCGGCTGCTCCTCGCGCATTCCCGCCTACACCTCGTGCTACGGCTTTCACGGCGTGCACGGCCGCGCGCTCGCGGCCGCCACCGGGCTGAAGGTCGCCCGTCCCGATCTCACGGTGCTCGCCGCCGGCGGCGACGGCGACGGCTTCTCGATCGGCGGCAACCACTTCATGCACGCATGCCGGCGCAACGTCGACCTCACGTACATCGTGATGGAAAACCAAGTCTACGGGATGACCAAAGGCCAGCCGTCGCCCACCACCGAACCCGACTGGGACTCCAAGCTGCAACCCGGCGGCACCGGCATGCGCATCTTCCGTCCGCTGGTCATCGCGCTGGCCTCGGGCGCCAACTTCGTGGCGCGCGCGTTCTCGGGCGATCCGAACGGAACCGCCGACATCATCGCCGAGGCGATCCGCCACCCCGGCTTCTCGTTCATCGAGATCCTGAGTCCCTGCGTGACCTTCCGCCCCGAGCAGCGCGAGTGGAAGCAGATCGCGCGTCCGTCGCCGGTGGGCCCCACCGACGACGCCGCACGCGCCGCGCGCCGCCTGATGACCGACGACGGCTTCAACATCGGCGTGCTGTACGCCGGCAACCGCAAGCCGCATCCGATCGGCGGCAAGCCGGCCACGAAAACGGTGGAAGAGCTGACCGCGGAGTTCGCACTATGAGCCCCGATCGAGTTCCGGGAACCCTTCACGACTTCATGCGCCAGGCGCTGCAGATGGAGCTCGATGCGGCCTCGCGCTACACCGAGTTCGCCGACGCGATGGAGATGCACAACAACCGCGAGGTCGCGGCGCTCTTTCGCAAGATGGCCGAGATCGAAGGCAAGCACGCCGACCAGATCATGTCGGAGATGGGGTGGAGCGAGATGCCCGGCCCGATCACCGCGCGGCCCGCGTGGGAAGGCTTCGAGGCGCCGGAAACGGTGCCGATCGACGAAGTGCACTACCTGATGCAGCCGTTCCACGCACTCACGCTGGCGCTCGAGAGCGAAGAGCGGGCGGAGCGCTTCTTCGGGCAGATCGCCGCGGCCGCCACCACCGAGCCGGTGCGCGAGGCGGCGCTCGTACTGCAGGAGGAAGAGCGCGAGCACGTCGAACTGATCCGCGCGTGGCTCGCGAAGACGCCCAAGCCCGACCGCAACTGGGCCGACGACCCCGACCCGCCGCGCTACACCGATTGAGCGGCAACCAGCACAAGGAGATCCTGCGAATGAAAACGCTGCTGCCGGAAGGATGGGCTGCGCCGATCGGTTATGCCAACGGCATCGAGGTCGATGCCGGACGCATCGTGTTCGTCGCCGGCCAGGTCGGCTGGAACGCGCAACAGGTATTCGAGTCGGAAGACATCGCGCCGCAGTTCGACCAGGCTTTGCGCAACATCGTCGCCGTGCTCGCCGAGGCGGGTGCCGAGCCGCATCACATCTGCCGGATGACGGCCTACTGCTGCGACAAGCCCGCGTACATGGCCGCGCGTCGCGAACTCGGCAAGATCTGGCGCAAGCACATCGGCGCGCACTACCCGGCGATGAGCATGATCTTCGTCTCCGACCTGCTTGACAACCCGGGCAAGATCGAGCTGGAGGCCACCGCGGTCGTGCCGCGCTGAGCGCCTCCGCTGA
Organism: uncultured Burkholderiales bacterium; assembly: GCA_937903095.1. Taxonomy (GTDB): domain Bacteria; phylum Pseudomonadota; class Gammaproteobacteria; order Burkholderiales; family Burkholderiaceae_E; genus Zeimonas. The sequence continues at coordinate 4,091 of CALCZN010000350.1, forward strand.
GCGACCTCCCGGCGCGCGACATTGCGGCGGCTACAATCCGCTTCGATGTCGCCGCACCTCCCGTCCTCTTCCCCCGATTCCGTCCCAGGCGCCCGCGACGAGGCGTCGCGGGCGCGCGTCACGCTCGTCGTGGCGCGTGCGCGAAACGGCGTGATCGGCGCCGAAGGCGGCCTGCCCTGGCACCTGCCGGAAGACCTGAAGCATTTCCGCGCGCTGACGATGGGACGCGCCATCGTCATGGGGCGTCGCACCTGGGATTCGATCGGTCGCGCGCTGCCCGGACGGCGTTCGATCGTCGTCAGCCGCCGATCGGGTAGCGCCTTCGACGGCGCGGAGCGCGCGGCCTCGCTCGACGAAGCGATCGCTATCGCCTCGCGCCCGGGCGCCGACCCGTCGATCCCGCTCGACGAGATCTTCGTGATCGGCGGCGCGCAGCTCTTCGCCGCTGCGCTGCCGCTGGCCAATCGCGCCGTCGTCACCGAAATCGATCGCGACTTCGAAGGCGATACGCACTTCGAGGCGCTCGATCCGCGGCAGTGGTACGTCGCCGAGCGCCGCGAACAGCAGGCGGCGGACGGCACGCGTTTCGCGATCGTCGACTATCGCCGCAAGCGGACGGCCGACGATTGAATCCGCCGCACGGCGAGCGCCCGCTTCGGGCGCTCGCATATCTCACTGCCGCGCAGGTCTGCTTCGTGCTGCTCGACGCCACCGGCAAGCACCTGGCCGGCGAGATCGGCATTCCGCTCGTCTCGCTGGTTCGTCACGCCGGCCACGCGCTGCTGATGTTCGTCTTCCTCGCGCCCACGCTCGGCGCAGCGCTGTGGCGCACCAAGCGTCCCGCCACGCAACTGCTGCGCGGACTGTCGCTCGCCGGCTTCACGCTGTTCTTCTTCACCGCGCTCGGCCGACTGCCGCAGGCCGACGCCACTGCGATCAACTTCATCGCGCCCTTCGTCGTGATGCTGCTCGCCGGACCGCTGCTCGGCGAACGCGTCGGCTGGCCGCGCTGGGCGGGAGCGGCGCTCGGCTTTCTCGGCATGCTGCTCGTCGTGCGGCCCGACGCGAACCTCGACCCGATCGGCGTCGTCTTCGTGCTGCTCACGGTCGTATGCAACGTCGCGTTCCAGCTGCTCACGCGCAGCCTGGCGATCACCGAGAACTCGCTGGCGACGATCTTCCTCAGTTCGCTGGTGGGCGTGGCGGTGTCGGCAGCGGTGCTGCCGCTGCAGGGGAGCTGGGGCGGATGGCCGCAGTCGCTCGATGCGCGGCAG
>CALCZN010000351.1:0-5561 GCA_937903095.1 uncultured Burkholderiales bacterium
CGAGCGACGAGGCGGCCTACATCAACGGGGCCGTCATCGAGGTGTCGGGCGGCATCATGCTGTAGGGTCGTGCCGACGGCGGCAGCGGGGCGCCGCGCGGCGCAGCGCCGCGGGTCGGGCAGGCAGGCGCGCCTCTATAATCGGCCGGCAACGACTCCCCGCAGATGAAGCATCTCCTGTTCGAGGACAACGGCGATTTTCGCGCCGGCACGGCATTGTCGGAGACGGGTGGCAGCCTGCAGGTCGAGACGGCCAGCGGCAAGCGCACGAAGGTCAAGGCGAGCCACGTGCTGCTGCGCTTCGACGCGCCCGCGCCCGATGCGCTGATCCCCGCCGCGCGCCAGCTCGCCGATTCGATCGACGTCGACTTCCTGTGGGAGTGCGCGCCGCAGGCCGAGTTCGGCTTCGGCGAGCTGGCCGACGAATACCACGGCCATCGCTCCGACGCGGTGGAGGCGACGGCGCTGCTGCTGAAGCTGCATTCGGCGCCGGCCTACTTCCATCGCAAGGGACGCGGGCGCTATCGCGCCGCGCCGCCCGAGGTGCTGCGCTCGGCGCTGGCCACGCTCGAGCGACGCCGTCGCGAGCAGGAGCGCATCGAGGCCTGGGCCCAGGCGATGCGCCGCGGCGAGCTGCCCGAGGAAGTCGCCGTGCAGGCGGCCCAGCTGCTCGCGCGCCCCGATCGCAACTCGGCGGCCTGGAAGGCGCTCGAGCTTTCGCTTTCGCCCGAGCATCCGACGCCCGAGCGGCTGCTGTGCGCGCTCGGCGCCTTCGAATCGCCGCGCGCAATGCACGTGGCGCGCTTCGAGGCCGAGCATTTCCCGCAGGGCTTCGGCGTCGCGCTGCACGGCGACCCGCTGGCCGACGCGCATCGCGCGATCGAGGCGCTGCCGCGCGCCGACGTCGATGCCTTCTCGATCGACGACTCGACGACCACCGAGATCGACGACTGCCTGTCGGTGCAGCCGCTGCCGGAGGGCGGCTGGCGCATCGGCATCCACATCGCCGCGCCGGGCGTGGCGATCGAGCATGGCGGCGAGGTCGACGCGCTGGCGCGCGCGCGCATGGCCACCGTCTACCTGCCCGGCGACAAGATCACGATGCTGCCGCAGCCGACGATCGCCTCGTTCTCGCTCGATGCGGGGCGCGAGGCGGCTGCGCTGTCGCTGTACGTCGAGGTCGACGCGAGCGGCGAGCGCATCGTCTCGAAGACCTCGCGCGTCGAGCGGATCGTCGTCGCCGACAACCTGCGGCACGACGCGCTCGATGCGCGCTTCGACCAGGCGTCGCTGGATTCGGGCGCGCCGATCGACCATCCGCGCGCCGACGCGATCCGCGTGCTGTGGCGGCTGGCCAAGGCGCTGTCGGCCGAGCGCGATCGCGTGCGCGGCAAGCCGGAGACGCGTTCCGGCGCCGATTTCAGCTTCTACATCGATCGCGAAGGCGACGCCGAGCGCGTGCGCATCGTGCAGCGGCGTCGCGACGAGCCGCTCGACCGGATCGTCGCCGAGGCGATGATCCTCGCCAACAGCGAATGGGCACGGCTGCTCTCGCTCGCGCGCGTGCCGGGCGTGTTCCGCGCGCAGCAGGCGGGTCGCGTGCGAACCGCGACGCACGCGGCGCCGCACCAGGGGCTGGGCGTGGCGTACTACATGTGGTCGACGTCGCCGCTGCGCCGCTACGTCGATCTGGTCAACCAGCGGCAGGTGCTCGCCGTGCTCGCCGGCCGCAAGCCGCCGCTGGCGGCGAACGACACGGAGCTGTTCTCGATCGTCTCGGCCTTCGAGGCGCGCTACGGCGCCTGCCTCGAGTTCCAGCAGCGGATGGAGCGCTACTGGTGCCTGCGCTGGATCGAACAGCATCGGCTGCGCCGCGCCGACGCGGTGGTCGTGCGCGAAGACCTCGTGCGGCTGGCCGATGCGCCGCTCTATTTCCGCCTGACGGGAATGCCGGCGCTGGCGCCGGGCCGGCGCATCGTCGTCGACCTGCTCGCCACCGACGAGATCGATCTCTCGGTGCAGGCGCGCTTCGTCGACGTCGGAAGCGCGGCGGCCGCGCCCGATGGCCCGCCGGTCGACCCGCCGGTCGACCCGCCGGTCGACCTTATCGCCGGAGACGAAGGCGAGGAAGCGCTCGCCGAGCCGACCCTGCGATGAAGCGCCTGGTACGCAGCTTCGAGTCGGTGCAGGCCGGCGGGATCGCCGCGCTGTGGCGGCGCGATCCGCTCGCGTTCTCGATCGGCGCCTCAATCGTGCTGCACGCCTTCGCGCTGGCGCTGCGCTTCGCGCCGCCCGCCCCGGTGTCGTTCGCGCCGATCGATCCGCAGCTCGAAGTGGTGCTGGTCAATGCGAAGACCGACGCGCGTCCGCTGAAGCCGGAGCTGCTCGCGCAGGAGAACCTGGTCGGCGGCGGCGAGCACGAGCATGGCCGCGCGCGTTCGCCGCTGCCCGCGCAGGCGATGGTGCAGGACGGCGATGCGATCGCGCTGCAGCGTCGCCGCGTCGCCGAACTGGAGGCGCAGCAGCGCCAGCTGCTCGCGCTCGCGCGCGGACCGCAGTCGTACGTGCAGCCCGAGCAGCCGGTCGAGCGCTCGCCGACCGTCGAGCCGGGGCGCGACGCCGAGGACACCGACGCGGCGATCGCCCGCCTGCAGGCGCAGATCGACCGGCAGGTTTCCGACTACAACAAGCGGCCGAAGCGGCTCACCTACGGCGTGAACGCCACCGGCGTGAGCTACGCGCGCTACGTCGACGACTGGGCGCAGCGCATCGAGCGGCTCGGCACCGAGCGCTATCCGCGCGAGGCGCGCGGACGCATCTACGGGACGCTGATCATCACGGTGGAGATCGATCGCAACGGCAACGTCGTCGACGTGATCGTCAACCGCAAATCGAAGCACGACGTGCTCAACCGGGCGGTGCGCGACATCGTCCGGGCCGGCGCGCCGTACGAGCGCTTCACGCCGGAGATGGCGCGCGACGGCGACATCCTGCAGATCGTGCGCACCTGGAACTTCACCAACGACGTGCTCGAGACCGCAGCGCTGCGGCCCGGCGCGCTCGACGAAGCCGCGACCGCCGAGGCCGACGAAGGAGCGACGCGAGGCAAGGCGGGGCAGGGCTCGCGCGCCGCCCCCGAACACAAGGGAAAGGCGTCCGCGCAGCGCGAGCGCCCGCGCACCGCCGCGGCAACGCGCGAAACGCGGCAGCGATGAGCCTGCCGAGGCGAAGATGAGACTCAAATACGCGGTCATCGGCAATCCGGTCGAGCACAGCCGCTCGCCGGCGATCCACGCGCAGTTCGCGCGGCAGACCGGCATCGACCTCGAATACGGCCGCATCCTCGCGCCGCTGGACGGCTTCGTCGAAGCGGTCGAGCGCTTCCGCGACGCCGGCGGCAGCGGGCTGAACGTGACGCTGCCGTTCAAGCTCGACGCCTTCGCCTGGGCCGCGCGGCACAGCGCGCGCGCCGTGCAGGCGGGCGCCGTGAACACGCTGCGCTTCGACGCCGGCGCCGAAGGCGCCTGGGGCGACAACACCGACGGCGCCGGGCTGGTGCGCGACCTCGGCGAGCGTCACGGCTTCGAGCTGCAGGGACGCTCGGTGCTGCTGCTCGGCGCCGGCGGCGCCGCGCGCGGCGTCGTCGGGCCGCTGCTCGATGCGGGCGTCGCCCGCCTCGTCGTCAGCAACCGCAGCCGGGCCAACGCCGAGCGGCTGGTCGAGAAGTTCGCAGCGCGTGCGGCGCCTCCCGTCTTCGTCGCGCTCGACGCGGTCGAGCCGGGCTTCGACCTGGTCGTCGAGGCGAGCGGCAGCGGGCTGCGCGACGAGCCCGTCGCGCTGTCGAACGAGGTCTTCGCCGCGGCCTCGTTCGCCTACGATCTCTTCTACGCCGACGCGCCCACGGCCTTCGTCCGGCAGGCGCGCGATGCCGGTTGTCGCAGCGCCTGCGACGGACTCGGCATGCTCGTCGAGCAGGCGGCCGAGTCCTTCCTCGCCTGGCACGGCGTGCGTCCGCAGACCGAGCCCGTGTATCGGGCGCTGCGCGAAGCGCTGCACGCGGAGCACGCCGCGCCGCGACCGCCGGCGCGATGAAGCGCAAGTCCCGCGCGCGCGCCGCGAGCTGGCGGCGTCCGCTGCGCCTGTTCGCGTGGGGGGCGGCGCTGCTCGGTTGCGCGGTGCTCGCGCTGCAGCTCTGGTATTTCGCGCACGTGCTGTGGTGGAGCCGCTTCGATCCCGCTTCGACGCGCTTCATGCGCACCGAGCTGGCGCGCCTGCGCGAGTCCGACCCGCAGCGCGAACTGCGCCATCGCTGGGTCGACTACGACCGGATCTCGCCGAATCTCAAGCGCGCGGTGATCGCTTCGGAGGACGCCAATTTCGCCGATCACGACGGCGTCGACTGGGACGCCATCGAGCGCGCCCGCGAGCGCAATCGCCGCCGGGGGCGCGTGGTGCTCGGCGGCTCGACGATCACGATGCAGCTCGCCAAGAACCTGTTCCTGTCCGGCGAGCGCAGCTATCTGCGCAAGGCGCAGGAGCTGGTCATCGCCTACATGATCGAGACGGTGATGACCAAGCGGCGCATCCTCGAGCTGTACCTGAACGTGGCCGAATGGGGCGTCGGCGTGTTCGGCGCCGAGGCCGGAGCGCGCTACCACTACGGCGTCTCGGCGGCCCAGCTCGGCGCGTGGCAGGCGGCGCGCATGGCGGCGATGCTGCCCCGGCCGCGCTACTATGACGCGCACCCCGATTCGCCCGCGCTCGCCCGGCGCGCCGCGATCGTCGCCCGCTGGATGGGCGGCGTCGACCTCCCCTGAAGCCGCAGCGACACCCGATGCCCGAGCCCGAGCTCGACGAGGCTTCCGAAGCCGCCGTCGATCGACCCGAAGCGCCCCGAGCCGCGCAGCCGCGCGACCCGGAGGAAGCTTCGCGCGCGCTCGCCGCGGTGCAGGAACTGCTGCGCCGGCACAACCAGACCGTCGAGGCCGCTGAGCGCGAGCGCGGCGACGAGGACGACGTGACGCACGCGGGGCCGGTCGCGGCGCCGATCGACCAGCAGTACCTGCACGACCTGGGCGCGCGGATCCAGCGGCTGCACCCGGCGGACATCGCCTACATCCTCGAGGCGCTGCCGCCCGACGATCGGATGCTCGTCTGGGATCTGGTGCAGTCCGACAAGGACGGCGAGATCCTGCTCGAGGTCTCCGACGCGGTGCGCGAGACGCTGATCCGCTCGATGGATCGCGCCGAACTGGTCGAGGCGGTCGAGACGCTCGACGCCGACGAGATCGCCGAGCTGGCGCCGGACCTGCCGCGCGACGTCGTCGAGGAGGTGCGCCGCGGCCTGACGCAGCAGGAGCGCGAGCAGCTGCGCGCGTCGATGTCCTTCCCCGAGGGCTCGGTGGGCGAGCTGATGGACTTCGAGGCGATCACCGTGCGCCGCGAGTACACGCTCGAAATGGTGCTGCGCGAACTGCGCCGGCTCGACGAGCTGCCCGACCACACCGACCAGGTCTACGTGGTCGACGAGCGCGGCGAGCTGCAGGGCTCGCTGCCGCTCGA
>CALCZN010000352.1:0-4854 GCA_937903095.1 uncultured Burkholderiales bacterium
ACGCCGTGCGCAAGGTCATCGTCTACCAGCGCACCGGCGAGGGCGCCGCGATGAAACCCGGCCGCGACCTCAGCTGGGGTGAGGCGATCGAGGGCCAGTCCGACGAATGCCCGCCCGAATGGGTCGAGGCCGACCACCCGCTCTTCGTGCTCTACACGTCGGGCTCCACCGGCAAGCCGAAGGGCGTGCAGCATTCGTCGGCCGGCTTCCTGCTGGGCGCGGCGATCACCGTCAAGTGGGTCTTCGACCTGAAGCCCGACGACGTCTACTGGTGCACGGCCGACATCGGCTGGGTCACCGGACACACGTACATCGTCTACGGTCCCACGGCCTGCGGCGCCACGCAGGTGGTGTTCGAAGGCATTCCCACCTTCCCGAATCCGGGCCGCTTCTGGGAGATGATCGACCGCCACAAGGTCAGCATCTTCTATACCGCACCCACCGCCATCCGCGCACTCGTGCGCGCCGGGCAGACTTCGCCCGAGCATCATCCGAAGAAATACGACCTGTCGTCGCTGCGCGTGCTCGGATCGGTCGGTGAGCCGATCAATCCGGAAGCGTGGATGTGGTACTACGAGAACGTCGGGCGCGGCCGCTGCCCGATCGTCGACACGTGGTGGCAGACCGAGACCGGCGCCACGATGATCTCGCCGCTGCCGGGCGTGCATGCGCTCAAGCCCGGTTCGTGCACGATGCCGCTGCCCGGCATCTCGGCGGCGGTCATCGACGAATCCGGAGAGAACGTGCCGGCGGGCAAGGGCGGTTTCCTCGCGATCACCAAGCCCTGGCCGTCGATGATCCGCACGATCTGGGGCGACCCCGAGCGCTTCAAGAAGACGTATTTTCCGCCCGAGATCCACGGCGGGCGCTACTACGTCGCCGGCGACGGCGCGACCATCGACGAGGACGGCTACTTCCGCGTGATGGGCCGCATCGACGACGTGCTCAACGTCTCCGGCCACCGGCTGGGCACGATGGAGATCGAGTCCGCGCTCGTCGCGCATCCGATGGTCGCGGAGGCCGCGGTGGTGGGGCGTCCCGACGATCTCACCGGCGAGGCGATCTCCGCCTTCGTGGTGCTCAAGCAGTCGCGGCCCACCGGCGGCGAAGCGACCAGGGTCGCCAGGGAGCTGCGCGACTGGGTCGGCAAGGAGATCGGCCCGATCGCCAAACCGAAGGAGATCCGCTTCGGCGAGAACCTGCCGAAGACGCGCTCGGGCAAGATCATGCGGCGGCTGCTGCGCTCGCTCGCGCGCGGCGAAGCGATCACGCAGGACGTCTCCACGCTGGAGAACCCGGCGATCCTCGACCAGCTGAAAGAGGCTTCCTGAGGAGGCTTGCTGAGGGGGCTTGCTCAGGCCGTCCTCCGGGGGGCGCGGGGTATACTGCGGCCCCCGGAGAGATGGATGAGCGGTCGAAGTCGCACGCCTGGAAAGCGTGTAGGGGTCCAAAGCCCCTCGGGGGTTCGAATCCCCCTCTCTCCGCCAGGATTCCGGCTGATTCGACGCAACGTCGTACCCATTTCGAGCCGGCTGGTGACGGCTTTTGCCGCCGTCATCGATCGCAGACTCGGTCGCCAATGTACGGCGCTGAGTCCACGCACTGTGCACTGAACCGACGCCGGTCGAAGCGTTCGCAACGCCGGACGCTTCGACGAAGGAAGGGCACCATGCTCAAGCTCTACGGCTTTTCGAAGGTCAATGCCGTCGCGCGCGGCTACACGCGCGACCTGCGCGTGCTTTGGGCGCTCGAAGAGATGCAGCTACCCTTCGAGCTGGTCGGTATGGACCATCCCGCCCGCGACCTGAGCACGGAAACCTATCGCCGGCTCAGTCCGTTCGAACAGATCCCGTCTATCGACGACGACGGGTTGGTGCTGTCCGAGTCCGCGGCCATCCTCGTCTACCTGGCGAAGAAGTCCGGCCGCCTGATTCCCCGCGACCCTGCCGGCGAGGCGCAGGTGGTGCGCTGGTGCTTCGCCGCGATGAGCTCGGTCGAGCCGCCGCTCCTCAGCCTGGTGGTGCTCGACTGGACGGCGGATGGCAGTTGCAGCAAGCACCGCGAGTTCCTGGTCGGCTGGGTGAATCGGGTGCTGAAGAATCTGGAGCGCTGGCTCGCCGATCGCGAATTCGTCGCGACAGGCGGCTTCACCATCGCCGACATCCTGATGGCGCACGTGCTCTCGGCGGGCATCAAGGACGAGGGGTTGATCGCGCCGTATCCGGGAATAGCGTCGTATCGGGATCGGTGCCTGGCCCGGCCCGCATGGAAGCGAACCATCGAGGCGTACTGCGAGCGAGTCGAGGCGGGATAGATCGTCGTCGCCGGCCAGGATTGAGCGAGTCGCGCCCGTGACGGCTGGCGAGAACGAAGCCGGGAACCGCGCCGGGGGGACGAGATGGAAGAACAACATCGACAGCCGTGTATCGCACTTCCGAGAGAAGCATAAAGCCGCGTTCTTTGCCTTGTGCGCCATCGGTTTCTGGTACATCGGCAGTCGCGCCGAGGCGATCTGGCACTTCGGCGAACGCAAGCTGCAGTCCGATCGCAGCGGGCAGCCCACACTCGCCAGCGGAAGCGGCTGACGCCGGACAGGACGACAAAGGCATGGCCCTGGAATACGTTTGGCTTTACGAGACGGTACGCGAGCGCTTCGGATCGGACGAGGCGCTGGAAGCTTTCCTGCCCAAAGCGCTCACCTCTGAAGAATTGAAGCGAAAGGGCGACGACCGCTATCTTTCTGCCATGAGCCAGCGGGTATTCCAGGCCGGAATGCAGCACTCGGTGGTAGATGCGAAGTGGCCTGCTTTCGAGGAAGTCTTCCGGGGCTTCGCGCTCGAGGAAATGGCGTTGCTCGGCCCGGCACAGATCGATGGCTATATGAAAAACGGCCGAATCATCCGCGACCGCACCAAACTGCAAACCATCCCGAAAAACGCGCGGTTCATTCTGGATATCCGTCGGGAGCAGGGCAACGGTTTCGGCGAGTTCATCGCCAACTGGCCGGTTGCCGACATCGTCGGTTTATGGCGTTTGCTGGGAAAGCGCGGCGCCCGCCTGGGCGGACGCTCGGCTGCCGGATTTCTACGTCTGGTCGGGAAGGATACTTTCCTGTTGACCAGCGACGTGATCGCACGGCTGGTGGCCGCAGGCATTGTCGACCATGAACCCTCCAGTCAGCGCGATCTGCAGATCGTGCAGGATGCTTTCAATGAATTGCAGCAGGAGTCGGGAAGACCGTTGTGTCAGCTGTCGTCGATGCTGGCGTTGAGCATCAATCCGGAGTTCTAGCGAGAAGTTCGCCAGGCTTTCGTTGTCGGTTAGGCGCAAGCGGGTATGTTGATTGCGCGATGTTCCGATGCCCTCGAGAGCCCTTCAGGCCACGGCCCTGACGTTGACCGCTTTGGGTCTGGCGCCCGGCGCCGCTCACCTGATGGAACTGCCGGTCAAGCTCGGCTATTCGCCGGCGATGTACGCCGACGTCACGAGTACGCTTTACGCCTGGTTTGGACTTGCGGGAGGCACCGTTCAGGTCGTCGCTACGTTGTCGGTAGCGATTCTCGCCTTTCGATCGCGGAAGTTGCCGCAGAGCGGCCTCTTTTGGGCCTCCGCCGCTGCATTGCTGGCGTCACTGCTCCTCTGGGCTCTCGTCGTTGCTCCCGTCAACTCGGCGTGGGCCGACAGCGTCGGTTCAGGTCCGGAGGAATTCGCCGCAGCCTACGCGCGAATGCGCTCGCGTTGGGAATACGGTCACGTGGCCGCCTTCATCGCCTGGCTCACGGGCTGGTTCGGGCTCGTCGCAGCCCTCACGCGGCGTGATGTCGAGAGCACGAACGGCGTCGCCTGACTGGCTCCACTGAACGGATTTCCAACCGACCGCGCCGATCGGAAGGCCCCCACTCATGCGCATCACCGCCATTCGCGAACGCACCGTCTCGATCGCTTCGCCCATCGCAAACGCCTACATCGATTTTTCGAAGATGACCTGCTCGGTCGTCGCCGTCGTCACCGACGTCGTGCGGGATGCGAAGCCGGTCGTCGGTTACGGGTTCAATTCCAACGGCCGCTACGGGCAAGGCGCGCTGATGCGCGAGCGCTTCATCGATCGCGTGTTGTCGACCCCGCCCGATTCGCTGGTCGATCGCGAGCGGCAGAACCTCGACCCGTTCGCGATCTGGAAGGCGCTGATGACCAACGAGAAGCCCGGAGGCCACGGCGAGCGCTCGGTGGCGGTCGGCACGATCGACATGGCGGTCTGGGACGCGGTGGCGAAGATCGAGGGCAAGCCGCTGTACCGTCTGCTCGCCGATCGCTATCGCGGCGGCGTGTATGACGAGAGAGTCTGGGTCTACGCGGCCGGCGGCTACTACTACCCGGGCAAGGATCACGCGAAGCTGCAGGACGAAATGCGCGGCTATCTCGATCGCGGCTATCGGGTCGTGAAGATGAAGATCGGCGGCGCGAGTCTCGACGAGGATCTGCGGCGTATCGATGCGGTGCTGCAGGTGGTCGGCGAGGGGCGCCGCCTCGCGGTCGATGCGAACGGGCGCTTCGATCTGCCGACGGCGCTGCGCTACGCGAAGGCGCTCGAGCCGTACGGGCTCTTCTGGTACGAGGAGGCGGGAGATCCGCTGGACTACGCGCTGCAGGCGGAACTGGCGCGGCATTATTCGGCGCCGCTCGCCACCGGCGAGAACCTCTTCAGTCACCAGGATGCGCGCAACCTGCTGCGCTATGGCGGCATGAGGCCCGAGCGCGACTGGCTGCAGTTCGACTGCGCGCTGTCGTACGGTCTGGTCGAATACCTGCGCACGCTCGATGCGATGAAGGAACTCGGATGGTCGTCGCGGCGGG
>CALCZN010000353.1:0-15119 GCA_937903095.1 uncultured Burkholderiales bacterium
CAGAACTGCCCGCAGTCGGGCGTGCCGATCGAGAAATGGTCGTGCGCGTTGCCGAGCAGGCCCGACAGCCAGACGATGGTCTCCCCCCAGAACCGCGCGTAGCCGACGGTCTTCACGTTCGCGCCGAACATCAGCACGATCAGGAAGCCGACCAGGCTGATGTGGATCACTTCCCACACGCCTTCGACCCAGTAATGCACGACGAACCAGCGCAGATACTCCTGGCCGTCGATGCGCGCTACGAAGAACATGCCGAACACCCACACGGCGGTGAGCGCGGTGACGCCGATGCCCAGGCCCCAGTGGATTTCGTTCCACTGGCGCATCGGCGGGAAGGTGCGCAGCACGATCGTCGCCAGCATCGCGAAGCCGATCAGGATCACGAGGTCGGCGCCGCGTCCGGCGTCGATGTATTCGAGTCCTTCCTGCAGCCATGGCTGTCCCGCCCACCAGCCGGCGATTCCTCGTTGCGACAGCCCCAGCGTGAACACATTCCAGGCGACCACCGCGGCGAGCGCCCAGAACAGCGTCTTCACCAGCCACGGCGAGGCCAGCTCGCGCTTCGACAGCAGCGGGCCCACAAAGAGGATTGTTCCGATGAAGCCGCAGAGGATCCACAGGATGCCCAGGTTCGTGTGCTCGCTGCGCGCGACGTTGAAGTTCAGCGTGCCGGCGAGCAGCGACGGGTCGACGCGCTGCGCCGCGATGATCAGCCCGAAGGCGACCTGCACGACGAACAGCCCGAGCATCAGCGCGAAGAAGCGGTAGCTCAGCCGCTGCGTGGCGTATTCGATGCGCATCGCTTGCCTCACTTGCTGCCTCACTTGCGGCATCACTTGTTCCCCAGGCTGCGGATGTACGCGACGAGCGCTTCGCGCTGCTCGGCGGTGGTGATCGATTCGTAGCTCGGCATCACGCCGGGCGGGTAGCCGCGCGCGACGCGTGCATCGGGGTGCACGATCGACTCGAGCAGGTAGTCGGCGTCGGCCGTCACGGCCGATCCGTCGGCGAGCTCGCGTTGCGAGCCGTACAGCCGGGCCCAGCCCGGACCGACGACGCGCTCGGCGCCCTTCGAGTGGCAGGCGAGGCAGCCGAGCTCGTTGGCCAGCTGCCCGCCCTGCGCGGCGAGGTCCGTGGACGGCGAGACCGCCGGCGCGCCCGCCGCGGCGGGGCTCGCCGCTTCGGCCGGGCGCGTCGCGCTGCGGGCAGCCGCGGCCGCCTCGCGCACGCCGGGCAGCGGAACCGGCGGCCATCCCTCGGTATGGATCTGCGACGTGTACTCGAGGAACGCGACGAGCTGCCCGATCTCGTCGCGCGTGAACGGCAGCGTCGGCATGTGCGTGGGCGTTCCCCCGCGCCGCTCGATGCGCTCGCGCGCCGCCGGATAGCGTTCGAGGTAGTCCTCGTAGCGGTCGGTGCCGGCGGCCCTGGCGATCGCCGGATTGCCCAGTTGCAGGCGGATCGCCGCGGCCGTGGGCCACGCGTTGGCCGACGGCAGGAAGGCAGCGAGCCACGCGGGGCCGGCGCGCCGGTACAGGTCGGTGAGATCGGGGCCGAAATACGCGCCGTTGCCGACGATCGTGTGGCAGCCCATGCAGTTGTAGGCCTGGAAGACGCGCCGACCGTCCACCGCCGAGTGTCCGTCGAAAGACACGTTCTCGGGCAGCGCCTGCTCGCGCGAGCCGGTGAACGAGAACACCGACAGCGCGGCGAAGAGGATCACCATGAAGCCCAGCACCGCCAGCGCGGTGCGCCGTTTGCGCGGCTCGTCGTTGCACATGCTCAGCCCTCCTCGTGCTCGAACAGCTCGCGCAGACTGCCGAGGAAGGCGTGGAAGACGTACACGGCGAGCACGAAGCCGAGCGCGAACCAGAACCGCCACGCCCACTGGGACTCGGGCCAGAACTGGTAGTCGCGCCAGAACGGCCACGACAGCAGCACGCTGACCACGCTGGCCAGCACGGAAATCGAGAGGTCCGTCCAGCGGTGCGACATGCGGGTCTCCTCGCCCTGGGCCGTTTCGCTATAGGTATATCTAAAATATAGATTAACGGGTGCAGCCAAGGGCTCGAAGATTTCCCTGTCGCGCTCAGGGTTTCGCGCCAGGCTCGTCGGCGGCTTTCCGGGCCGAGGCGTCGGCCGGCGTCGGGCGGTCCCCCGTCGTCTCTTCTGGCACGTAGACCATCGATCCGTCGCGCAGCCGGTACGCGGTTCCCGCCTTGGCGCCTTCGCCCTCGCCGATCTGCCCGGACGAGCGGTATTCCTTCAGTTCGCGTCCTTCGCGCACCAGCATTCCCATGTCGGGCTTGCCGGGGTTGCGGATCACGATCAGGTCCTGCGCCGCGAAGGGGTTCAGCGGGTTCTCGATCACCGCGATCAGCAGCACGGCGATGACGACGAGGAAGACGTCGACGATGTTGACGACGCTCAGGATCGGGTCGTCGCCGTCGTCGTCGGACAGGATGTCGATGCCGATGCGCCGCTCACGCATGGCCGGCTCCGCGCGCGCCGAGCAGCGCGTCGAGCTCCTCGAGCAGCCAGCGGCGGCGAACCGACTGCACGACGAAGGTGATCGCCGCCGACAGCAGCGCGACGATGACCGCGGCGAAGGCGACCACGAGGTTCTCCGCCATTCCCTGCGCGTTGCCCGCGGCGACGGCGACGAGTGCGGGACCCATCGGGATCATCGTCGCCACCAGCCCGAGCATCGGCGCGGTGCGGCTGACGATGCGCTGCATCTCGAGGCGGCGCAGCACGTGCAGTTCGAGCCGCTCGGGGCTCGCGTCGGGCTGCGCGTGCAGCCAGCGGGCGAGCGGCCGGCGGCCGTGTCCGCGCAGCGCGCGCAATGCCGTCTCGGCGAGCAGCGCGCCGAGGCAGTACAGCGCGTAGGCGAACATCGCCGCGAGCAGGATCAGCACCGGCGTCAGGAAGAAGCGGGAGATCTCGTAGAGGAAGGATTCGATGGCGTTCATTGGGGAGGTGAAGGGTGAAGGGCGAAGGGTGAAGGGCGTGGGGGCAGCGGAAGGCGCCGGTCGCGCCACGCGCCGAAGGCTTGTGCGGTTGCGCCGGCGGCGACGATCAGCGCGAGCCACGCGGCGTAGGTCCAGGCGGGCGGCGCGTCGGCGGGCTGCTCGCGCGGCACCTCGCGCAGCTCCTGGCCGCGCACGCGCTCGAGCGGCGCTTCGGGCGCCGCGTCGTCGATCGGGGCAGGGTCCTGCGCTTCGGCCGGCGCAGGCTTCGATGCCTGCGCAGGCGACTGCGATGCCGGCGCCGCGGGCGCCTGCATCGCGTCGAGCCCGTAGCCCTGCGCCAGCTTTTCGACGTGCGCGACGAAGGTCTCGTTCGCCGTATGCACGTCGTGCCGCTGCGCGATCTCGCGCCACGCCTGCACCAGCTCGCGCTCGGTCGCTTCGTCGGCCTGCCAGTAGCCCTTGCGGATCGCCTCGAGCATGCGCTCGGCGATCTGCGCGAGCGCCGCCGGATTCGCCTGCTCGAACCATTCGCGGATGCCGAGCCGGTAGCGGTCCTTCACGTAGATCTCGTGGAAAGCCTGCCACTGGTCGTCGCGCACGACGTCGCGGTCCATCGCCTGCCAGCCCCAGAAATTGTTGACGGCGTTCAGCAGCTGCAGCGTTCCCGCGTAGCCCTCGTCGCGCATCTGCGCGATCCAGTTCGGATGCTGGTAGACCGAGCGCAGCTCGGTGGCGAGGAAGGTCGAGGCGTTCTGCAGCCGCGCGCGCTTCGCATCGCGCAGGTTCGAGATGTACAGCTGGGGGCTGCGGCCATCGAGGAAGCGCACCGCGCTCGAGAGGCCGCCCAGGTACTCGAACGGATGATCGGTGTCGAGCAGCCCGCGCAGGTTCGACGAGCGCGAGAACACCGCCGCGTCGGTGCCGCGCAGGTGCTCGGCGTAGACGTCGACCGTCTCTCCGCTGCCGTCGCGGGGCTTCGTGCTCCAGCGCGACGGGTCGGGCCCGTAGCCCCACGACATCCGCGACAGGTACAAGCGCTCGAGCCTGCCGTCGCCCTCCTCCCAATGGTCGGAGGCGAGCGTCGCCTCGGGGACGCGCGTCCCGTAGTCGCCGCTCTCGTTGCCGAAGATGCGCGTGAGCGAGAACTCGCGCGCGGCCTGCGGGTCGACGCCGCGCGCGAGCAGCGTCGCGGCCACGCGCTCGACGTTCGCGCGTACAGGATTGTCCCGGGGTTCCTCGTCGAGCGAGGCGGCGAGCACGACGGCGCGTGACAGCCACTCCATCACGTTCGGGAACTGGTCGCGGTACAGCCCGGTGATCGAGATCACGGTGTCGATGCGCGGGCGGCCGAGCTGGGCCAGCGGTATCGGCTCGACGCCGACGACGCGTCCGCCCGCGTCCCACTGCGGACGCATCCCCAGTGCGTAGAGCACCTGCGCCTCGAGGATGCCGAGATGGCGCATCGTCTCGGTGCTCCACAGCGTGAACGCGAGCTTGCGCGGCGCGCTTCCGTGGCTCGCGCGATGCGCCTCGATCAGCTCGTCGATAGCGCGCATGCCGGACTCCCAGGCCGCGCGCGTCGGAATGCGCGACGGGTCGAAGCCGTAGACGTTGCGTCCGGTGGGCAGCGCGTCGGGATTGCGGATCGGGTCGCCGCCGTACGAAGGATCGACCCAGCGCGCCGACAGCGCGCGGACGATCGCTTCGATCTCGCCGTCGGCGTGCAGCGCCTCGCGGTATTCGTGTCCGCGTGCGGCAAGCTCGCGCAGGCCGGGGTCGTCGATCGAACTCGGCGCGCGCGCCTCGTCGAAGACGAATTCGTCGACGAAGCGGTACGGCGCGCTTTCGGCGAGCCTGCGCCAGTCGCCGCGGAACGCCTCGGCGGCGCCTGCGGGCGCGGTGCGCGCGTACAGCGGCTCGCCGAGCATCTGCATCACGTTGCTCACCCGGTGCTCGCGCGGCGCATCGCGGCCGAGCGTGTGCAGGCCGAGCGGCTGCATCGCGCTGCCGAGCTCCTCGAGATGATCGCGCAGCGCGCGCGCGATGCGGTCGAAGTCGTCGATGGAAGCGCCTTCGTTCATCCCGAGGTCGGCGAGCAGCCCCGCCTCCCGCGCCGCCTCGACGATGCGCTCGCGCAGTCGCTCGCGCACCGGGCCTTCGTCCACGGCATCGTGCTCGCGCAGCAGCGCGTCGAGCGCGGCCGTCTCGTCGGCGAGCCCCGCCGGGGCGAACGGCGGCGTCTGGTGGCTGACGATCACGCCGCGACCGCGGCGTTTCACGTGCATCGCCTCGGCGACGTTGTCGACGATGTACGGGTAGACGACGGGAACGTCGCCGACGAGCAGGTTCGGATCGTCGTAAGCCCACAGCCCGCGCTCCTTGCCGGGCAGCCACTCCTGCGTGCCGTGCGTGCCGAAGTGCACGATCGCGTCGGCCCGGTGCCGCTCGCGCACCCACAGGTAGGTCGCCAGGTAGAAGTGGTTCGGCGGCATCTTCGTGTCGTGGAAGAGCTTCTTCTCGTCGCCGCCCGCCGCGGTCTCGGCGCGCATCGGCTGCGGCAGCACAACGAGCGCGCCGAGGTCCAGGCGCGGAATGACGAAGCCGCGCACGCCGTCGCGTTCGGCGATCCACGCGCTTTGCCCGGGCGCGCCCCAGGCTTGGCCGATGCGCGCGCGCACGCCGTCGGGCAGCGCCGCGTACCAGCGCTCGTAGTCGGCCAGCGGCAGGAACGCCCAGTGCGCGGTCTTCGTCAGCGCGTCGAGCGTGCCGGGCCGGTAAGCGGGGCGCAGCATCGCCTTGCCCGCTTCGATCAGCGCTTCCTCGGTGGTGCCGTCGATCGCATAGCCGAGCGCGCGCAGGCGTTCGACGAGATGTTCGATCGAGCGCGGCACGTTCAGGTTCGACGCTCCCTGGTTCGTCTCCCCCGGCGGGTGGTTCCAGTAGAAGAGCGCCAGGCGCTTGTCGGCGTTGCGCGTCGCGCGCAGCCGCGCCAGACGCAGCGCCTTGCCGACCAGCATGTCGAGCTGCTCGGGAATCGGCACCAGTTCGCCGCCCTCGTTCGCCGCGAGCACGACCGGGTCCTGCAGCCCGGCGTACTCGGCGTTCGTCAGCGTGAACGGCAGCTCGAAGCGGCTCACGCCCACCGGGTCGGCGAGATAGTCGTCGCGGCTGCCGTTGCGGTAGGCGAGCACCGGGATCGCCGGAACGTCGAGCGAGCGATGCCAGACCTTGCGCGCATCGGGATCGATACCGAGGAAGGTGTGCACGAGCATCACGTGCACGATCGGGCGGCCGTCGAGCAGCACGAGCGGCTCGTCCTGCACGGCGGGATCGATGCGCTTCGGGTTCGGGAAGCCGTCGCCGCCCGCCGGCGGCGACGGCTGCGCGGAAGGTCGTGCGGAATCGCCGCGCGCGCGCGCGACGCGCGATGCGCGGTAGAAGGCGATCGGCAGCGCGCCTGCCGCTTCGATCGCGCGCATCGTTTCGTCGACGGTTCGCGTCTGGCCGTCGGAGAGGTAGCTCGACGAGATCTCGATGCCGATCACCGGGCGGTCCCGCCAGTCGCGGCGGAAATGGCGCTGCCACCAGTCGAGGTACGCGGGCAGCGTCTCGATCACGCCGGCGTCGTGCTCGGGATGGTAGATGCCGGCCGACGGCAGCGCGATCGGCGGCTCCGCCTGCGCTGCGCTGCCGCCGGCGATGAAGCGCGCGCGCAGGTAACGGAACAGCCGCTCGCGGTTCTCGCGCATGCCGGCGACGTAGTACTCGAAGACGCGCTGCGCCTCGGCGGCCTCGACGTGCAACGCGCGCATCCGCGTCGGCGGGCTCATCACGTGGATGCCGACGCCGGGCAGCGCCGCATCGCGCAGCCGGGCGCCGGCGACGCGTTCGACGAGCGCCTGGTCGTCGGTGCGCGGAGCGTCGATCAGGACGAAGGCCGCGCCTTCGAGCGCGCGCGCGACGCCGGCCTCGCCTTCGACGTCGACCTGCGTCCAGGCCAGCGCGACGTCTTCCCTGCGCGCCGCTTCTTCGAGCAGCCGGAACTTGCGCTCGAGCACCATCTTCGTCGACAGCAGCGCGACCTTCGTCTTCGCCGCGGTGGATGTCGACGGCGCTGCGCCGTTCGAAGCGTCGGAGCCGGCGCGCGCGGGCGTATTCGACACTGCGGCCAGCGCGAGCGCCGTCGCGAGGGGCGCGAGGATTCGGAGGATCTTCATGTGCCGCGTCCGTTCAGTTCGTAGGCGATAGGGATGCGCAGTTCCGCCCGGCTGCCGGGGGCGCTGCCCGTGCGCAGCTGCCCGGCGGCCAGGCGAACGAGTTCGAGCGCGGCTTCGTCGAGCGTACGGAAGCCCGAGCTCGATGCCACCTCGCAACCCAGCAGCTCGCCATCGGCGGCGAACTGCGCGTGGACGGTGACGACGCCCTGCTGGCCCATGCGCCGCGCCTGCCGCGGATAACGCTTGTGCGCGGCGAGCAGCGCTTCGAATTCGCTGCGCCAGCGCGGCGATGCCGGGGCGTCGGGAGGCGGGGTCGAAGCGGGGCTGGCCGCGGGGCCGGTCGCGAGGTCGGCGGCGGGGTTGGCGGCGGGGTTGGCTGCAGGGTTGACCGCGGGGCCGGCTGCACCGGCGACGGCCGGCGCGCCGGCGGGCGCTTCGGCGCCGGCGCGAGCCGCCGCCGAGGGGGGAGTTGCAGAGGATTCGTCGTGCGCGTCGGCGGCCGGTGCAGGCGCTTGTGCGATTGCAGGCGAGGAGATGTCCGCGCGTGCGAGAGCCGGTCCGTCGCCGTTGCGGGCGTCGGCCGGGCGCGGTGCCTGCGGCGGTGCCGTGCGAGCCGGCAACGGCGCCCTGGCAACCGTTCGCGCGCGAGCGGGTTTCGGCGCCGCGATTGCGGGCGCATCGTGCCGGGCGGGCATGTTCGTCGACGCCGAAGCCGCGTTCACGGCCGGATCGACGCCAGCGTCTTCCGTAGTCGCCCGGACCCATCGGATCGGCACCGGCAGCGGGGCGGGCGGCGTGTGGCGTAGAGGAAGGGACGCGCTCCCTAAGGCGACCGCCGCCAGCACCGCGACGTGCGCGACGATCGACAGAAGCCAATCGCGCGCGGCGATCGGCCCCGCCGCGCTGCATGCGGGCGCGACGGTGCTCACGGGCGCCGCACCTCGACGCTCACCCGCTCGAAGCCGAGCGAGCGCACGCGGTCGGCCAGCTCGACGAAGTCCGCCAGCGCCAGCCGCCCGTCGGCGCGCACGACGACGCTCTCGTCGCGCGAATGCGCCGCCAGCGCCGCCGGCAGGTCGTCCACCGGCGCGTCGCCCAGGTACAGGCGCCGCTCGTGCGTGTAGGTGAGTACGAGCGGAGAGCGCTGTGGGGGCTGCGCGCTGCGTGCCTGCGGAAGCTGCACCGGAATGCGCCCGCTCGCCACGAAGCTCGCCGTCGTCAGCACGATGGCGAGCAGCACGAGCATCACGTCGACCAGCGGAACGACGTTGATCTCGTCGAATTCGCGTTCGTCCATCGCTTCAGCCCCCACGCGCCTCGTCGAAATCGACGAGGCGCTCGCGCACGCGGCGGCGCAGCGCGTTGTTGGCCGCGACGCAGGGGATCGCGACCGCGATTCCCGCGGCGGTGGCCTTCAGCGCCAGCGCGAGTCCGGCCATGATCGTTCGCGCATCGAGCGCGTCGCCGGCGCCCAGCCCGTGGAAGGTCAGCATGATGCCGAGCACCGTGCCGAGCAGGCCCAGGTACGGCGCGTTCGAAGCGATCGTTGCGATCCAGTTCAGGCGGGCGGTCAGGTCGGCCTCGAGCCGCACGCGGCTTTCGTAGGAGGCGGCGTCGACGCGCCGCAGGTAGCGCCAGCGTTCGATCACGACGGCGAGCGCGACGACGCTCAGTGCAACGAGCGTGCCGATCACGCCCCAGTCGACCAGTGCGCGGATCGCATCCATTGCGCAGCTCCTCAGTACTGCAGCGACAGGCCGGCGCGCCAGATGCGGCCCGGGTCGGGAACGATCGACAGGTCTTCGCGGTCGTAGCGCCCGTCGTAGTTCGCGTCGCCCGTGCCGCGGGCGATCAGCCAGTGGCGCCGGTCGAAGACGTTCTCCACGCGGGCGAACAGCATCAGCCGCGTCCCGGACGGGCCGGGCAGCTTCGTCTCGTAGCGCGCGCCTGCGTGGAAGAGCGCGAAGCCCGGCCAGCGCTCCTGGTTGATCTCGTCGGCCCACGACCGGGCGCGCGCGTCCAGCTCGCCGCTGAGCGCCCAGCCGGGCGCCGGGTACCAGTGCGCGCGAAGATCGAGCATCCGTGCCGGCGTGCGCGGGATGCGCCTGCCGGTGTTGTCGTAGGCGACGACGGTGTAGTTGCTGCGCCAGAACGCGCGATCCGCGCGCTGCGCGGCGGTGGGCTGCGCGACGAAGGCGCCGTTGGCGTTGCCCAGCGAAAGGAAGAAGTTGTCGTAGCGCGTGAAGCTCGCATCGAGGAAGGTCAGCGCCGCCTCGAAGGCCCAGCCGGCGTGCGGCGCGGTTCTCGCCTCGAGCTCGATCCCGCGGCTGCGCGCGCCGCCGATGTTGCGGAACTGCGAGCCGCCGCCGATCGTCGTGTTCGATGCGGCGTACTGCCCGTTCGAATCGAGGATGAAGTCGTCGCGGTCGATCTGGAACGCCGAGACGCCGAAGCGCGTGTCCCAGCCGGCGATCGATCGGCGGTGGCGCGCGCCGATCTCCAGGCCGAGCGACTTCTCGGGGCGCAGGTCGGGATTGCTTTGCACCCATGCGTTGGTCGTCGTTTCGCCGCGATACAACTGTTCGGCGCTCGGCAGCCGGAAGCCGGTGGATGCCGCCGCGAAGAGCGAGCTCGACGCGCCCAGCGCGCGCGTGAGGCCGGCGCGGTAGCTGTCGACTTCGAACGAGCGGCCGGTCGATACCGGGCGGTTGCCGTTGCCCGGCACCGGCGCCGCGTCGAAATCGACGTCGACGCGGTCGCGGCGGACGTTCAGCGTCGCGACGCTCGCCTCGCCGAGCGCGAACTTCGCTTCGCCGTACAGCGCGCGCATCCGTTCGCGCGTCTGGTCGTCGGAGAGCTGCGTTCCGGCCGTCGTCACGGCGCCGCGCGGCGTGGTGCGGTAGCTGTTCAGCGCCCGGTTGTCGTTGTCGAAGTCGTTGCGGCGCAGGTCCACGCCGCCCATCAGCGCCAGCGCGTCCAGGTTCACCCGGTATTCGGCCTTCGCGCCGCGCTGCGTCTGCCGGTAGTCGTTCAGCATGCTGTAGTCGTTCACGCCGGTGGTCGGCCGTCCCGCCGCGTCGAAACGCATCGGCGCCGACCAGAACGTCGTGTCGTCGCGGTACTCGTAGACGAGCGCCATCACCTGGCTGCGCTCGTCCAGGTCGCGCGACCAGCGCAGGTTCCAGCGCGAGAGGTCGACGTCGAAGTTGCGCGTGTAGCCGCGCCCTTCGCTGCTTCCGGTCGGATCGAGCGAGGCCGCCGTCGCGCCGGTGACGCTGCCTTCGCGGTCGCGGAAGCGCTCGGACTTCTCGAAGCCGAGCGACAGCTCGCTGCTCGCGTCGAGTGCGTACTGCAGGTGTCCCGACCAGGTGCGCGTGTACGTCGACGACAGGTAGTAGTAGCCGTCCTGCTCGCGCTCGCCGTATTGCAGGTGCCCGGACACCGCGTCGCCGGCGAAGCCTGCGCGCAGCAGGTGGCGGCGATAGCCGAAGGCGCCGCGATCGGCGTCCAGGCGAAGCCCGCGCTGGCCGGCGCCGCGCTTCGTCGTGACGATCACCGCGCCGGCGAGCGCGTCGTCGCCGTACAGGTACGAGGCGGCGCCCTTGACGACCTCGATGCGTTCGATGTCGTCGAGATCGATATTGACCTTGCCGGTGCGCTCGAAGACCGGCACGCCGTCGACGACGATCGCCACGCCGGGCTTCTCGCCCATGAAGCGCTGGTTCTCGATGCCGCGCAGCTTGATCTTGATCGTCTCGCCGTCGCCCTGCAGGTCGGCGGTGACGCCGCTGACCGAGCGCAGGATCTCGACCAGGTTCTTCGCGTGCTGCCGTTCGATCTGCGCTTCGTCGAAGCGCACGCGCGAGGTCGGGTCGGTCGTGCCGGGATCGAAGCGGTCCTCGATCGTCGAGTCGGTGATCGTGATGCGGTCCAGCGAGGCCGGCTCCCCGGCGGTCTGGGCCGGGGCATGCGTGGCGGCGAGCGCGAACAGCGTCGCGCACGCCGCTTTCTTTCGTGAATGGAACAGCACCCGCAGTGCTCCTGGAGGAACGTGGCGAAGGCGTCGGCCTTCGCGGTTGCCGAATGGGGCGGCACGGACCCGCCCGGTGCGGCGCCGAAAATCGGGCGTCGCTCGGAGCGGAGGAAGTGCGCGGACGCCGGGCCGTATCGTGCCGTGAAGGCCGAAGGCGCGATCGACCGCGCGCCGGGCGCAATCAGCCGTGCGCCCGCGGCAGGGTCAGCCGCGCGCCGGGCAACCGCGCGCCGGGAGCAGGATCAGCCGCGCGCCGGCGGTGCGCGGGGCTGCGCGGGGAGGCACGGCGGGAAGGAGGGGGGATCGACGGCCGCGCGCTGCGCCAGCCGCACCGACGCCGACGGCGCCGGCATCGCGACGAGCGGCGTCACCGGCACGACGGCCGCATGCGCGCCCGACAGGCAGAACGGACACGCCTCGCGCGTCGCCGCGACGCCGTCCTCGGGGGAGGCGTCGGCGGCCGTATCGACGGCGACGAGCTTCGTGCCGCCCGGCGTGCAGATCTCGGCCCACGCCCGCGGCACTTCGCCGAAGGCGCGCGCCAGCCCGGGCACGAGCGTGCCGTAGAGCATCGTCGCGAGGACGATCAGGCTCCACAACCGCAGGTGACGCGTCGACAGGCGCATGGCGCGGATGCTAGGCGGGGCGCTGCCCCGGCAATACGATCTGGATCAAGCGAATCCATCGAGTCGCGGTTGACCCGGCACCGATGCGCCGGCGATGATCGCGCGCGCGACGAACGTACGATCGCGCGCACGGCTTCGACGCGGAGGACAGCAGCGGTGGCGGAGGACGCGGACGGGCGGCGTCGGCAGCGTGTCGTGCTCGTCGCGCACAGCCACGTGGTGGGCGGCATCGAACGGCACGTCGTGGAACTGGCGGGCGGATTGCGCGAGCGCGGCCACCAGGTGATGTTCGCCGGCCCGCTCGACGGCTGGCTGGGCGAAAGCATGGTCGCCGCCGGCCATCGCTGCCTGCATCTGCCGATGCACGGCATGTACGACCCGTGGTCGGCGTGGCGGCTCGCGCGCTTCTGCGCGAGCGAGCGCGCATCGATCGTGCACGGCCACGCGCAGCGCGGCGCCCGCTACGCCGCCTGGGCAGCGCGGCGCGCCGGAGTCGCCTGCGTGGCCACCGCGCATTCGACGAATGCCGGGAAGTGGTTCGACGCCTCGGCGAACGTCATCGCGGTATCGGCGGCGGTGCGGGCCTCGCTGCTCGCGCGCGGGTTGCCGCCGGCGAAGGTGCACGTCGTTCATTCCGGCGTGCGCGATCTCGGCGCACGTGCGCCGGCGGTCGGCCGACCCGGCGGCGCAATCGCGCTCGTGATGCTTTCGCGCCTCGAACGCGTGAAGGGGCACGATCTCGCTCTCCAGGCTTTGCGCGAGGTCGGCGATCGGCTCCCGTGCCGGCTGCTCGTGTTCGGGCCCGGCGATTCCGACTGGGCGCGCCGCCTGCGCGAACTGGCGGACTCGCTGGGCGTGGCCGACCGCGTCGAGTTCCGCGGCGCGACCGACGACCCCGGCTCGGCGCTGGCGCTCGCCGACATCGTGCTCGCGCCGTCGCGGCGCGAGGCGCTGTCGCTGACGCTGATCGAGGCTGCGTCGGTGCAGCGTGCGGCCATCGCCGCCGACGTCGGCGGAATCCCGGAAGTCGTTGCCGACGGGGAAACCGGCCTGCTGTTTCCCGCCGGGGATGCGCACGCGCTCGCCCAGGCGATCCTTCGGCTGGGCGGCGATGAAGCCCTGCGGGCGCGCCTGGCGCGCGCGGCGCGCGAGCGCTTCGAGCACGCGTTCACGCTCGATGCGATGCTCGAAGGTACCCTCCGCGTCTATGCAATCGCCGCGTGCACTACGATGAGCCGATGAGCGGGATCTCGATCCTGATGTACCACCAGGTCGGCCGCTTCGCGCCGATGAAGTCGCATCGGGCGGTCTATTGCGACCTCGGGCGCTTCCGGATGCAGATGCGTGCGCTGCGCGCGCTGCGCGTGCCGGTGCTGTCGATGACCGACGCCGTGGCCCGCCTCGCCGGCCGCGCGCCGCTGCCGAAGCGCGCGGTCGTGCTCAGCTTCGACGACGGATGCGAGAATTTCTACGAGAACGCGCTGCCGGTGCTCGAGTCGTTCGGCTATCCGGCGATCGTCTATGCGATCGCGGGGCTTGCGGGGGGCAGGGCAGACTGGATGGCCGAGCACGGGCACCCGACGCCGGCGTTGATGAGTTTCGCGCGCCTGCGCGAGATCGCCGGGCGCGGCATCGAGGTGGGAAGCCACGGCGCAAGTCACATCCGCCTCGAAGGGTTGCCGGCCGGGAAGCTGCGCGAGGAGGTCGCCGGCAGCCGCGATCGGCTCGAGCAGGAACTGGGCCGTGCCGTGCCGCACTTCTGCTACCCCTACGGTTCGCACGACCTCGCCGCGATCGAGGCGGTCGCGCAGGCGGGCTATCGCAGCGCCGTCACCTGCCAGCGCGGCGCGGCGACTGCGGCATTCGATCCGCTCGCGCTGCCGCGCAAGGCGATCTCCTGGGGCGACGACGTGGCGGGCTTCCTGTGGAAGCTGTACGCCAAGGACGCTCCGAAGGGCGTGGCGCTGTCGCGCACGAGCGGGCCTTGAGCGCGTGCTGCATCATTCGCCCGCAACGATGAATTCCGCCTCCTCGCGCAAGCTGTCGAATCGCGTCGTCCTCGGCATCCTGCTCGGCGGCCTGCTGCTGCTGTCGTATGCCGTCGTGCGGCCGTTCCTCGCGCCGATCGCCTGGGCGCTGATCCTCGCCTACGTCACCTGGCCGCTGGTGGTGCGCCTGCGCCGGCTGTTCGGCGGGCGCAACACGCTCGCGGCGCTGGCGATGACGATCCTGCTCACCGCGGCCTTCGTGCTCCCGCTGCTGTGGGTAGGGCTGCTGCTGCGCGGCGAGCTGGCGAACTTCTACACCAGCGCGGCCAGCGTGCTGTCGCGCGGCGAGTTGCGGCTGCCCGAAGTGATCGCGGACATCCCGCTGTTCGGTTCGTGGCTGCAGAACCTGGTCGACGAGTTCGCGCGGGATCCGGCGGCGATCCGCGGACAGGTCGCGGGTTGGGTCGAAGCCCGTGCTGCCGAATCGCTGAACGTGGTCGGCGGCGTGGGTCGCAACGCGGCCAAGCTCGGCTTCGCATTGATCACCGTCTTCTTCCTGTATCGCGACGGCGAACAGGTGCTGGCGCAGGCGCAGCTCGTGTTGCATCGCTTCCTCGGCGCGCGCGTGGACCCGTACCTCGCGGCGGTCGGCACCATGACCACGGCAGTGGTCTGGGGCCTGCTCCTTACCGCGCTCGCGCAGGGCCTGGTGGCCGGCGTCGGCTACTGGTGGTTCGGGCTGGACGCGCCGGTGCTGCTCGGCGCCGTCACGGCGGCGATCGCGCTGATTCCCTTCGGCACGCCCTTCGTCTGGGGCTCGATCGGCGCCTGGCTGGTCGCGCACGGCGACCTGTTCAACGGCATCGGCCTGCTGCTGTACGGAACGCTGATCGTGAGCTGGGTCGACAATCTCGTGCGACCGCTCGTGATCAGCAACGCCACGCGCATCTCCTTCCTGCTGGTGATGTTCGGCGTGCTCGGCGGCCTGGCGGCCTTCGGCCTGGTCGGCCTGTTCATCGGCCCGGTGATCCTCGCCGTGCTGATGGCGGTCTGGCGCGAGTGGATCGAGGAGTCGCAGGCCGAGCAGTTGCGGCTCGCGGTTTCATCGTCCGTGGTTGGCGACGGGGAGAACTCTCCCCGCGAGTCGCGCGAAGGGTAGCCGCGCGCGGCGCTTCACGAACCGGAGTCTGTCAGCTCCGGCCACAACTCCTCCGAACGCAGCGTCAGCCCGGGCAGCGCCAGCGGTGCGATCGAGAACGGGGGAGCGAGCACGCGCACTTCTT
>CALCZN010000354.1:0-11664 GCA_937903095.1 uncultured Burkholderiales bacterium
AGCGCGACGATCTCGCCCGCGCGCAGTTCGAAGTCGATTGCGTCGAGCACGGTTTCGCGCGCGAAGGAGTGATGCAGTGCGCGTACGCGCAGCGCCGGCAGTGCGATGCTGGCCGTGGCCGTGGCCGTGGCCGTGGCCGTGGCCGTGGCCGCGCTGCGCAAGGGCATCGCGTTCTCGGCGGACTCGCTGCGATCGGGCGCCCGGTTCACCGCGTCGCTCCGTCGGCCGCCACGCCGGGCTCGCGCCATCGCTCGACCTCGCGCTTGATCGGCTCGAGCAGCAGGTATTCGACGGCGAGCAGCAGCCCGACGACGGCGACGATCCAGCTCATCGTCGCCGCCGTGTCGAGCTGCGAGCGCGCCACGGCGAGCGCGGCGCCGACGCCGTCGGGGCTCGACAGCAGCTCGGCCATCACGACCACTTTCCACGAGATGCCGAGCGCGGCGATCCACGCGGGAAACAGGTACGACACCACGTGCGGCAGATAGACGTCGACGAACATCATCCGCGGCGGCAGCTCGAAGGCGCGCGCCATCGTCTTCAGCTGGTTGTCGAGCGTGCGCGCGCCCTGCAGCGCGCCGACGAAGACGACCGGGAAGGCGGCGACGAAGACGGTGAACACCGGCGTGCCGTCGCTCGCGCCGAACCACAGCATAGCCAGCACCAGCCAGGCGATCGGCGGCGTGCCGAGCAGCACGGTGACGATCGGCCGCGACATCATCGAGGCGGTCATCGAGACGCCGGCCAGCAGCCCGAGCGTGCTGCCGGCGGCCACCGACAACGCGTAGCCGGCCAGCGCGCGCCGTGCGGTCGCGGCGATCTCGGGCCCTGCCTCGCCGGCGGCCAGCGAGTGCGCGAGCGTGGCGAAGGCGGAGCGAGGATCGGGCAGCACGAGTGGGCCGTAGAACTGCGCCACCGCTTCCCACGCGGCGACGAGCAGCAGCAGGCTCGCCACCGCTCCCCATCCGCTCCACAGGTAGGCGGGCAGTTTCGCGAGCGCGGCGCGCAGCGACTTCATCGCGAAGCGTAGAAGTCGTCGGGCGGCAGCTTCCCGCCGACCAGGCCGGGGCTCTTCTGCAGCAGCTGCCGGAACAGCGATTCGAGCGCCGGACGCGCGGCAGCCGCGGGAACCGCGTCCATGTGGCCGTGACCGACCGCGTCGGCGATCGCCTCGGCCGACAGCATCGGCACGTGCTTCGAGACGATCTCGCCGCAGGCCTTCGCATCGGCCTCGCACCAGTGGAGGGCGCTGTCGTAGGCGGCGGCGATCCGCGCGACCGCGTCGGGCCGATCGCGCAGCGCGCCGAGCACGGCGATGCCGGCCTGCGGGATGCGCGCGTCGCCGCCGAAAGCCCGCTTCCATTCCTGCTGCAGGTCGATCGCGCGATACAGCTCGGGCGCCACGAGGCTCACCGGAAACGAGCCCGACTTGCGCAGCGCCATCGAGACGGCGGGCTCGGCGAGCAGCGCGTGATCGACGCGACGCAGCAGCAGCAGCTGCATCGCATCGATCGGCGAGGCGACGTAGCGCACGCGCAGGTCGCTGCGCGGATCGATGCCCTCGCGCTCGGCGAGCAGCGAGAAGACGATGTCCGGCATGTCGCCGCGGAACGGCATCGCGATCTCCTTGCCGACGAGATCCTTCAGCGTGTGCACGTTCGGATCGCGCGAGACGACCCAGAGGATTCCCCAGACCGAGACGTTGACGAGCCGCAGCTTCGCGCCGCGGTTGTACAGGTTGGCCGCGACGTTCACCGGCATGGCGAGTACGTCGGCCTTGCCTTCGAGCGCCATCACGCGCAGCTGGTCCGGGTCGCGCCAGCCGACGAAGCGCACGTCGTCGGCGAGGTCGGCGAGCGCGCCGGACTCGACCATCCGCACGAGCGGATTCGACACGCTGGCCGGCGGGCCGCCGAGAGTGAGCTTCGCCAGCCGCGCGGAGCGCGCGTCCGGGGCGGAATCGGCGCCGCGCGCATGCCGGGCGGCGTAGGCTGCGCCGAGCGCGACCGCGCCCGAAGCGAGAAAGCTGCGCCGCGATGTGTGCACCGTCAGAAGCTCCCGCGCAGGCTGAGCGAAGCCGAGCGTCCCGGCGCGAGCAGTTCCTCGCCCGATACGCCTTCGGTCAGATGTTCATGGTAGCCGCGATCGAAGAGGTTGATCACCCGCAGTTCCGCCCGCAGGTCGGACAGGCCGCCGACCTTGCCGAAGCGCCAGCCGAGCAGCGCGTCGGCCGCCACGAAGCCCGGCGTCTCGTTCTCGGTGCCGGCCGTGAAGCGCGTGCCGACGCGGTCCTGGCGCTTCACCGCGCGCAGCGCCGTGCGCCAGTACGCACCGTGCGCCGTCGTCTGTCCGATGCCGATGCCCGCTTCGGGCGGCGGCATGAAGGCGAGCGGCTCGTCGTCCTGCCGGTTGTCGCCGCGCAGCCAGGTGAAGGCGAGGTCGACGACGAAGCGGCCGAGCGGAATCGCGGCCGCCCCTTCGATGCCGCGGATCACCGCCTCGTCGAGGTTCTCGGTGAGCTTGATCGGCAGCCCGCTGCCCGGGTGGATCGCTCCGGTGATGCGTCCGGCGATGTAGTCGTCGATGCGCGTGCGGTAGGCCGAGACGCGGTAGTCGACGTTGCCGCTGCGGACGATGCCCTTCGCGCTGCCCTTCAGGCCGACCTCGATGCTGGTCGAGCGTTCGGGATCGAGCTGCGGATTGCCGACGTGGTAGTAGCCGTCGCCGCGCGCGGAGTCCTCGAAGCGCTCGCGCATGTCGGCGGCGCGCCAGGCGCGTCCGACGTTGGCGTAGGCGTTGATGCCGTCGGCGAGCGGATACAGCACGCCGAGCGACCACGACAGCGTGTCGTCGGTGTGCTCGAGGCCGGTGGTCCGCATCGCCGGCCCCGCGCCCTTGCTGCGCGCGTCGCCCTCGATGCGGTCGTAGCGCGCGCCGGCGATGATGCGTGCGCGGCCCCATTCGATCTCGTCCTGCACGAAAAGGCCGCTCGAGCGCAGGCTGCCCTGGTCGAAAGGATCGTTGCGCCGGTTGTTGTTGAAGAACGGCGCGTTGTTGTCCATGTAGCGCTGGGATCCGCCCGCATGCGCCAGCTCTCGGCGCCCGCCGTGAGCATCTGCGCCTCGCCCATCGGCAGCACGTAGCGCGCGCGCACGCCGCCGGTGGAGAAGGTGACGTCGTTGCGCACGTAGTCGCGGCCCAGGCGCGCGGAGAACGCGCGGATCTGCCGGAAGACGTCCTGGCGCCACACCTCGGCCGAAAGCTGCCCCGGGCCGAGCTGCGCGTCAAGCCCGAATTCGGCCAGCTCGCGCCGCTGTTCCGGCGAGCGGATGGTGACGGTGCCGAGCGGCGGCGGAATGCCGGCGCCGCCGGGGCGCCCGCCCGTGCGTGCCGACCCGGGGTACCAGACGTCGTGCACGGCGTGTCGCTGCAGGTTCAGCCGCAGGCTGACGCCTGGAGCGACACGGAAGGCGTATTTCGCGAGCAGCGAGTCGGAGCGGTAGCCGGTGTCGGGCTCGCGGCCGTCGGGGCTGCGGTAGTCGTCGGTGTCGTTGGCCGCGGCGCCGATGACGAGCGCGTCATCGGGGCCCGATCGCTCGACGAGCAGGGCGCCGGATTTCGTGGTGCCCAGGCCGAGACCGAAGCGCCCGCCGAGCGTCGACTCCGGCGAGAAGCGCGCCCGCGGCGTGATCAGGTTCACCGCCCCGCCCATCGCGCCGCTGCCGTACAGCACCGCCGACGGACCCTGCACGACCTCGACGCGGTCGAGCAGGCCGAGATCGACGAAGGAGGCGAGCGCCCCTTGCGGCTGGGCCGAATTCACCCGAACGCCGTCGACGAGCACCGCGATGCTCTCCTTGCGCAGTCCGCGCAGCACCGGGTTCTGGCCCCAGGCGCCGTCCGACTGCACCGCCATTCCGGGGCGTCCGACGAACAGCGATCCGGGCGGCGCCGAGGGTTCGGCGCGGTCGACGTCGAGCGCTTCGACGGCCTGCGGTGTCTGCAGGCTCTCGGCAGCGCGGCCGGTCGCGGTCACGACGACCGCGTCGAGGCGTGGCTGCGCGTCCACGGCCGGCGACAGGGATATCGTCAACAACGTCAGTGCTGCAGGGGAGAATGGGGAAAAGCGCATCGGTCGTCGTATCCCTGTCGGTAGTCCTCGGACTATATACAAATGATAATCGTTCCAAGGTTGACGCGAATCAAGTGATCGACGAGCCTTTCCCCTTGGCGCCGCCGCTGTCCGTCTCGCAGTGGTTCAACACGCCGCAGCCGCTCACGCTCGACGCGCTGCGCGGCCGCGTCGTCGTGCTGCACGCCTTCCAGATGCTGTGTCCGGGTTGCGTCGCGCACGGCATCCCGCAGGCGAAGGAGGTGCACCGGCAGTTCGCCCGCGACGACGTCGCGGTGATCGGGCTGCATACGGTGTTCGAGCACCACGAGGCGATGACGCCGGTGGCGCTGGCCGCGTTCCTGCACGAGTACCGGGTCGGCTTTCCGGTCGGCATCGATGCGCGGTCCGACGACGGCGGCGATCTTCCGGCGACGATGCGCGCCTACGGGATACGCGGCACGCCTACGCTCGTGGTGATCGACCGGGGCGGTCGAATCCGGCTGCACGCCTTCGGCCGCGCGGAAGATCTGGCGGTCGGCGCGCTGATCGGCCGGTTGCTGGTGGAGCGCTGAACGCCCGAGGCCGGAGCGCCAGGCGCCCCGGGCCGGCTAAGAGCCAGCGTCCGGCGCCTCGCGCGCGCCGACGATCGCCCCGTCGACGACCTGGATCGTCTTGTCGCAGCGCGAAGCGAGTTCCGGATTGTGGGTGACGAACAGCACCGACGTGCCTTCCTCGCGGTTGACCCTGCGCAGCAGCTCGAAGACGGCGTCCGCGCTCTTCGTGTCGAGGTTGCCGGTGGGCTCGTCGGCGAGCAGCACCGGCGGATTCATCGCCAGCGCACGCGCCACCGCCACCCGCTGCTGCTGGCCGCCCGAAAGCCGGTTGGCCGGGTTGTCGCGCCACGGCGAGAGCCCGACTTCGTCGAGCAGCCGTTCGGCGCGCGCGAACATCGCCGCGTCGGGCCTGCCGGCGGCGCCCAGCATCGGCAGCACCACGTTCTCGAGCGCGCTGAAAGCCGACAGCAGGTGGTGGTACTGGAAAACGAAGCCGATGCTGTGCCCGCGCAGCCGCGTGAGCGCCGCATCGTCCAGGCCGGTGGTCTCTTCGCCGCACACCGACAGCGTTCCGCTGGTCGGCCGGTCGAGCAGTCCGATGATGTTCAGCAGCGTGCTCTTGCCCGAGCCCGACGGCCCCATCACCGCGCAGAACTCGCCGCGATGCAGCTCGAGGTCGATGCCGTGCAGCACTTCGGTCTGCACCGGCGTGCCGATGTTGAACGACTTGCGCACGGCGCGCAGCGCGACGACGGCCGGCTCAGCCACGGATCGCCACCACCGGGTCCATGCGCGAGGCGCGCAGCGCCGGCGCGACGGCAGCCGCCAGCCCGACGAGCGTGGCCAGCACGAGTGCGGCGACGAACAGCCACGGCTCGAAGGCCAGCGGGAACAGCGGCGTGCCGTCGGCATTGCGCGCGAAGCGCTGCCACAGCGCGAGCGCGAGCGCGCCGAGCGCCGATCCGACCAGCGACCCCGACAGGCCGAGCAGGCTGCCCTGCAGCAGGAACAGGCGCAGGATCTGCGCGCGCGAGATCCCCATCGCGCGCAGGATGCCGATCTCGCGCGAACGCTGAACGACCGAGACGACCAGCACGCTGGCGATGCCGAAGGCGACCGACAGCCCGACGAAGGCGCGGATCACCGTGTTCGACGTCTGCTGCGCGTTGATCGCGGTGAAGAACTGTTCGTTGGTGCGGATCCAGCTGTCGGCCTGCACGCCGGTGGCCGCCGTGATGCGCTGCGCGATGC
Organism: uncultured Burkholderiales bacterium; assembly: GCA_937903095.1. Lineage (GTDB taxonomy): Bacteria > Pseudomonadota > Gammaproteobacteria > Burkholderiales > Burkholderiaceae_E > Zeimonas. The sequence continues at coordinate 5,920 of CALCZN010000354.1, forward strand.
GCTCGGCCGCATAGACGTCGTGCACGGTGACGTCGAGCCCGGTGACGCCGCCCGGCAGCCCCAGCAGGCTCTGCGCGGTGTGCAGCGCCAGGTAGGTCGTGCGCTGGTTCGCCCCCTTGTTGCCGAGGTCGAAGATGCCGGCAACCGTCAACGTGGTGCTCGCGCCGAGCGCCGCCGACACGCGCAGCTTGTCGCCGACGCCCACGCCGAGGTCGGAGGCCAGCTCGGTGCCGATCAGGATGTCGGTGGCGCCCAGCCGCGTCGAGCCGCGCACGATCTTCTCGGGGATCGCGACGATGCGGAAATAGCGCTCGGGCTCGATGCCGATTGCCGAGATCGCGCGACTCGCGCTGCCGCGCACGGCGAGCGCCGAGCCGGTCGCCTCCGGCGAGACGGTGGCGACCTCGGGCATCGCGCGGATCTGCGCGGCGACCGCCTGCCACTGGTCGATCGACTTCAGCCGCTGCAGCGGCGGCTGGACGATCGCGCCGTGCTGCAGCGTGCCGTTGTCTTCGCCGCCGCGCTGCGGGCGCGCGACTTCCTTCGGCGGCAGCAGCTGGATGTGCGGCTGCGCGGTGAGCACCCGGCGGATGAAGTTCGACTGCAGCCCGCTCAACAGCGCCGACATGAAGACGATGACGCCGACGCCGATCGCCACGCCCGTCACGATGAAGCCGGTCTGCATCCGGCCTTCGCGCAGGAAGCGCAGCGCGACGATCCATTCGAAGGGCGCCCAGCGCGGCAGAGGCGGCGGCGCGGAGCCGGATGCGGCGGCGGAGTTCGTGGCGCTCACTCGGGGCTCGTGGCGTCGACCCGCGCGCGCACGCGCATGCCGTCGACGACGTCGGGCACGCCGGCGGGAACGACGAGGTCGCCGGGGGCGAGGCCTGCGAGCACCTCGGACCAGCCGCCGCTGCGCAGGCCGATGCGCACCGGCTCGCGCTGCGCGCGTCCCTCGGCCACGCGCAGCACCCAGGGGGACGCGGACTCGGGCTGGCGCACCGCGTCGCTCGGCACCAGCACGGCGTTCCCGCGGCGGGCGACCTCGATGTCCACCGAGACGGTCATGTCCTGCTTCAGCTCGGGCGGGGGATCGGGCACGTCGAGCTTGACCTCGACCGCCCCCGTCTGGGCGTTCACGCCCGGGTTGATGTAGGCGAGCGTCGCCTCGAACTGCCTGCGCGGATAGGCGTCGGCCGAGGCGACCGCGTGCTGCCCGGAAGCGAGCAGCGCGAGGTTCTTCTCGTCGATCTGCACGACGAGCTGCGTGTCGCCCGACGGCGACAGCGTCATCAGCACCTTGCCCGGCTGGACGACGTCGCCGCGCTCCCCGTTGCGCCCGATCAGCGTGCCGGCCACCGGGGCGGCGATCGTCGCGTAGGACAGGCGCGCCCGTGCCGCGTCCGCGTTCGCGCGCGCCTGCGCCAGCGCGGTCTCGGCGAGCGCGACGTCGCTGCCGCCGGCGCGCGCCGACTCGAGCTGGCGCTGTGCGGCGCGCAGCTGCGCGTCGGCCAGGTCGACGTTCTTGCGCGATTCGTCGAGCGTGGCCTGGCCGATGAAGCCCTTGCCGAACAGCTCCTCGTTGCGCCGCTGCTGCGCGCGGGCGTGTTCGAGCGTGGTCTGCGCCTGCCGTACGCTCTGCTCGGCGACCGGCGCCTGCACCTCGTGCAGCTGGCGCAGCTTCGCCTGCGCCTGCGCGACGGCGGTCAGCGCCTGCTGCAGCGCGGCCCGCAGTTCGGTGGCATCGAGTTCGACCAGCACCTGGCCGGCGCGCACGGTCTGGCCCTCGGCCACCGGCACGGCGATCACCGTTCCGGTGATCTGCGCGCCGATGTCGATGCGATGCGGCGTCTGCACGCGCCCGCTGGCGACCACCGACTGGACGAAGTCGCGCTGCACGACCGGAACGACCGGTACGACCGGCCCGAACAGCAGGCGCGGCAATGCGTAGGCCGCCGCGACCACGGCGAGCAGCAGGCCGAGCGCGCGCCACAGATACCGTCGCCGCGTGCCGGGCGCCGTCGATGCCGCGTTCATCGCCGCACTCCGCGCAGGCCGTTGAGCAGCAGCGAGAAGGTCGCGCGGGCCGCGTCGACGACTCCGCTTTCGCCGCCCAGCAGCGAGCGCTGCAGCGCCAGGCCCTGCAGCGTCGCGACGAACAGCGTCGCGCCGATCTGCGGATCGAGCGCCGGGGACAGCGCGCCGGCGTCGCGCGCCTGGCGCAGGCAGGCGGCGACGCGCCGCGTGTACGCGGCGACCATCCCGTGCACGTGTTCGTGCATGGGCGTGTGCTCGTCGCCCTGCAGCGCGTGATAGAGGATGCGCGGCGCCCCCGGGTGCCGCGCGACGAAGCGCGCATGCGCGAGGAAGACGCGCTCGAGGATCTCCACCGGCGAGCCGCCGCTGGCGAAAGCGGCATCGACCGCGGCGCCCAGATCGCTGCGCACCCAGTCGAAGACGGCGGCCCAGATCGCCTCCTTGTCGGCGAAGTGCCGGAAGAGAGCGCCGTGGGTCAGCGCGACGCGGTCGGCGATCGCCTGCGTCGTGATCGCTTCGGGCCCGCGTTCGCGCGCCAGATCGACCACCGCGGCGACGATCTCGGCGCGGCGCTCGTGCGAGGGAAGCCGCCGGCGCGGGCGCAGCGAGACGGTCGAGTCGCGGGCAGTCATGTAGTGCGGAACGATGGCAGCAGGGCTGGAATGGTAAGTAAGTAACGCGTTACTATTTTAGCTTTACCCGCAATCCCGGATCGAACGAGTCATGTCCGTCGCCCAAATGCCCCGCACCGAGTCCTTCCCGTCGTTCTTCGACCAGGCCCCCGTTCTCGATATGCAGGATCCGCTCGCGGAATTCCTCGGCGCGGTCGAGGGCGGGCGCCTGCGCTATCGCTACGAAGACGTCGTGCGCATGGCCGGTCATTCGTGTCCGACGGTGGCGTCGGCCTTCCTGATGACGCGCGCTGCGCTGCGCAGATTGTACGGAGACGAGCTGCCGCGCCGCGGCGAGATCCTCGTGGAGATGCGCGAGCGGCGAGACGCGGGCGTCACCGGCGTCGTCGCGGCCGTGGCGACCTTCGTCACCGGAGCGACCGAGGACAGCGGGTTTCCGGGGCTCGGCGGGCGCTTCGGGCGCCGCGAGCGGCTGTTCTTCGGCCGGCCTATCGACGGCGAGATGCGCTTCTCGCGCATCGACCGGCCGGGCGTCGGCGTCGAGGTCGCCGGGCGCCTGCAGAGCGTGGCGGGCGACCCGCGCACGTCCTTGTGGATGGGCCGCTGCCTGCACGGCGAGGCGAGCGAAGAAGAGACTGCCGCCTTTCGCGCCGCATGGCAGGACCGCGTGCGCAGGCTGCTGCTCGAGCACGCCGACGACCCCGAGGTGATCGAGCTGCGCGACGTGCGCTGCTGAAGAGGCGGCTGGTACGCCGGTTGCTTCAGGGGCGCGGCCGCGGCCGATGGTGCCGCGCCCCTATGGAGATGCAGCCATGCCCGGTACCCGTGCCGCGACCCACAAGACGACGACCCGCTCGCGCTCGCGCAAGGAGAAGGAGAACGATCCGATCGCGTTGCTCGAAGCCGATCACCGCGCAGTCGAGAAGATGTTCAAGGAGTTCGAGAAGAAGAAGGAGAAGGACCGCGACGCGGCGATCGAGCTGGTCGGCCGCATCCTCACCGAACTGACCGTGCACGCGCAGATCGAGGAAGAGATCTTCTATCCGGCGATGCGCGAGTCGGGCGGCGACAGGATGACCGACCTGCTCGACGAGGCCGAGGTCGAGCACGCAAGCGCGAAGGACCTGATCGCGCAGATCTCGTCGATGTCGCCCGACGAGGAGCTGTACGACGCCAGGGTGACGGTGCTCGGCGAATACGTGAAGCATCACGTGAAGGAAGAGGAGGACGAGATCTTTCCGAAGGCGAAGAAGGCCGACGTCGACATGGAAGAGCTGGGCAACCTGCTCGCCGAGCGCAAGCAGGAGCTGATGCAGGAAATGGGCGACGGCGAGGCGTCGTCCTGATATATCGCGGACATAAGAACGACCCGCCCGGATGTGGATCCCCGCCGAACCGTGGTGGGAACCGATCGTCCGGGCGGGGTCGATCTATCTGTCGCTGATGGTGTTGATGCGGCTGGCCGGCAAGCGCACCCTCAGCCAGCTCACGCCTTTCGACCTGCTCGTCATGCTGCTGCTCAGCGAGGCGGTCAGCCCGTCGATCGGGGGCAACGATCAGTCGATCGTCGGCGGCATCATCCGCGCAGCGACGCTGATCGGCCTGAATCTCGCCGTCGGCTACGCGACCGCGCGCAGTCGCTCGGTCGAGCGCTTCATCCAGGGCGCGCCGGTCGTCATCGGCCGAGACGGAGCGCTGTTCGAGAAGGTGCTGCGGCGCCAGCGCATCGGTCGCGACGACATCGAGAAGGCGCTGCGCGAGGCGCAGTGCGAACTGCCGGATCTCGCGCTCGCCGTGCTCGAGCCCGACGGCCAGATCACGGTCTGGAAGGCCTCGGAGCTGAAGCAGGGCGAGGCGCCGTCGACCGGGCCGGTGGCGCCGCCCTGAGTTTCACTTCAGCCGCGTGGCCGGGCGCTGCCGTGATAGTGCGGAATGCGTTCGAGCGCGTAGTCGGCCGCCGAGCGGCGCACGGCGTTGCGCGAACCGTCGAAGTGCCGCGTCTCGGAGAACAGCTGCGTGCCGTCCTCGCCGCGCACCGCCCAGGCGAAGCAGATGGTGCCGGCGGGCACGTCGCTGCCCTCGGGCGGCTCGTCGGCCACGCCGGTGTCGGCGATCGCGACCGAAGCCTCGCTGCGTTCCAGCGCGCCCAGCGCCATTTCGCGCGCCGCCTCCTCGCTGGTGAGACCGAAACGATCGATCGTCTGCGGCGAGACGCCCAGCAGCCGGCACTTCGCCTGCGGCGAATAGACGACGTAGCCGACTTCGAGCGAGCTGCCGACGCCGGTCGCGTCGGCCAGCCGCCCGGCGATCAGCCCGGCCGTGCACGACTCGGCGGTGGCGACCACGAGGCGGTTGTCCTTCAGGTACGAGAGCAGCTTCTTCAGTTCCATGACGTCGCGGAAAAACGGGCATGCCGTCGGTGCATTCGACGCGCCTGCCTGCCGCCCGCGTAAGATCGAAGCCGGCAGGTCGCGCCGCGCAGCCGGGCAGCAACGGCGTCGCGCGGCAGGAGGTACGCAGTTGATCTCATCGCCTTCCATGCTCGACGCCTTCCTCGCCACGATCGTCCAGTTGGCGGGCGCGCGCGCCGGAACCTTGCAGGTGCCGTCCTTCGACGGCGAGCCCGACTTCTTCGCGTCGTGGGAACGCGCGAACGTACTCGGCGAGCAGATCCGCCTCCCGTCCACCCGCGTCGTCCTGCCGCTCGAAAGCGGCGGCAGGACGCTCGGCCTGTTCACGCTGCATTTCGACCCGCCCGCGGTCGCGCAGGACGATCCCGCTGCGCCGTACAAGCCGGGCACCGCGGGCGCGCCGGCCGCGAAGTCGGCCGGCCGCGGCTCCGCGAGCGGCCTGCTGCCCGAGACGCTCACCGCGCGCGAGCGCGAGATCCTCTCGCACATCGCTTCCGGGCGGAGCAACAAGACGATCGCCCGTACGCTCGGCATCAGCCCCGACACCGTCAAGCTGCACGTGCGCCACATCATGGCCAAGCTCGGCTGCCGATCGCGAGTGGCGGCCGCGGTGCTCGCCGTGCAGCACGGGCTCGCGCACGAGCGCGCATAGCGGCGGGCGGGCA
>CALCZN010000355.1:0-11641 GCA_937903095.1 uncultured Burkholderiales bacterium
TCGTGCTCCATTGGGGCGGACGCTGGGCCACGCGCGGCCCGCAGGGCGGCACGCACGTCGACTATCTCGATGCGGCGCGCACGCGCACGGTGGACCTGAACGACCGCACCACCTGGGTGCGCAGCGTCTCGGCGCTGCTCTCGGTGGGCAGCGGCGCGTCGATCGGCCGCGAAGGCCCGATGATCCAACTCGCCGCGTGGCTGTCGGCCAAGCTCGCGCATTTCGCGCCGCTGTCCACCGAGCAGCGCACGGTCATCATGATCTGCGGCATCGCCTCGGGCATCGGCGCGGCCTATCACGCGCCGGTGGCCGGCGTCGTCTTCGTGCTCGAACTCGCGCTGGGCTTCCTGTCGGCATCGATGATGACGCCGGTACTGATCGCCGCCGCCACCAGCGGCGTGCTCGTCTACGGGCTCACCGACCCGATTCCGCTCTACGCCATGCCGCGCGTGCGGCTCGCGCCGACCAGCCTCGGCATGGCGCTGGCAATCGGCATCGTCTGCGGCGTGCTGGGTTGGGCGATGCTCGCCGGCGTCGAGCGCTTTCGCAGCGCGTTCCGCCGCATCGATTCGCTGCCGTTGCGGCTGGGCGCCGGGGGCCTGCTGGTCGGCGGGTTGTCGGCCTACGTGCCGGAGGTCTGGGGCAACGGCTTCAGTACGATCTCGCAGCTGCTGCAGGGCCAGATCCTCTGGCCGTGGGTGGCGGTGATCCTGGTGACGAAGTTCGCCGCGACGCTGCTGAACACCGGGTCGGGCGCGATCGGCGGCATGTTCACGCCGACGCTCTTCGTCGGCGCGGCCGCCGGCTTTTCGCTTGCCGAACTCGCGTCGATGGGGCTGCCCGTGGAGTGGGTGGGCGACCCGCGCACGCTCGCCGTGATCGCGATGTCGGCGATGCTGAGCGCCGTCACCCACGCGCCGCTGATGGCGATCGTGATGGTGCTCGAGATGACGAACCAGTTCCACCTGACGGTGCCGATCACGCTCGCCTGCGGGGTCGCCCTGGCGATCAGCATGCAGTCGGGGGTTCGGCCGATGTATGGGAATCCGATCGAGGCGAAGGTGTGATGGGGCGGAGCTTGCTTCCTGGTTCGATCGTCGGAAATAGGCGCAGTCGCGGTTCATTCGAGCTACCGAATGATGTCTTTTGGCTCGTGGAATGCATTCCACGGACAAGAAGACTACCTCCGGTAGCTCGAAATTCCGCCTACAGTCTTCCCAGCGCCCCGTTGATCTCCCCCAGCACCCGTCCGAGCAGCATTCCGGAAATCCGGCCGACCTTCCTTGCCGATTCCGCCGGCACCGTCGCCAGCCTGGCCGTGCGGACCACCATGTTCGGCGGAGTTCCGGCCACGGCGAAATCCAGGATCGGGACGTCGCCGCGCCATGCCGGGTTTTCCTGCTTCGTCACCAGCGCTACCCAGAGCAGCCCTCGCGCATGCTCGAGATCCGACGGCGAGACGACGAGGGCCGTCTGCTTCTCGTCGCCCGCACCCGAGCCATCGCCCGGAAACGGCACCTGGACCACGTCACCACGCACGAATTTCGTCACGGACCCTTCCTCTCGAAACAGTACGACGGGATCATTCCCGCCTGCCGCGCTACCGTTGGAAGACGATGGTAAGTAATTTCCCCTTCGGGATCGAATCCCGCCCGGAAACCTGGGCGATCGGCGACGTGCAGGGTTGCCTCGACAGCCTTCTCGCGCTGCTGTCGAAGATCCCCTCCTCCGCCCGCCTGCGGCTCGTCGGCGACCTCGTCAACCGCGGACCGCGCTCGCTCGATGCGCTGCGCTGGGCGATCGAGCAGGGCGAGCGCGTCGTCACCGTGCTCGGCAACCACGACCTGCATCTGCTCGCGGTGGCCGCCGGCATTCGACGCGCGCATCGCACGGACACGCTCGACGACATCCTCTGCGCGCCCGACCGCGACGCGCTGCTCGACTGGGTTCGCACGCGACCGCTCGCGCATTTCGAGGACGGCTGGCTGATGGTGCATGCGGGCGTTCTGCCGCAGTGGAGCGTCGAGCGCACGCTCGAACTGGCCGACGAAGTGCAACGCGTGCTGTCCGGTCCGCGCTGGCTCGAGTTCCTGCGCGAGATGTACGGCAACGAGCCGGCGCAGTGGTCCGATTCGCTGCGCGGCAACGACCGGCTGCGCGTGATCGTCAATGCGCTCACGCGCATCCGCTTCTGCACACCGGACGGCCGGATGGAGTTCGCGGCCAAGGAAGGCGTGGATCACGCACCGGCCGGTTACCTGCCCTGGTTCGACGTGCCCGGCCGCGCGAGTGCCGACACGCCGATCGTCTTCGGGCACTGGGCCGCGCTCGGCTGGCTCGATCGGCCGGATCTGCTGTCGATCGACACGGGGTGCGTGTGGGGGCGGGAGTTGACGGCGGTGCGGCTGCGGGATCGGCGGGTGCTGAGGGTCGGATGCGCGGAAACGTGACCCTCCGGCTCAGTGCCCCCGGAGCCAGTTCTCGATCGGAAGATCCGGCACCCGCGAGAACTCGCCCGCATTGTCGGTGACGACGATCGCCCCCAGGCCCAGCGCATGCGCCGCAATCCAGGTGTCGTTCGCCCCTATGCCGCGGCCCTGCTTTTCGAGAAGCGAACGAATGCGCGCGTAATGTCGAATCGTGCTCCGATCGATGGGCGCTAACGTCAGGCGCGTTGTCAACTCGGTCAGTCGATCGAAGTTGCGTTGCGGATTCGCACTCTTTTCCGCACCGAATTCCAGTTCACCCAGCACGATCGGCGATAGAACAATCGCCTCCAGCGGCGTGCGCTCCAGGCGAGCACGCACCTCTGCCTGGCCCTTCATCGCGGCGATGATGATGTTGGTGTCGAGCAGGTAAAGCGCAGATCGCGCTGCCATGCCGATGGCCGCTAATCGAGCGATGAAACCGGTTCGGCCGGCAGGTCTTCCGGCGCTTCCAGGTCGATCTCTTCACCGTCCCAGAACGTCCGAAAGGCGTCTGCCGCCATCGTCGGCCGGTCTGGCACGAGGCGGGCGACGATCCGACCGTGCCGCGTGATCGCGATCTCCTCGCCGCGGGCAACGTCTGCAAGGAGCGCCGAGAGTTTGGCCTTGACCTCGACCACAGGAACGGTTCTCATACGGCACTCCCGGGAATTATGACCACATAGTCATAATACTACGGACACTCTCATGGCCGCCCGATCGACTCGTACCGAAACCCCGCCGCCCGCACCATCTGCGGGTCGTACAGGTTGCGTCCGTCGATCAGCACCGGCCGGCGCATGCGCTCGCGCAGCCGGCGGAAGTCCGGACTGCGGAACTCGCGCCATTCGGTGACCACGAACAGCACGTCGGCGCCTTCGGCCGCGCGGTACGGATCGCCCACCGCCTCGAAGCCGCTGCGCTGCGCGAGCGCCGCGCGCATGTTCTGCGCGGCCTCCGGGTCGTAGCCCGCCACCGTCGCACCCGCATCGAGCAGGCTCTCGATCAGCACCTGGCTCGGCGCCTCGCGGATGTCGTCGGTATCGGGCTTGAACGCAAGCCCCCACAGCGCCGCCCGCACGCCTTCGAGCCTGCCGTCGAAAACTCGCGACGCCTTGGCGAAGAGCACGTGCTTCTGGCGCTCGTTCACGTCGAAGGCCGCCTTCACGATCGTCAGCGCCGAGTCGTACTCGCCGCTCGTGCGCAGCAGCGCGCGCAGGTCCTTCGGGAAGCATGAGCCGCCGAAGCCCGCGCCGGGATAGAGGAAGCTCGCGCCGATCCGGCTGTCGCTGCCGATGCCGCGGCGCACGTCCTCGATGTCGGCGCCGAGCCGCTCGGCCAGCGCGGCAAGCTCGTTCATGAACGAGATGCGCACGGCGAGCATCGTGTTCGCCGCGTACTTCGTCAGCTCGGCCGAGCGTTCGCTCATCACGACGAGCTTCTCGTGATTGCGCGAGAACGGCGCGTACAGGTTGCGCATCACGTCGATCGCGCGCGCGTCGCTCGAGCCGATGACGATGCGATCCGGGCGCATGAAGTCGCCGATCGCCGCGCCCTCCTTCAGGAACTCGGGGTTCGATACGACCGCATGGCGGACCTGCACGCCGCGCCGCGCTAGCTCGGCGTCGATCGCCTGGCGCACGCGGTCGGCGGTGCCCACCGGCACGGTGCTCTTGTCGACGACGACGACGGGCTCGTCGATCAGCGCACCGATCGTGCGCGCCACCGCGAGCACGTGCGAAAGGTCGGCGGCGCCGTCCTCGTTCGGCGGCGTGCCCACGGCGATGAAGATCACCTCGGCGTCGCCGATCGCCTCGCGCGCGTCCGTGGTGAAGCGGATGCGGCCGCGCTCGGCGCCGCGCACGATCATTTCGGAGAGGCCCGGTTCGTGGATCGGCACTTCGCCGCGGCGCAGCCGTTCGACGCGCGCTTCGTCGACGTCGACGCAGGCTACGTGATTGCCCATCTCGGCGAAACAGGCGGCGGTGACCAGGCCGACGTAGCCGGCTCCGAAAACGGCGAGTCTCATGCGTTCAGTCGATGCGGTGATAGTGGCGGAACCAGTCGGCGAAGGCGCGCAGGCCCGCCTCGAGCGGTGTGTTCGGCGTGAAGCCCGTCATGCGCGCGAGCTTGGACGTATCCGAATAGGTGCGCTCGACGTCGCCCGGCTGCATGCCGACTTCGTTGCGCTGCGCGCGCCGGCCGGTGATGCGTTCGAGCAGCGCGAGCAGCTCGTTCACGCTCACCGGATCGCTGCGTCCGAGGTTCACGACCTCGAAGGGCGCCCAGCTGGTGTCGGGCACGATCGCGTTCCAGTCGTCGGGGTCGACGGAGCTGACCGGCGCGCGCGGCGCATCGAGCAGCCGCAGCGTCGCTTCGACCGCGTCGTCCACGTAGGTGAAGTCGCGCGACAGTACGCCGCCGGCATAGACGTCGATCGGCCTGCCCCGCAGCAGCGCGTCGGTGAACTTCCAGATCGCCATGTCGGGGCGGCCCCAGGGACCGTACACGGTGAAGTAGCGCAGCGCCGTCACCGGCAGCGCGAAAAGATGCGCATAGCTGTGCGCCATCAGTTCGTTGGCGCGCTTGGTCGCGGCGTAGAAACTCACCGGATGATCGACCGCGTCGCTCTCGGAGAACGGCAGCTCGCGGTTGGCGCCGTAGACGCTCGAGCTGCTGGCGAAGACGAGGTGTCGCACGTGGAGGCGACGGCATGCCTCGAGGATCACCGTGGTGCCGGTGAGATTGCTGTCCGAATACGCCATCGGGTTGGTCAGCGCATAGCGTACGCCGGCCTGGGCGGCGAGATGCACGACGCGTTGCGGACGATGGCGGTCGAAGAGCGCGTCGATTGCCGCGCGATCGACGACGTCGGCTTCGTGGAAGGTGAAGGCGTCGTGCGTGCGCAGCTGTGCGAGGCGCGCGCGCTTGAGCGCGGGGTCGTAGTACGGATTGAGGTTGTCGACGCCGACGACCGCCTCGCCGCGCTCGAGCAGCCGGCAGGCAACGTGCATGCCGATGAAGCCGGCGGCGCCGGTAAGGAGGATGGGCGCGCTCATGCCATGCAGCGGCGCACGCTACCCCCGCCACGCCCACAAGCCGCGCTACCGATTGAAGCGTTTTCGCGCGTGGAACGGATTCCACGACGGGAAACGCTACGTTCTGAAGCCCGAGTCCCCGATCCGCGCGAGCCGGGCGCGCGCGAGCGGGCAATTTCGGCAACTTGCACCTACGCAATCCCCAAGAAAACAGCCAAGGCGCGTTCCACCGTATTCATGACGCCTTCGCTCACCGTACCGAGGATCGCGCCGATCTTCCTGCGCGGCACTGTCTGGATCCTGTCGACCATGACCTGCGACGGCAATCGAAGGCCGTTCGACGGATCCGGAGACAGGTCGATCCTGAAGATCGGCGCATCTGACCGATCACTGGTGATCGGCAGAACGGTAACCGAAGGATGCTGGTCGAAAAGATCCGACTGGATGACGACAGCCGGCCGTGGCTTTCCGTAATCCCCCGATATCGCAACGGCGACGATGTCGCCGCGCTTCATTTCCAGCCGTCCCTATCGGAAGCCTCCTCCAGCCAACCCAGGATCTCCTCCTCCCGCGGATCGCCGAGAAGCGAGAGCGATTGGCGCCGGCACTCCGCGATGAAGGCAGGATCGCGGGTATCGGGAACCCACAGCTGAACCGGCCGCAGGCCGGCAGCCCGAAGCGCTTCACGGTGACGGCGAACCCGGTCGGCGCTGGAGCTCATTCTCGATCTCCGACGGGAGCGTTTCATGTAACGGCATTCTACCGCCTTGCCTCCCCGCCGTCGATCGGCCGTTCCTCGTAAGCCACCCTTCCCTCCACCACCGTCGCCCGCACCCGCCCGAGCACCTCGTAGCCCAGATACGGCGTGTGCCGGCTCTGGCTGCACAGCGTCTCCCTCGACACCTTCCAGTGTGCGTCCGGATCGAACACGCACAGGTCCGCCGGCATGCCGACCGCGACGCTTCCCGCGACATCCGCGATCCCCAGCACCGCAGCCGAACGCTGCGTGATCTTCGCCAGCGCCGCGCGCAGCCCGGTCTTCGTCTCGCTCGCCCACTTCAACGTCAGCGGCAGCAGCAGCTCGAGCGCGGTCACGCCCGGCTCGGCTTCGGCGAAAGGCAGCTGCTTCGCGTCGTCGTCCACCGGCGTGTGGTCGGAGCAGATCGCGTCGATCGTTCCATCGGCGAGCACCGCGCGTATCGCATCGCGATCGGGAGCCGCACGAAACGGCGGATCCACGCGCAGGTGACTGTCGAAGTGGCCGATGTCCACGTCGATCAGGTGCAGGTGATGCACGGCGACGTCGGCCGTCACCGGCAGTCCTTCCGCCTTCGCGCGCCGCACCAGTTCGATGCCCGCCGCCGACGACAGCCGGCACAGATGCACGCGGCAGCCGGTGTCGCGCACGAGATCGAGGATCGTGTGGATCGCGATCGTCTCGGCGACCACCGGAATGCCGGAAAGCCCGAGCCGCGCGGCGACCACGCCCGCATGCGCGACGCCGCCGCGCGACAGATGCGGATCCTGCGGCTGCAGCCAGACCGTGTAGCCGAAGGTGTTCGCGTACTGCATCGCGCGCTGCAGCACCTGTGTGTCGAGCACCGGTGCGAGCGCCTGCGAGAAACCCACGCAACCGGCCTCGGCGAGTTGCGCCATTTCGGTGATCACCTCGCCGGCCAGCCGCAGCGTGAGCGCGCCGAGCGGGTACAGGTGCGCGAGGTCGAGTCCGCGGGCGCGGTGCTTCAACATCTCGACGAGGCCCGGTTCGTCCAGCGGCGGGTCGGTGTCCGGCGGGCACGACAGCGACGTGACGCCGCCGGCCAGCGCCGCGTGCATCTCCGACTCGAGCGTCGCGCGATACTCGAAGCCGGGCTCGCGCAGGCGCGCAGCGAGGTCGACCAGGCCCGGCGCAACGACCAGGCCGCGCGCGTCGATCGTGCGCTGCGCGCGGAACGCGTCGGGCGGCGCGCCGATCGCGAGGACGCGTCCGTCGGCGACGTGCAAGTCGACCGTGCGATCGACGCCCGACGCCGGATCGACCACGCGGCCGCCGACGATCGACAGGCGCGGCGCGCTCGGGCGCCCGCCCTCGCCGTGATCGGCGTTCGCCGTCGCGACCGGCGCGCGCCCGCCGTTGCGATCGATGCTCATGCCTGCGACTGCCCCAGAAGGCTCATCACCGCCATCCGCACGGCGATGCCGAAAGTGACCTGATCGAGGATCACCGATTGCGGGCCATCGGCCACCGCCGAGTCGATCTCGACGCCGCGGTTCATCGGCCCCGGGTGCATGACGATGCAATCGGGCGCGGCGAGCGCGAGCTTCTCCTCGGTCAGCCCGTAGTGCTTGAAGTACTCCTGCGCCGAAGGCAGCAGCGCGCCGCGCATCCGCTCGTTCTGCAGCCGCAGCATGATGACGGCATCGACGCCGCGCAGCCCTTCGCGCATGTCGGTGTACACCTTCAGCCCGAGTTCCTCGAGGCCGCCGGGCAGCAGCGTGTGCGGGCCGATGGCGCGCACTTCGGGAACGCCGAGCGTGGTGAGCGCGTGGATGTCGGAGCGCGCGACGCGCGAATGCAGGATGTCGCCGACGACGGCCACCGTGAGCTGGGTGAAGTCGCCCTTGAAGTGACGGATCGTGTACATGTCGAGCAGCCCCTGCGTGGGGTGCGCGTGCCGTCCGTCGCCGGCGTTGATCACGTTCACGTGCGGCGCATGCCCGCGCATGCGCTCGATGTGCTGCGCGATGAGGTAGGGCGCGCCGCTCTGCGCATGCCGCACGACGAACATGTCGGCGTGCATCGCCATCAGGTTGTCGATCGTGTCGAGCAGCGACTCGCCCTTCGACGTCGACGACGTGTTGATGTTCAGGTTGATGACGTCGGCCGACAACCGCTTGGCGGCGATCTCGAAAGTGGTGCGCGTGCGCGTCGAGTTCTCGAAGAACAGGTTGAACACCGACTTGCCGCGCAGCAGCGGCACCTTCTTCACTTCGCGCGCCGACACGCCGACGAAGCTCGACGCCGTATCGAGGATGTGATGGATCAGCTCGCGCGGCAGCCCTTCGATCGTCAGCAGATGCCGCAGCTCGCCTTTCTCGTTCAGTTGCGGGTGGCGCATCGGCATCGGCCTCATTGCCCCCGTCACTCGATGCGCAGCGAGAAGCGGCCCTGCCCGTCGCGCGCGAACGCGTAGTTGCGCGGCGCGGCCAGCGGCTGCACGGCGCCGCAATAGCGCGCCTCGATCGGCAGCTCGCGCCCGCCCCGGTCGAGCAGCACCGCAAGCTCGATGCGCGCCGGGCGGCCGTAGTCGAACAGCTCGTTCATCGCCGCGCGCACGGTGCGCCCGGTGTACAGGATGTCGTCGACGAGAACGATGTCGGCGCCGTCCACCTCGAAAGGCAGCTCGGTGCCCTTCATCTCGCCCGGCAGTCCGCGGCGGCCGTAGTCGTCGCGGTGAAAAGCGCTCGACAGCGTGCCGAGCGGCCGTTCGAGACCGAGGTCGGCGTGCAATCGCTCGGCGATCCACGCGCCTCCGCTGTGGATGCCGATCAGCGACACGTCGCGGCCGGCGATGCCCGCGCGCACGTCGCTGAGCAGCCGCGCGTAGAGCGCCTCGGCATCGGGGGTCGCGTTCATCCGGAAACGGGCGGGATCAGCAGTGGGACAGGTATTGTCGCAGGATTATCGCCGCGGCTTCGGCGTCGTCGGCGCCGCGTCGTCCGCGCGCCGTGAGAATGGCCTCGGCTTCCAGGCTCGAGCCGCTCTCGTCGACCAGCTCGACCGGCAGGCGGAACCGGCCGGACAGTTGCCGCGCGAAGCGCTCGCAGCGCGCCGCGGTCTCGCGCACGTTGTCGCTCCGTGCGGGGCACACCGCGGGCCGCCCGACCACGAGCACGTCCGGGCGCCACTGCTCCACGAGCGCGGCGATCGCCTTCCAGCGCTGCGCGAGCGGCTCCGCATCGACGATCTCGAGCGCCTCGGCCGTGCACGTGACCGTGTTCCCCACCGCCACGCCGATGCGCAACCGCCCGAAATCGAATCCGAGCAGCGTCTGCGGCAAATCAGGCGTGCCCGGCCGACATCGACAGGAAGGCGGGATCGATTCCGAGCAGGCGGTAGGCGCCGGGCAGCCGCTCCTCGATCGGCGTGTCGAAGATCAGCTCGCTGGTGGCGGGAACGGTGAGCCAGGAGTTGCGGGCGATCTCTTCCTCGAGCTGCCCCGGGCCCCAGCCGGCATAGCCGAGCGTGACGATCATCCGCTGCGGACCCGTGCCTTCGGCCACCGCTTCGAGGACATCCTTGGAGGACGTGAGGCCCAGCCCGTCGCCCACGGTGACCGTGGAGTTCCACTCGCCGACCGGCTCGTGCAGCACGAAGCCCCGGTCCATCTGCACCGGGCCGCCGAAGAGCACCGGCGAGGAGGCCAGCGGCGCGATCTCGAGCTTCAGGTCGATGCGTTCGAACAGCGTGGCGAGGTCGATCTGCATCGGCCGGTTGATCACCAGGCCGAGCGCGCCCTTCGGGCTGTGCTCGGCGATGAAAACGACGGCACCGCCGAAGTTCGAGTCGCTCAGGCTGGGCATCGCGATCAGGAACTGGTTGGTGAAATCGGCGCTTGCGCTCGAAGCCATGACCCGATTGTAAAGAGGTGCCCCGAACGGCACAACGGAGGAGAGCTTCAGCCTCCTAAGACGCCTGCGCGCGCGCCTTGCGCTCGCGTACGAAATCGGCCACGTGCCCGAGCAATTCGTCGTCCCGATACGGCTTGCCGAGGTAGACGTTCACGCCCAGCGACATCGCGTGATTGCGATGCTTGTCGGCCATGCGCGACGTGATCATGACGATCGGGATGTCGTGCAGCCGCTCGTCGGCGCGAACGTTGCGCGTGAGATCGAAGCCGTCCATGCGCGGCATCTCGATGTCGACGAGCATCACGTCGGGCTGTCGATCCTGCAGCTGCCGCATCGCATCGACGCCGTCCTTCGCCAGCATCACCTCGTAGCCCTCCCGCATGAGCAGGCGCTGCGTGACCTTGCGTACGGTCAGCGAGTCGTCGACCACCATCACCGTGGGCGGCGCCTCGGCGAGCGCGCGCCGACCACTGCCGGCCGGGCGCTCGACCCACAGGTCGCCCAGCACCTGTTGCGCCAGGCGTGCGGCGTTCAGGATCAGGACGACCTCGCCGTCGCCCAGCACCGTGGCACCGCCGACGCCAGGCACGCGGGCGACCTGCGAGCCGACGTTCTTGACGACGACTTCCTGGTTGCGGCTCACCGCGTCGACGTGCATCGCCAGTCGCAGCGAACCGGAGCGCACGACGACGACCGGCGACAGGTGCTGCGCCAGCGGACGCCGGTCGTCCAGGCCGACGAGCGCGCCGAGATAGTGAACCGGAACCCGCGCGCCCTGCCATTCGATCGAACCGTCGTCGTACGCGGCGGCCAGCGCCTGCGGCTTGAGCTGCAGCACCTGCTCGACGCTCGACGACGGAATCGCGTAGCGCGTCGCGCCGACCGTGACGACGACCACCTGCGCGATCGCCAGCGTGAGCGGAAGATGCACGGTGAAGCGCGTGCCCCGGCCGGCCTGCGAATCGATGTCGATGCGTCCGCCGAGGCTCTGCACTTCGGAGAGCACGACGTCGGCGCCCACGCCTCGGCCGGCGAGTTCGGTGACCTCGCTCGCCGTCGAAAAGCCCGGCGCGAAGATCATCTCGCTCAGCTCGCGCTCGGAAGGCTGCGCGTCGGGCTCGACGAGTCCGATCTCCCGCGCACGCGCGAGGATCTTCGCGTAATCGAGCCCCCGGCCGTCGTCCGCGAAGAGCAGCACGACCTCGTTGCCCTCCTGGCGCACTTCGACCCGGATCTCGCCGGTCTCCGCCTTGCCGCCGGCGAGCCGCTCGTCCGACGCTTCGATGCCGTGCGCCACCGCGTTGCGCAGCAGGTGCTCGATCGGCGCCACCATCCGTTCGAGCACGCCGCGATCGATCTCGACGGATGCGCCGCGCACGTCCAGCGATACCCGCTTGCCGGCGTCCTTCGCCGCCTGGCGCACCACCCGGTACAGCCGATCGGAGATCGTGCCGAACTGCACCATGCGCATGCGCATCAGGTTCTGCTGCAGGTCGCGCAGCACCT
>CALCZN010000356.1:0-10595 GCA_937903095.1 uncultured Burkholderiales bacterium
CGATCGCGATGGAGCAGGGGCTGCGCTTTGCGATCCGCGAGGGCGGGCGAACTGTCGGGGCCGGCGTCGTCACCAAGGTGGTCGAGTAAACAATCCGCCGCGCGGTGCGCGGCATCGTTCTTTGAGAACCGAAATGCAGAACCAGAAGATCCGCATCCGCCTGAAGGCCTTCGACTACCGCCTGATCGACCAGTCGGCGGCCGAGATCGTCGACACGGCCAAGCGCACCGGCGCGGTCGTCCGCGGTCCGGTGCCGTTGCCCACGCGCATCGAGCGCTACGACGTCCTGCGCTCGCCGCACGTCAACAAGACCTCGCGCGACCAGTTCGAGATGCGCACGCACCAGCGCCTGATGGACATCGTCGATCCCACCGACAAGACCATCGACGCGCTGACCAAGCTCGACCTGCCCGCCGGCGTCGACGTCAAGATCTACGTGCATCAGGCCGAGGGCTGGCGCGGCTGATCGCACGCGGGCCGCGCCGCGTGCACAGGGCAGCGCCCGCGCGGTTTGCGCGGTGCGGTGCCGGATGCTATGATCGCGGTCTTTTTTCGGGGCGGCGCAACGGCCATGCCGAAGCGACGCCCACGCATCATCACCTGGCCAATCGCAGCCGGGATCGGAGAGAACAATGAGCCTTGGCCTCGTGGGGCGCAAGGTCGGCATGATGCGCATCTTCACCGGTGAGGGCGACTCCATCCCGGTGACGGTGCTCGACGTGTCCGGCAACCGCGTCACCCAGATCAAGACCGTCGACAACGACGGGTACAGCGCCGTCCAGGTCGCGTACGGCAGGCGTCGCGCCAGCCGCGTCACCAAGGCGCAGGCCGGACACTTCGCGAAGGCCGGCGTCGAAGCCGGCTCCATCGTCCGCGAGTTCGTCGCCCCCGCCGAGTCGCTCGGCGAATTGCAGCCGGGCGCGGAGCTGAAGGCGGGCATGTTCGCCGCCGGCCAGAAGGTCGACGTGCACGGCACGTCGATCGGCAAGGGCTTCGCCGGCACGATCAAGCGCCACAACTTCGGCTCGGGCCGCGCCACGCACGGCAACTCGCGTTCGCACAACGTTCCGGGCTCGATCGGCATGGCGCAGGATCCGGGTCGCGTGTTCCCCGGCAAGCGCATGTCGGGCCATCTCGGCGCGGTCGCCTGCACGGTGCAGAACCTCGAGGTCGCGCGCGTGGACGAGGAGCGCGGCCTGCTGCTCGTTCGCGGCGCGGTGCCCGGCGCTCGCAACGGCAACGTCGTCGTCACGCCCGCCGTGCGCACGCCCGCTCTCGGCAGGAAGGCCGGCGGCGGCACGAAGACCGGCAAGGCCTGAGGAGCGCACGAATGGAACTGAAAGTGCTCGATGCACAGGGCCAGGCCGCATCGAAAGTCGAGGCGCCCGACACCATTTTCGGGCGTGACTTCAACGAGCCGCTGATCCACCAGGTCGTCACCGCCTATCGCGCGAACGGCCGCAGCGCCAACCGCGCGCAGAAAGATCGCTCGCAGGTGCGCCACTCCACGAAGAAGCCGTGGCGGCAGAAGGGCACCGGCCGCGCGCGCGCCGGCATGACGTCCAGCCCGCTGTGGCGCGGCGGCGGCAAGATCTTCCCGAACTCGCCCGACGAGAACTTCACGCAGAAGATCAACCGGCGCATGTATCGCGCCGCGATCTGCTCGATCCTGTCGCAGCTCTCGCGCGAGGACCGCGTCGCGGTCGTCGACGAGCTGACGGTCGATGCACCGAAGACGAAGCTGCTCGCCGACAAGATCAAGGCGATGGGCCTGGGCACCAACGGCGACTCGGTGCTGGTCATCACCGACAACATCGACGAGAACCTGTACCTCGCCTCGCGCAACCTGCCGCACGTGCTCATCCTCGAGCCGCGGCACGCCGACCCGGTGTCGCTGGTCCACTTCTCGAAAGTGCTGATCACGCGGCCGGCGCTGGCGCGCGTGCAGGAGATGCTGGCATGAACACCGAACGTCTGATGACGGTGCTGGTCGCGCCGATCGTCTCCGAGAAGGCGACGATGATCGCCGAGAAGCGCAACCAGGTCGCCTTCCGCGTCCTGCAGGACGCTTCCAAGGACGAGATCCGCGCCGCGGTCGAGCTGCTGTTCAAGGTGCAGGTCGAGTCGGTGCAGGTGCTGAACCAGAAGGGCAAGAGCAAGCGCTTCGGCCGCTTCCAGGGACGCCGGCGCAACGTGCGCAAGGCGTACGTGTGCCTGAAGGAAGGCCAGGAAATCAACTTCGCAGAGGCCGCGTGATGGCTGTCGTCAAGACCAGGCCCACCTCGCCGGGCCGCCGTTCGATGGTGAAGGTCGTCAACCCCGGCCTGCACAAGGGGCGTCCGGTCGACGGGCTCACCGAGAGCAAGAAGCGCGGCTCGGGCCGCAACAACCTGGGCCGCATCACCACGCGCCACCGTGGCGGCGGGCACAAGGCGCACTACCGCGTCGTCGATTTCCGTCGCAACAAGGACGGCATCGCCGCGAAGGTCGAGCGTCTCGAGTACGACCCGAACCGTTCCGCGCACCTGGCGCTGCTGTGCTACGCCGACGGCGAGCGCCGCTACATCCTCGCGCCGCGCGGCGTCGAGGTCGGCGCGCAGTTGATGAACGGTGCCGAGGCGCCGATCCGTCCGGGCAACACGCTGCCGATCCGCAACATCCCGGTCGGCGCGTCGATCCACTGCATCGAGATGATGCCGGGCAAGGGCGCGCAGCTCGCGCGCTCGGCCGGCGCTTCGGCCCGGCTGCTGGCGCGCGAAGGCGCCTACGCGTCGGTGCGCCTGCGCTCGGGCGAGATCCGCCGCGTGCACATCGAGTGCCGTGCGACGATCGGCGAGGTGGGCAACGAGGAACACAGCCTGCGCCAGATCGGCAAGGCGGGCGCCACGCGCTGGCGCGGCATCCGTCCCACCGTGCGCGGCGAGACGATGAACCCGGTCGATCACCCGCACGGCGGTCGCACGCGCGGCAACCGTCATCCGGTTTCGCCCTGGGGCGTGCCGACGAAGGGCTACAAGACGCGCAAGAACAAGCGCACCGATTCGATGATCGTGCAGCGGCGCGGCCGCAAGTAACGAGAGAAGATCCGTATGGCACGTTCCGTGAAGAAGGGCCCGTTCGTCGACGGGCACCTGATGAAGAAGGTCGACGTCGCGCTCGCGACGAAGGACAAGAAGCCGATCCGCACGTGGTCGCGCCGCTCGACGATCGTCCCCGAGTTCATCGGCCTGACGATCGCCGTGCACAACGGCAAGCAGCACGTCCCGGTGTACATCAACGAGAACATGGTCGGGCACAAGCTCGGCGAGTTCGCGCTGACGCGCACCTTCAAGGGCCACGCCGCCGACCGCAAGGCGCAGGTCCGGCGATAAAGGAAGGGGTACGGCGAATGGAAACGCGAGCCATCCTGAGGGGTGTGCATCTGTCGGCGCAGAAGGGCCGGCTGGTGGCCGACCTCGTGCGCGGCAAGCCGGTCGAGCAGGCGCTGAACATCCTGCAGTTCTCGCCGAAGAAGGCGTCGATGATCGTGCGCAAGGTGATCGAATCGGCGATCGCCAATGCCGAGCACAACGACGGCGCCGACATCGACGAACTGAAGGTCAAGACGATCCACGTCGAGAAGGGCGCGTCGCTGCGTCGTTTCGCCGCCCGCGCGAAGGGGCGTGGCGCGCGCATCGAGAAGCAGACGTGCCACATTTTCGTGACCGTCGCCGACAAGTGAGCCGCGAGCGCTCCTGAGGATACGAGATGGGACAGAAGATTCACCCGACGGGATTCCGGCTGCCGGTCACGCGCAACTGGTCGTCGCGCTGGTACGCCACCGGCGACCAGTACGCGCAGACGCTGAACGACGACATCAAGGTGCGCGAGTACCTGCGCCGCAAGCTGCGCAACGCGTCGGTCAGCCGCGTGCTGATCGAGCGTCCGGCGAAGAACGCGCGCATCACGATCTACTCCGCCCGCCCCGGCGTCGTCATCGGCAAGAAGGGCGAGGACATCGAGATGCTCAAGGGCGACCTGCAGCGCCTGATGGCGGTGCCGGTGCACGTGAACATCGAGGAGATCCGCAAGCCGGAGATCGACGCGCAGCTGATCGCCGACTCGATCACGCAGCAGCTCGAAAAGCGCATCATGTTCCGCCGCGCGATGAAGCGCGCGATGCAGAACGCGATGCGCCTGGGCGCGCAGGGCATCAAGATCATGAGCGCGGGGCGCCTGAACGGCATCGAGATCGCGCGCACCGAGTGGTATCGCGAAGGCCGCGTGCCGCTGCACACGCTGCGCGCCGACGTCGATTACGGCACCTCCGAGGCGCGCACCACCTACGGGATCATCGGCGTCAAGGTCTGGGTCTACAAGGGCGACACGCTCGGGCGCAACGACGCCCCGCTCGGCGCCGAGAAGGAAGGCGCGCTCGCGCCCGACAAGGAAGACCGCCGCGGGCGTCGTCCCCCGGGCCGGCCGGGTGCGCGCGGGCCGCGCCGCCGCGGCGAGGGCGAGGCGCAGACCGCCGAGAAGACCGCCGACGCCGCCGAAGCGCCGAAGGCACCGGTCAAGCGCGTGCGCAAGGTTGCCGGAGCCACGGGAGGGGGCGCCCCTGCAACGGGCGGGGGCGACGGCGAGAAGAAGGGCGATCGCGGGCCTTCGCGCCCGAACCAGGAGTGAGCGATGCTGCAACCCGCTCGACGCAAGTACAGGAAGGAACAGAAGGGCCGCAACAAGGGTCTGGCCACGCGCGGCGCGTCGGTCGCCTTCGGTGAATTCGGACTGAAGGCCACCGGCCGCGGCCGGCTCACCGCGCGCCAGATCGAGGCCGCGCGCCGTGCCATGACGCGCCACATCAAGCGCGGCGGCCGCATCTGGATCCGCATCTTCCCCGACAAGCCGGTGTCGAAGAAGCCGGCCGAGGTCCGCATGGGCAGCGGCAAGGGCAACCCCGAGTTCTACGTGGCCGAGATCCAGCCGGGCAAGGTGCTCTACGAGATGGACGGCGTGAACGAGGCGCTGGCGCGCGAGGCCTTCGCGCTGGCCGCGGCGAAGCTGCCGATCGGCACGGTGTTCGTCGCCCGCATGGTCGGCGCCTGACCGGTCTCATCGAAGGACATCGCGATGACCACGAACGAACTGCGCGCGCTGGATTCCGCCGCGCTGAAGAAGGAGCTGGACGACCTGCTGCGCGCGCATTTCTCGCTGCGCATGCAGATCGCCACGCAGCAGCTGAACAACACGAGCCAGCTGGGCAAGACGCGCCGCGCCATCGCGCGCGTGCGCACGATCATGAACGAGAAGGCATCGGGCAAATGACGACGAGCGAAGCCACTGCCGCAACGACGGCGCCGGCGGGCGCCACGGGCACCAAGCGAACGCTGGTCGGGCGCGTGGTGAGCAACAGGATGCAGAAGACGGTCACCGTGCTCGTCGAGCGCCGCGTGATGCACCCCGTCTACCGCAAATACATCGTGCGCAGCACGCGCTTCCACGCGCACGCCGAGGCGCCGTACAACGAGGGCGACCTGGTCGAGATCCAGGAAGGCCGTCCGATGTCGCGCACGAAATCGTGGACCGTCACCCGGCTGGTACGCTCCGCGCCCGGCGTCTGACGCGCTGCCGGAAGCCTTGCGCTTGCGCCGACAGAGCAGGCGTGCCATAATCGCCGGCTTCCGGTTTTCCTGGCGGCTCGTCAGAGCCGCCTCCGGATCGCCCAAACCACGGGACCAAGACTGACCGCGCCCGTGCTCGTGCCCCTCGGCCGAGCGCACAGCGGATCAAGTTGGGAAAGCAAAAATGATTCAGATGCAATCGACGCTGGACGTCGCCGACAACACCGGCGCGCGTTCGGTCATGTGTATCAAGGTGCTGGGCGGCTCGAAGCGCCGCTATGCCGGCATCGGCGACGTCATCAAGGTCTCGGTGAAGGAGGCGCAGCCGCGCGGGCGCGTGAAAAAGGGCGACATCTACAACGCCGTGGTGGTGCGTACCGCCAAGGGCGTGCGCCGCCAGGACGGCTCGCTGATCCGCTTCGACGGCAACGCCGCGGTGCTGCTGAACGCCAAGCTCGAGCCGATCGGCACCCGCATCTTCGGCCCGGTCACGCGCGAGCTGCGCACCGAGCGCTTCATGAAGATCGTTTCGCTCGCGCCGGAGGTGATCTGACATGCGCAAGATCCGCAAGGGCGACGAGGTCGTCGTCATCGCCGGCCGCGACAAGGGCAAGCGCGGCACCGTGCTCGCCCGCGTCGACGACACGCACCTGGTCGTCGAGGGCATCAACATCGTGAAGAAGCACGTGCGGCCCAACCCGATGAAGGGGCAGACCGGCGGCATCGTCGACAAGTCGATGCCGATCGACCAGTCCAACCTGATGTTGTGGAACCCCGCCACCGGCAAGGGCGATCGAGTCGGCGTGAAGACGCTCGAAGACGGGCGTCGCGTACGGGTGTTCAAGTCCAACGGCGAAATGGTGGGTGCGTGATGGCCGATTTGCAGCGGGCCCGTTTGCAGCAGCAGTATCGCGAGAAGGTGGTGCCCGAGCTGATGAAGCAGTTCGGCTACCAGTCGGTGATGGAAGTGCCACGCGTCACCAAGATCACGCTGAACATGGGCGTGGGCGAGGCCGTGGCCGACCGCAAGGTGCTGGAGAACGCCACCGCCGACCTCACGAAGATCTCCGGGCAGAAAGTCGTCGTCACCAAGGCGAAGAAGGCGATCGCCGGCTTCAAGATCCGTGCCGGCTACCCGATCGGCTGCATGGTCACGCTGCGCGGGCAGCGCATGTACGAGTTCCTCGACCGGCTGATCACCGTCGCGCTGCCGCGCGTGCGCGACTTCCGCGGCACCTCGGCCAAGGCCTTCGACGGGCGCGGCAACTACAACCTCGGCGTGAAGGAACAGATCATCTTCCCCGAGATCGAGTACGACAAGGTCGATGCGGTGCGCGGACTCGACATCGCGATCACCACCACCGCGAAGACCGACGACGAGGCGAAGGCGCTGCTGGCAGCGTTCCGCTTCCCGTTCCGCGCCTGAAAGGAAACGACACAGTGGCAAAACTCGCTCTGATCAACCGTGACCTGAAGCGGCAGGCAACCGTTCGCAAGTACGCCGCGAAGCGCAAGGCGCTCGAGGCGATCATCGGCGACCAGTCGATGAGCGAAGAGGACCGCTACCAGGCGCGCCTGAGGCTGCAGGCGCTCCCGCGCGATTCCAGCCCGACGCGGCTGCGCAATCGCTGCGCGATCACGGGACGCCCGCGGGGCACCTTCCGCAAGTTCGGTCTCGGCCGCAACAAGCTGCGCGAAGTGGCGATGCGCGGCGAGGTGCCGGGCCTGACGAAGGCGAGCTGGTGACCGGCGCGGCCGGTCCAGCGGGCAACGAGCGAGCAACGAGGAATTCATCATGAGCATGAGCGATCCGGTCGCCGACATGTTCACGCGCATCCGCAACGCGCAGCGCGTCGAAAAAGAAACGGTATCGATGCCATCGTCCAGGCTGAAAGTGGCGATCGCACAGGTGCTGAAGGACGAAGGCTACATCGACGATTTCGCCGTCACGGCCGACGGCGCGAAGAGCCAGCTCGAGGTGCGCCTGAAGTACTACGCGGGCCGGCCGGTCATCGAGCGGCTCGAGCGCGTTTCGCGCCCCGGCCTGCGCGTGTACCGCGGCCGCGACGCGCTGCCGCAGGTGATGAACGGGCTGGGCGTGGCGATCGTCACCACGTCGCGCGGCGTCATGACCGACCGTCATGCGCGCGCCAACGGCGTGGGCGGCGAAGTCATCGGCTTCGTCGCCTGAGGCAGGGGGAACGGAAATGTCCCGAGTAGGAAAGAGCCCCGTTCCGGTGCCCGCCGGCGTCGACGTCACGATCGAGTCCGAGCGCATCGCGGTCAAGGGTCCGCTGGGGTCGCTCGAGCAGCGCATCCGCCCCGCGGTGCGCGTGGCGCGCGACGGCGCGAACGTCGTGTTCGAGCCGGTCGACCAGAGCACCGCCGCGAACGCGATGAGCGGCACCTACCGCGCGCTGGTCGCCAACATGGTGCATGGCGTCTCGAAGGGCTTCGAGAAGCGGCTGCAGCTGGTCGGCACCGGTTTTCGTGCGCAGGTGCAGGGCAATGCGCTGAACCTCTCGCTGGGCTTCTCGCACCCGATCGTGCACGCGCTGCCCGCCGGCGTGAAGGCCGAGACGCCCACGCCTACCGAGATCGTGCTCAAGGGCGCCGACAAGCAGGTCGTCGGCCAGGTGGCCGCCGAGATCCGCGGCTACCGCGAGCCCGAGCCGTACAAGGGCAAGGGTGTGCGCTACGCCGACGAGCGCGTGGTGCTCAAGGAAGTCAAGAAGAAGTAACGGACGGCAACGGACGGACGAGCGATGGACAAGAAACAACCGCGCCTGCGTCGGGCGCGCCAGACCCGGCTGAAGATCCGCGAGCTGCGCGCGCGCCGGCTCACGGTGCACCGCACGAACACGCACATCTACGCGAGCATCGTCGACGAGACGGGCGGCAGGGTGCTGGTCAGCGCGTCGACGCTCGAGCAGGAGCTGCGCAACCAGCTCGCCGGCCAGGCCGGCCGAGGCGGCAACGTCGGCGCCGCAGCGCTGGTGGGCAGGCGCATCGCCGAGAAGGCGCTGGCCGCCGGCATCGACCGCGTCGCGTTCGACCGCGCCGGCTATCGCTTCCATGGCCGGGTGAAGGCCCTGGCCGAGGCGGCGCGCGAAGCCGGCCTGCAGTTCTGAGGATTCGAAGATGGCAAAGATCCAGGCCAAGATGGGCGGCAAGATGGGCGAGGAGCGCGACGACGGGTTGCGCGAGAAGATGATCGCCGTCAACCGCGTGACGAAAGTCGTCAAGGGCGGCCGCATCCTCGGCTTCGCCGCGCTCACCGTCGTCGGCGACGGCGATGGCCGCATCGGCATGGGCAAGGGCAAGGCGCGTGAAGTGCCGGTCGCCGTGCAGAAGGCGATGGACGAGGCGCGCCGCAAGCTGGTGAAGATCCCGCTGCGCGGCGGCACGCTGCACCACCAGGTGATGGGCCGGCACGGCGCGGCCGTCGTCATGCTCAAGCCCGCCCCCGAGGGCACGGGCATCATCGCCGGCGGTCCGATGCGCGCGATCTTCGAGGTGATGGGCGTGGCCAACGTCGTCGCCAAGAGCCACGGCTCGTCGAACCCCTACAACATGGTGCGCGCGACGCTCGATGCGCTGCGCAACCTGAACACGCCGGCGGAAATCGCCGCCAAGCGCGGCAAGTCGGTCGAGGAGATCTTCGGATGAGCGCCAGGACGGTGAAGGTCACGCTGGTGCGCAGCCCGATCGGCACGCGCGCCTCGCACAAGGCAACGGTGCTCGGGCTCGGCCTGAAGAAGCTGAATCAGACCCGCGAGCTGGAAGACACGCCGGCGGTGCGCGGAATGATCTCGAAGGTCTCGTACCTGGTGAAGGTGCAGGGATGAAACTGAACGAACTGAAACCGGCCGAAGGCAGCCGGCCCGCCGGCAAGCGCGTCGGTCGCGGCATCGGCTCGGGGCTGGGCAAGACGGCCGGTCGCGGCCACAAGGGCCAGAAATCGCGCTCGGGCGGCTTTCACAAGCTGGGCTTCGAGGGCGGGCAGATGCCGCTGCAGCGCCGGCTGCCGAAGCGCGGCTTCACGTCGATGTCGCGCGACGACGTCGCCGAGGTGCGCCTGTCCGACCTGGAGCGGCTCGACGCCACCGAGGTCGACCTGCTCACGCTGAAGGCGGCGGGCGTGGTTCCGCAGCGCGCGCGCGGCGCGAAGGTTTTCCGTTCGGGCACGCTCACGCGCAAGCTCGCCCTCACCGGCGTGGCGGCGACCAAGGGCGCGAAGGAAGCGATCGAGGCCCTCGGCGGCTCGGTCGCCGGCTCGGTCACCTGAGCGCCGTTCGGCGGCGCGACGAAACAAGAGAAGGATCCGGGCAAGGCACGTGGCAACGAATCCCGCATCGCTGATCAAGTCGGGGAAGTTCGGCGACCTGAAGCGCAGGCTGTGGTTCCTGCTGCTCGCGCTCGTCGTCTACCGGATCGGCGCGCACATCCCGGTGCCCGGCATCGACCCGGCGCAGCTCTCGCAGCTGTTCCAGGGCCAGCAGGGCGGCATCCTCGGGATGTTCAACCTGTTCTCGGGCGGCGCGCTGTCGCGCTTCACCGTGTTCGCGCTGGGAATCATGCCGTACATCTCGGCATCGATCATCATGCAGCTGCTCGCCGTCGTCGTGCCCGCGCTCGAGGCGAAGAAGAAGGAAGGCGAGGCGGGCCGGCGCGAGATCACCAAGTACACGCGCTGGTTCACCGTGGGCCTGGCCACCTTCCAGGCGATCGGCATCGCGATCGCCATCGAGGCGCAGCCGGGCCTGGTCATCGATCCGGGCCCGATGTTCCGCTTCA
The DNA here is from genome assembly GCA_937903095.1 of uncultured Burkholderiales bacterium. Lineage (GTDB taxonomy): Bacteria > Pseudomonadota > Gammaproteobacteria > Burkholderiales > Burkholderiaceae_E > Zeimonas. The sequence goes on from CALCZN010000356.1 coordinate 10,398, forward strand.
CGGCGGTGGTGTCGCTGGTCACCGGAACGATGTTCCTAATGTGGCTGGGCGAGCAGATCACCGAGCGCGGCCTGGGCAACGGGATCTCGATCATCATCTTCGCCGGGATCGTCGCCGGCCTGCCCACCGCGATCGGCGGCATGGGCGAGCTGGTGCGCACCGGCGCGATGGGCCCGTTCGTTGCGCTGATCATCCTCG
>CALCZN010000357.1:0-4014 GCA_937903095.1 uncultured Burkholderiales bacterium
ATTTGGAATGCAGAACACATGTCGGGGCCGGGCACAACGGAACAGGTCCGTCGCCTCTTCCTCTGCCAGCACGTGCACCGCGGCGGCTGCGCGCAGATGCCGGCGTTGCATCAGGGTGTGGAAGACGCGCTTGCGCATCGTGCCGCGTAACGCGGCCCGCTCCGGTGCCAGCCCGTCGTGCAGCGTGAGCACGAACGGACGCCGGGTACGCTCGCACAGGTGCGCTGCCCACAGGTTCCAGGGCGAGTAAGCGCCGTGCAGATGCACGAGATCGGCCCATCCGATCGCCTCTTTCAACGCGCGATGCAAATCGGGCAGTCGCGAGTAGGCTTCGACGTCGAAGCCGTCGCGGACGATGCGCTCACCCTGGCGTGCGACCGTATGCGTCTTGCCGATCACCCGTACCTGCGCGCGCTGGCGCGCGCAGTACTTGGCCAGTCCGGCGACCACCTGATTCACGCCGTTGGCGCGCTCCTTGTTCGCCTTGCCCAGGATGAAGTGCAGGACTTTCATGCGGGCAAAGGTTGACGCCTCATTGTTGGCGCGCTCGTGCCGGCCGCAAATGACCGCTGCCGGGCGGCATATTCAGCGTGCGCAGCCAGCCCGTACATCATCCAGTACTCGGGGGCGATCATTGCGCCATTGATCTGCCCGGTGACGGCGAGCCCGGCAAGCGCGAACAGCACGCCTTCCCACAGCAGGGCTTCATCGTCGCGCGCGCTGCGCGCAAGCCGATTCGCGGCACGCAGCGCCGCGACTTGCCAGGCGGCATAGAAGGCGCCCGCGACGAGCCCGCCATAGCCGAGCGCCATGACCAGCTCGGCACCGCCCGCCTGCATCTGTCGATCGGTAAAGGAAAAACGCACCTGCCCCCAACCGTTTCCGATCGCGACGGTCTTGTCCGACTGCAGGAATGCATCCCATAGCAAACCCTGCGACATCAGCCGGAAGCCGCCCGAGTCGCCCTCGATAATTTCGCGGAGATCGAAAAAGGTCGTCAGCTTGTGGAATGCGTAGGGATTGATCTCCGCGGCGAACGGAAAGACGAGAGCAACCGCCAGCGCCGCCAGCGCCGCGAGCGCTGCCGGACGCCAGGCGACGATCGAACCCCGCCCGCGATACCGGTACCAGAACCAGGCGAAGCCGAGCGTCACGGCAAGCCCGTAGAGCGCCGAGCGCGTGAGGCTCGCCAGCATGCCCGCGACCAGCACGGCGAAGATCAGGCGGGCACGGCCGGCGCGTCGATCGCGCAGCAGGAAAGGCAGCACCAGCAGGAAGGCGGTATTCAGGTACTTCGCGAACGCGTTGGCCTCGGTGCGAAAGCCCGAAGCGAAACCCGCCTGTAGCTGCCCGGCCTGGGTGGGTCCAAGGGTGAGGTCGACGCCGGCGAAGCGCCACAGCAGCATCTGGGCGATACCGACCAGGCTTCCGACCAGGGCCACCATGAGCGTGACACGGACCAGTCGCAGCGCGGTCAGCTTCCCGGAGGTCAGCATCAACGCGACGGCCAGCGCGATGCTCATGTTGGCGACGAGCAGGCCCAGGCTCCGCAGCGCCTCTTGAGGCTCGGAAGCCGCCAGCGCAGCGAAGAGGTTCGCCAGCAGGAACGCGGCGAGCATCCGGAACACCCAGGTGCCCGTCACCCGCGGCAGCCAGCGAAACTGCGTCAGGATCACCCACGGCAGCAGGAAATGATACGGTCGCAGGAGGCCGCCGAATGCCTGCACGTGGAACATCTCGGTGCACAACAGCACCACGAGGAACGCGGTGTGCAGGCTGCTTCGCCGCATCACGCGCATGCGAGCAGCTCCTCATACGTGCTTTCGAGCAGGCGGGCGATCCGTTCGCGGCTGAAATTGCGGCGCACGTGCGCCGAGAGCGCCGGCTGGAAGCTGCGGCCGGCGAGCACTTGCATCACGGCAGCGCCGATCGCGTCGGTGTCGCGCGGATCCACCAGCACGGCCATGCCGTCGTAGTACTCCTTGGGGGCGCCTACACGCGTGAGCACGACGTCGGCGCCGTGCGCCGCGGCTTCGAGCGCCACCAGCCCCACGCCTTCGAAAAGGCTCGGCAGCGCGAAAACGCGCGCCGTGCGATACAGCCGCACCAGTTGTGCGTCATCGACGAAGCCGTGCAGCTCGATGTTCGGATGTTCCCGCACGAGCTCCTCCAGCTCGCGCCGGAAGCGCTCCTCGCCGGGGCTGCCCGCCAGCACCAGCCGGAAACCGTGGCGGATCGCCGCGTGTGCGAGGCGCAGCACGTTCTTGTTGCGCGAGGAGAGGATGCTCACATGCAGGCAGAAGGGCTGCCTCGGTTCCTCGATGGCGAAGTGAGAGAAACGGCACGACAGGGGGACGATGCACACGCGGTCCGATCCGATGCCGAGCGCGCGTACGAGGTAACGCCTCTCGTGTTCGCTGCGGGCGTAGTAGCGCATCACGTGCCGATCCACCGCGCGCAAGCTCGCCAGCGGAGACGTCATGTGCAGCGGCGCAATCGCGCACCGGCTTGCGCAGCGCTGCAGCCACGGATGGCGCGTCGAATCGAGGATCGGCGACAGCACGATCGCCGCCGGGCTACGGGCAATGATGGCCGGTACCAGGTCGAGCCAGGTGCCGAAGCCGAGCACGTGGATGAGATCGAAGGATTTCCAGTCGTAATGACCCCAGGAATGGACGAGTTCCACCTCATGGCCGAGCGCCCGGAGTCCCTCGGCCCAGGTGCGGCCCTGGCTCTTCACACCGTTCGCATCGCCCGAGACGGCCGGTCCGATCACGAAGCCGATCTTCATGGTCAGTGGCAGCCCATCACGGGCGTGCGGATGCGCGGCGGCGCGATGGCCGCACGCGCTGCGTGAGCCGCCAGAGGCGCAGAAGTCCCCGACTGAGCGGTTGTCTGTTCCGTTCGCCGAGCCAGGCACCTGCGAGCTTGCGCCAGACGAGCAGCCGCAGTCGCGGATCGGCGGCCAGGCGCCGCGGCGCGAACTCGCCGAAGAAGTAGCTCCGAGCGTAGGTACTGACGCGCCATTCGTCGGCGATTGCCGCCAGCAGGCGTTCCTCCACGCCGGGAACGTCGAGAATCCGCGCCCGCAGGCCGGCGTCGAGTGCAAGGAGGTCACGCAGCTTCTGGATGCTGGCGAGCAGTTTCATCCGCTCGAACTCGCCCAGGCTGAAGGCAACCTGATCGACCGCACCGGTCCCCAGGCGTCCCGACAGATTGTTGCCATGGCGACGCCAACGGACCAGCGGCGGATCGATCGCGACGGATGTTCCGAGCAGCAGCGCCCGAAAAGCCAATACCCGGTCTTCGAAGCGTACGATCGGGTCGATCGGACCGCAGCGATCGACGACTTCCCGGTGATAGGCTGCCGTTGCACCGTGAATGCATTCACGGATCGCGCGCTCCAGGTCCAGGAGTGGTGCAGGCACGGTGCCGAGAACGGCGCCTTTCTCGTCGACCCGCGTGACTGCGCTGTGCACCATCCTGGCAGTCGAGTCCTGCGCGATGGCATTCCAGATCCGCTCAACCCGATCGGGCAGCGAAACATCGTCGCCTGCGGCCATGACGAACCATTCGCCCTGCGCCAGCTCGCCGAGCACGCGATTCACGTGCGCGCCGAGGCCCAGGTTTCGTTCGTTGCGGCTGAGCACGATCCTGTGCGGCCCCGCATAGTCGCGCACCGCGCGCTCGATCGCCTCGAAGGTTGCGTCGGACGATCCGTCATCGGAGATGACGATCTCGAGCGGCGAATAGGTCTGTGCGAGCGCGCCCGCGACCGCCTCCTCGACGTACTGCTCCTGCTCGAAGGCGAACAGGCAGAACGAGATCAAGGGCCTTGCGGGCATCATGGACCTTCCATGACCTCATCGGCGAGTGCTTCCTTCAGCCGATCGACCACGAGATCGAGGCACTCGGCGCGCATGTGCGGACCGATCGGCAGGCTGAGCACTTCGGAGGCAAGCCGATCGGCGACCGGCCACTGCCGCGCGGCGCACGGCTCGCCGGCGTAGGCCC
>CALCZN010000358.1:0-3889 GCA_937903095.1 uncultured Burkholderiales bacterium
CGGGCTCGTCGCGCCAGCCGAAGCGCCCACGCACGCCGAATCGCGCCTCGATGCGCGCGGCCAGCGCGTGCAGCGCCTGCAGGCATTCGCTGTTGCGAGCCGGGTCGGCACGGAACCAGACGAGGACGACGACGCTGCTCATGCGGCAGGCAGCGGGTAGGGCAGCGCGAGCGGCAGCAACGCCTGCCCGCCCACGGCGAGCGCGTCTTCGCTCGCTGCGGCGACCTGCGCTTCGTAGAGGACGTCGATGTCGCCGTCGGGCGAAGGCGCGGCAGCGACGACGAGACCCACCGGTTGCCCGGAGGTGTCGACGACGTCGCTGCCGGGGATCGGCTCCCCAGGCGCGCCGCCCGATGACGACTCCGGCGGCGTGCCTCCCGGGGAGGGTTGCCGTGCCTCGCCCCCCGGCCCAGCGGCGATCCGCCCGAGGAACGCGCGCCGCTTCGTCTTGCCCAGATAGTGGCTGCGCGCGACGACTTCCTGCCCCGGATAGCAGCCCTTCGTGAAACTCACCGCGCCGATCGCGTCGGCCTCGAGATTGAGCATCTGCGGCACGAACTGCTCGCTGGTCGCGGGGACGATCGATGCGATGCCGCTGCGCACGTCGGTCCATCGCCACGCGCGGCTGTCGACCGGCGCGAGCCGTGCGCGCAGCACCTGCCAGACGCCCTCGACCGCGTCCACCGGAACGACGAGCAGCCAGCGGGGCACGTCGGCGGTGGCTTCCACCGCTGCAGCGGGCAGGGGGGGCAGGCCGATCGCGGCGAGCCGATGCGCGCCCGGCTCGTCCGAACCCGAAGAGTGCGGCGCGCTCGCGCCGTCGGCGACGGCCACTTTCATCGGCGCCGGCGCCGCCAGCTGCAATCGAGCGAGCGCATCGGCGCCGGCAGCGCCCATCACGCCGAGCACGACCAGCGCCCCGCTCTCGTTGGCGATGCGCACTTTCGAGCGCAGCACGAACATCGCCAGCCGCTTGCGGATCGTCTCGGCGACGCTGTCGGGCAGCAGCAGCCGGATCGACGCATCGGCGCGCCAGGCGAGCATCGTGGCCAGCAGTCGGCCCTTGGGCGAGCAGTAGCCGTGCCAGCGCGCGGCGTCGAGGGGCTGCTGCAGCACGTCGTTCGTCGTCTGCGAATGCAGGAAGCGAAGCGCGTCGTCCCCGTCGAGCTGCAGCACCGATTGTCCCGGCAGCCAGGCGAGCGCGCCCTCGACGAAGGACGCGGCGGGTGGCGCCGGCACGGCGGATCCGACGCTCGATTGCGTGCCGTAGGCGTCTTCGTACAGCGAGACGCCGCAACGCTCGGCCGCGGCGCGCACCGGGCCGAGGTCCGGGGCAGCCGCAGCAGCCCTTGGGACCGGAGGAAGACGTACGGAAGTCATGGGTCGGGTGCCGAATCGACCGATTATCATAGGAGTCCCCTCTGTCGTTGTCGAACCGCAAGGAGCCTGTCGGAGTTGAAGGGCCGTATCGCCGGGCTCGTGCTGTTCTCGATGCTGGTGTCGGTCGCCGCCGCGTTCGCCTGGGGATGGCACCGCTTCCGCGTCGAGCCGGTCGAGTTCGAGCAGTCGCCCGTCCGCTTCACCGTGCCGAATGGCGCGAACGTGCGCGGCGTCGCGCAGGCGCTGCGCGCCAAGGGCGTCGACGTCGGGCCCACCGAGCTCTGGCTGTGGTACAAGCTGCGCGGCCATGACGGCAAGCTCAAGGCCGGCACCTACGAGCTGCAGGCGCCGATGACGATCGACGCGCTGCTCGACAAGCTGGTGCGCGGCGACGTGCTGCTGATTTCGATCCGCTTCGCCGAGGGTTCCACTTTCCGCCAGATGCGCGAAGCGATCGATGCGAATCCCGATCTCGCGCACGACACGCGCGGGCTCGACGACGCGGAGCTGCTGCGCCGGGTCGGTGCGAGCGAGTCGCGCCCCGAGGGGCTGTTCTTTCCGGATACCTATCGCTTCACACCCGGCGCGAGCGACGTCGAGATCTATCGACGCGCATACCAGGCGCTGCAGCGCACGCTGCACACCGCATGGGAGCAGCGCGCCCCCGACCTGCCGTATCGCAGCCCCTACGAAGCGCTGGTGCTCGCGTCGATCGTCGAGAAGGAAACCGGGCTCGCCGAAGAGCGCGACAAGGTGGCCGCGGTCTTCGTCAACCGGCTGCGGCGCGGAATGCTGCTGCAGAGCGATCCCACGACGATCTACGGCATGGGCGAGCGCTTCGACGGCAACCTGCGCAAACGCGACCTGCAGGCCGATACCGAGTACAACACCTACACGCGGACCGGCCTGCCGCCGACGCCGATCTCGCTGCCCGGCAGAGCATCGATCGAGGCCTCGCTGCGTCCGGCCGACACGAGTGCGTTGTACTTCGTCTCGCGCGGCGACGGCACCAGCGAGTTCTCGTCCGACCTGGGCAGCCACAACCGCGCCGTGTCGCGCTACCAGCGAGGGGGCCGATGAAGGGCCGTTTCGTCACCTTCGAAGGCATCGACGGCGCGGGCAAGAGCACGCACGTCGCACAATCGATCGACTGGCTGCGCGCGCGCGGCCACGAGGTGCTCGCCACGCGAGAACCCGGCGGCACCGAACTGGCCGAAGCATTGCGCGAGTTGCTGCTGCATCGCCCGATGTCGCTCGAAACCGAGCTGATGCTGGTGTTCGCCGCCCGGCGCGATCACCTCGAGCGGCGCATCCTTCCCGCGCTCGAGCGCGGCGCCTGGGTCGTCTGCGACCGCTTCACCGATTCCACCTGGGCATATCAGGGCGCGGGCCGCGGCGCCGCCGCCGAGCGCATCGCCTGGCTCGAATCGTGGGTGCACGGCGCGCTGCAGCCGACGCGCACCTACTGGTTCGACGTCGAGCCGGAAGTGGCGGCGCGGCGTCGTTCCGGTTCGCGGGCGTCGGATCGCTTCGAGAGCGAGGACCTCGAATTCTTCCGGCGGGTGCGCGACGGCTATAGTCAACGCGCCGCCGCCGACCCCGCGCGCATCGTCCGGATCGACGGCAGCGGCAGCGTCGATGAAGTTCGAGAGGTGCTCGAGGAAGATCTCTTAAAGCTCTGTTCCATATGATCTATCCTTGGCTCGACATCGCCTGGCGGGCGGTTCTCGCACAGCGCGATCGTTCCCATCACGCGCTGCTCGTGCACGGGCCGGCCGGGATCGGCAAGTCGGATTTCGCCGCCGAACTGGCGCGCGCCTGGCTGTGCGAGTCGCCGGCCGCCGACGGCTCGGCCTGCGGCTGCTGCGCCGCCTGTGGATGGATCGCGCACGACAGCCACCCCGATCTGCGCGTGCTGTCGCCCGCCGTCGAGCAGGCGGCAGAGGGCGCCGGAGCCGCGCCGCGGACGCGACGCGCGTGCGCTGCGTCGACCGACATCCGCATCGACCAGGTGCGTGCGCTCGAGCGCTTCGTCGGCGTGGGCGGGCATCGCGGCGGCTGCAAGGTGGTGCGCATCGACCCCGCCGACGCGCTGAACGTCGCCGCCGCCAACGCGTTGCTCAAGACGCTCGAGGAGCCCGGCGCAGGCACGCGTTTCCTGCTCGTCACGCACCGGCCCGATGCGCTGCCGGCGACGATCCGCTCGCGCTGCCTGGCGGTGCCGCTGCCGCTTCCGGCGCCGGCAGCGGCGATCGACTGGCTCGTCGCGCAGACGGGCGCCGAGCGCGCGCAGGCCGCACAGTGGCTCGCCGCGGCCGGCGGCGCGCCGCTGCGCGCGCGCGGATTCGCCGATCCCGCGACAGCGTCCACTCATCGGCTTGTCGTGGAGACCTTGTCCTCGCTTCCGGAAACTCCGGTAGTGCGAGCCGCCGACGCGTTGGCCGGCATCGAGCCGTCGCTCTGGATCGGGACGCTGCAGTCGTGGATCGCCGACCTGCAGCGATGCCGC
>CALCZN010000359.1:0-5942 GCA_937903095.1 uncultured Burkholderiales bacterium
TAGGCGGCGAACTGCGCCGGACTCTCGCTCGTGCGCGGCTCGACGTTGAGCGCTCGCAGTTTCGCCTGCGCTTCTGGCAGGGCCATTGCCGTCGTCAGCCGACGATGCAGTTGCGCGATCGCGTCCTTCGGCGTCGCCGCCGGCGCCACCACGCCTTGCCACGCTACCGCCTCGAAGTCGGCGGTACCCGGCACCCCGGATTCGGCGATCGTGTGCAAGTCGGGAATCGAAGGCACGCGCGTCGCCGTGGTCACCGCGAGCGCCTTCAGCGCTCCGGACTGCACATGCGGCATCGCCGGGGCGAAGTCGCTGAACATGACGTTGATCTGGCCGCCCACCAGGTCGGTGATTGCCGGCGCGGAACCCTTGTAGGCCACGTGCTGCATCCGGATGCCGGCGGCGGCCTTGAACATCTCCGCGATCAGGTGCTGCGGGCTTCCGTTGCCGGCCGACCCGTAGTTCAGGACATCCGGATCGCGCTTCGCGAACGACACGAGTTCGGCGACGTTGTTCACCTTCAGCGAAGGATGGACGACGAGCATGAACGGCACCGCCGCGACCAGACCGACCGGCGCGAATTCCGTCGCCGGGTCGTACGCCAGCTTCGGATACAGGGAAGGGTTGATCGCGAGGGTCGTGCTCGTCGCGAGCAGCAGCGTCGTGCCGTCGGCCGCGGCACGAGCCACGTAACTCGCGCCCACGCCGGTTCCCGCACCCGGGCGATTCTCGACGACGATCGTGCGGCCGGCCGCGGCTCCGAGATGCTGGGCGATCAACCTGCCCAGCAGATCGCTGGTGCCGCCGGGCGCATAGGGAACCACGAGAACGATCGGCCTGTCCGCTTGCGCAAGCGCGGCGCGCGGCACCGATGCGAGCGCCAGCAGGCCGAATCCGCCGCCGAGTCCTCCCAACAGTCTGCGTCGATCCATTTCCCGTCTCCTCGTTGGCGAAATATGGTTTCAGCCGAGATCGAAGATGCGCTGCGCGTTGGCTCCGCGCACCAGATGCCGGATGCCGTCGGGCAGGTCGTCCACGCGCGCGAGACAACCGGTCATGTCTCCGATGTTGTGCGGGTAGTCCGAACCGTAGAGAACATTGTCCGGTCCGCACACCTTCACGCACATCTCGAGCGCTTCCTGCGTGAAGACGACGGTATCGACGAACACGCGCCGCATGTAGTTGCTCGGGCGCTCCTGCGTGCGTGCCCGGCACCGCGGAATCCGCTCGTGGCAGATGTCGAGGCGGCCGACGAGATAAGGCAATGCGCCCCCGCCATGCGAAGCGATCAGCTTCAGGTTCGGATACCGGTCGAGAAAGCCGTCGTAGATGCAGCGCGCGATCGCCAGCGAAGTGTCGAACGTGAATCCGACCGGCGGAATCAGGTTGTGATCTGCCATGTCCATCTCGCCCGCGCCCGGAGGGTCGGTGGGATGCACGAGCACCGGCAGGCGCCGATCGTCGATCGCCTGCCAGATCTCGGCGAAGGCCGGATCGGTGAGCGATCGGCCTCCGATGTTCGCGAGCACCATGACGCCGACCGCACCTGCATTGCAGGCTCGCGCGAGTTCGTCCAGCGCGAGGTCGCGGTACTGCCACGGCAGGGATGCGAACCACCGGATCCGTTCGGGATACTGCCGCTGCGCCGACGCCATGTCGTCGTTGACGAGCCGCGCCGCGCGCAGACTGATCTCGGGGCCGCCCCAATAGGCATTCGGGCAGGTGAGGGAAACGACGGCGAGATCGACCCGCGCACGGTCCATGTTGCGGATGCGCATGCCGTAGTCGAACATGCCCGGCGTGAGGGTCATGAAAGGGGCGCCGTCCTTGTGGACCGCTTCGACGCCGGGATCGACCCGCGCGACGGAATAGCGCGGACCGCCGTACGACTTCAAAAGATCGAGCCACTCGCGGTTCAGCATGTGCGTGTGGATGTCGACGACAAGGCTCATCCCGGTCTCCTGGTTTTCGCGATTCGATGGATGGCCGCACCCGATGCGAGGCGTCCGAACGCCGGGCATCGCCGCAGCCTGTTTTTCGGGATGCTTGCACGGGCGAAACTGGCCGTAAAATTGATTATTCGTCGCGGTTCATACTCCTTTCTAATGAATGTCAACCTCCGGCAGCTGCAGGCCTTCGTCAACGTCTACCGGCTCGGCAGCCTGACGCGCGCCGCCGAGCAGTTGTTCATCACCCAGCCCGCGGCAAGCGTGGCGATCCGCCAGCTCGAAGAATCGATCGGCGTCCGGTTGTTCGATCGCACGACGCGCTCGTTACGACCCACGGCAGCCGCACACGAGGCGATCGCGCGCGCGGAGCGCATCCTGAGAGAATTGACCGAGCTCGAACGAGGCTTCGACGACGTCGCGAGGCGAAGGCACGGTCGACTCGAGCTCGGGGCCTCGCCCGCCGTGGCCTCGTCGCTCGTGCCTGCGGCACTGGTGGAGTTCCGCGAGCGATTTCCCACCATTACCGTGAAGCTGCACGACCTCGCGCCCGAGGATCTGATCGGCGCGGTCGCGGACGAAACCGTGGAGTTGAGCATCGGCACTCCGCCCGGTCCGTCGGCCGACGTCGAGCTTGCACCGCTGATAGCCGATCGGATGTGCGTGATCTGCAATGTCGATTCGCCGCTCGCCCGCCGCAGGAAGATCGCCTGGAGCGAAGTCGCCGCGCACCCCACGGTCACCGTGAAGAAGGGCAGCGGAATCCGCTCGCTCATCGACGACACCATGACGCGCATCGGCGTGCGCTTCGAGCCCGCCTACGAGGTCTCATACCTCTCCACGGCACTCTCGCTGACGCGGCATGGTCTCGGCATCTCCGTGCTTCCGTCGTATTTCACGCGCTATTTCTACAGCGGACGGCTCGCGGCGATCCGGCTCGTCGACCCTGTCGTGACGCGCAGCCTGTCGATCGCCACGCGAAAAGGCGCGTCGCTCTCGCCTGCCGCCGAGAGCTTCGTCGCACTGCTGAAGGCGCGGATCGACGCCAGATCATCCACGGTACACTCGGTCGCTACGCGTCGATGAAGCCGCCCCCTTTACGTTCGGCCGCCATGCACAGGTCTCCCCTGCCCGTCTTCGACTTCCCGCCTTGGCGGCTGTCGGGCGTCGTCGTCGGCGCGCTGCTGAACGACCCGGCCGCGCTGGCGGCGCTCGGCGAGACCGCGCACCAGCCGCCTTACCGCGCACCGCCCCGTGCACCGGTGCTCTACGTCAAGCCGCGCAACACCTTCGCGCCCGATGGCGCGCGCACGCCCCTCCCGGCGGGCGCGCGCAGCCTGTGCGTGGGCGCCTCGATCAGTCTGGTGATCGGCCGCGCCGCCTGCCGCGTGCCGGCCGCCGAAGCGATGTCCTTCGTCGCCGGCTGCACGCTCGTCGTCGATCTGTACGTGCCGCACGAAAGCCTGTACCGCCCCAGCGTGCGCGAGCGCGCGTTCGACGCTTCGTGCGTCCTCGGTCCGCGCGTCGTCGCGCTCGACGCGCTCGACCCGGACCGCGCCACGCTGCGCATCCGTGCCGGCGAGCCCTCCGTGGAGCGCGTGGCGGACACCTCCGGACTGTTGCGCCCGGCGGCGCAACTGATCGCCGACGTCAGCGAATTCATGACGCTGCACGCCGGCGACGTGCTGCTGCTCGGCGTGCGCCATCCGGCGCCGACGATCGAGGCCGGCCAGCGCTGGTCGGTGGAATGCGAGCCGATCGGCGCGCTGCACGGCGAAGCGCTTGCCGCGCGCGAAGGGGATGCATCGTGAAGACCGCTCGCGTCGCCTTCGCCGGGGCGCTGCACGAGGCGCAACCGCACGATGCCGGGCTGCGGCTGGCCGACGGTCGCGTGCTGCGCGAGAACGAGGTCGTCTGGCTGCCGCCCTTCGAGCCGGGAACGATCGTTGCGCTCGGGCTGAACTACGCCGACCACGTGAAGGAGCTGTCGAAGGAGCTGACGATCGGCGAGAAGGATGAGCCGCTCGTCTTCCTGAAGACGCCCGGCTCGACGCTCGGTCACCGCGGCGTCGTGCGCCGGCCCGCCGGCGTGCACTTCATGCACTACGAATGCGAGCTGGCGGTGGTGATCGGCGCGACCGCGCATCGCGTGAAGCGCGCCGACGCGCTGCGCCACGTTGCCGGCTACACCGTCTGCAACGACTACGCGGTGCGCGACTACCTCGAGAACTGGTATCGCCCGAACCTGCGCGCGAAGAACCGCGACGGCGGCACCGTGCTCGGACCGTGGCTGGTCGATGCGGCCGACGTGCCCGATCCGCAGGCGCTCGCGCTGCGCACGATCGTCAACGGCGTCGTCGTGCAGAGCGGCACCACGGCGAACATGATCCGCGACGTCGCCTGGCTGATCGAATACCTGAGCGCCTTCATGACGCTGCAGGCGGGCGACGTCATCCTCACCGGCACGCCCGAGGGCGTGACCAACGTGAACGTCGGCGACGAGGTCGTCTGCGAGATCGACGGCATCGGCCGGCTGTCGAGCACGATCGTCGGCGACGAGGTCTACGGAATCCTGGAGCAGCACGAGTGCGCATCGAACACCTGATCGACGGCGAGCCGGTCGCGAGCCGGCGCTACTTCGAAACGACGAATCCGGCCACGCAGGAGGTACTGGCCGAGGTTGCACAGGGCGGCGTCGACGAGGTGAACGCGGCCGTGGCTGCGGCGAAGGCGGCGTTCCCGAAATGGGCGGGCCTGCCCGCTACCGAGCGGGCGCGTTGCATCGATCGGCTCGGCGAGCTGATCTCGGCGAAGGTGCCGGAGCTTGCGCACACCGAAACCGCCGACACCGGCCAGACGATCGCGCAGACGGGCAAGGCGCTGGTGCCGCGCGCGGCCGACAACTTCCACTATTTCGCCGAGATGTGCACGCGCGTGGACGGTCACACCTATCCCACGCCGACGCATCTGAACTACACGCTCTACCACCCGGTGGGCGTGTGCGCGCTGATCAGTCCGTGGAACGTGCCGTTCATGACCGCCACCTGGAAAGTGGCGCCGGCGCTCGCCTTCGGCAACACCGCGGTGCTGAAGATGAGCGAACTGTCGCCGCTGACCGCCGCGCGGCTGGGCGAGCTCGCGCTCGAAGCGGGCATTCCGCGCGGGGTGCTCAACGTCGTGCACGGCTACGGACGCGAAGTGGGCGAGCCGCTGTGCATGCATCCGGACGTGCGCGCGATCAGCTTCACCGGCAGCACCGCCACCGGAAACCGCATCGTGCAGGCCGCGGGCCTGAAGAAATTCAGCATGGAGCTGGGCGGCAAGAGCCCCTTCGTCGTCTTCGACGACGCCGACTTCGAGCGCGCGCTCGACGCGGCGGTGTTCATGATCTTCAGCAACAACGGCGAGCGCTGCACCGCAGGCTCGCGCATCCTTGTGCAGCGCGGCCTCTACGCGGAGTTCGTGCAGCGCTTCGCCGAGCGCGCGAGCCGCATTGTCGTCGGCGACCCGATGGACGAGAAGACGATCATCGGTCCGATGATCAGCCAGGGCCACCTCGCGAAGGTGCGCAGCTACATCGAGCTGGGCCCGCGCGAAGGCGCCACGCTGCTGGTCGGCGGGCTCGAGCCGCCCGAGCTTCCGGCACACGTGGCTCGCGGCAACTTCGTGCGCGCCACGGTGTTCGCCGACGTCGACAATCGGATGCGCATCGCGCAGGAGGAGATCTTCGGGCCGGTGGCCTGCCTGATCCCCTTCGGCGACGAGGCCGAGGCGATCCGCCTGGCCAACGACGTCGCGTACGGCCTGTCGAGCTATGTCTGGACCGAGAACCTGGGGCGCGCGCACCGCGTCGCCGCCGCGATCGAAGCCGGCATGTGCTTCGTCAACAGCCAGAACGTGCGCGACCTGCGCCAGCCCTTCGGCGGCACGAAGGCGAGCGGCACCGGCCGCGAGGGCGGCACCTGGAGCTACGAGGTGTTCCTCGAGCCGAAGAACGTC
>CALCZN010000360.1:0-2609 GCA_937903095.1 uncultured Burkholderiales bacterium
GTGGGACAGATACGAGGCGGCCAAATGGCTCACCATGCGCCGGTGGCTCGACGCCAATCCCGACGACGAGTTCGCGAAAGAGGTCCGAGCCAGACTGAGCTCGGAACCCGGGCGCTACGCTGCTTACACGCGTGAGTATCTGGGCTGGGGCGTGTTCGCGCTGATGGCGCGGTGATGCGCCTCGAGCCTGCTGACGCTTGCGATTCAGCCGCATCACTCCGAGTGCCGCAGCCAGCTCATCATCGAGGCAGCACTACAGCTACGCTGGAATCAACAGGAACGAGCCGCCGCACTTCCGGATGCTCGAGCAGGGCAGCGCGCGACCGTACTCCCAGCTTCTCGGTGGCCCGGGCGAGCAGGACGCGGACGGTCACGGCGGCAATGCCGAGCGCGTAGGCAGTCTCCTTCGTCGTGAGGCCGACGGCGAGATAGGCGACGGCCTGGCGTTCGCGATCCGACAGCGCCGACAGGCCGTGCACCTGCGTCTGGTTCTCGCGTGCGACGATGTAGCGCCGGCCGCCTTCTTGGAACGAGTCGACGAGCGTCCAGCGCGCCCAGCTCAAGGCCGGCCATCGGCCGAGGTGCTCGACCGGTTGCCGGTGATCCACGCGCATACGGTCTCTCGCCTTCGCGGTTTCCGTCAGTTCGTTGCGCGCCGCCTTGCTCTGTGCCGGTCCAGCGGCGTGTACCACGCGCATGCGCGCGTCGAGAATCGCTTCGGCGTCATCGGTCGCGGTCGCCGCCGTGCCGAGCGCCTGCAGGCGGCGCCGGTAGCGGAACGCGGACGACAGATGATGCGCGAGACGGCGCAGGACCGACAGTTCTGCGGGCGCCAGTTTCACGGGCTTGCGCGTCCAGAGCCTGAGCAGGACGCCGAGCCCGCACGGATCGAGCCCGTTGATGTTGAAGGCGTCCATCAGCCCGAAGCGTCGCATGCCGTCGTAGAATGCAGCCATCTCGGGCCCGGCCTCGCGCTCGCCGCCGACGAGCGTCGAACGGAAGGTCCGGGCGACGAACGTGGGGGTGAACCAGCGCAGCCCGCGCATCACGGCATCGATCTCGCGCTCGTCCATCAGCGCGAAACGCAGGCATTCGACCCGAAAGGCGTTGACGTCCGAAGCGTCGTAGATGACCGATTGCGTAGGCCCCGTACGTCCGAACACGGCTCGCACGCGCTCCGCCATTGCGGCGAGCCATTCGGAGTCGTTCGCGTCCAGGTCGTAGGCAGCCTCGAGGAAGCCGCCGATCTTCTCTGGCCGGATTCCCACCGCCTTCTCCGTTCGGGCCAATTCCCAGGCAGACCCGAATGGATGCTATCAGCAGCAATTGCCGGCTGCGCCGCAATTCCCCCCTGCCGGACCGCCCGATCCGGCCGGATCAACGGCGCGGCTGCCGCCGGCGCACCGCCGCGCCGATCATGAAGCCGGAACCGAACAGCACCAGCGTTGCCGGCTCGGGTGTTCTTCGGGGACTCTCGGCGGGCGTGACGACTTCGCGATCGAAATACTGGCTGGCGGCCAGCCGCTCGTCGTAGAAGGGGCTCGATGAATCCAGTATCTGTCCGACGGTCGGAATCTTCGGGAAGTCGCGAACATCGGAGAAGAACAGCGGGTTGCCCTCGTCGTCGAGCAGCGACAGGGTGGCGGCAGGGACGGACTGATCGACGCAGAAGATGCAGAGCAGCCTGCCGAGGTCGAGGACGTTGTTCGGATTCGCGTGGTCGATGAACTCGATGTCCTGGTCGGCCAGCAGCATGATGTCGCACACATCCAGGCGGCTCAGGCACGAATCGCCGCCGGCGCCCGGCGCAATGGGCGTCGTGAGCAGCCGGCCGGATACGGTGTCGATGTACGCGTCGCCGGCCCAGAGCTGATAGTCCGCATGTCCCGAATCGTCGGGGGTGGAAACGGCGAGCGCCCGGATTCCGGCCTGGGCCGCCTCGTACCAGGCTTCCAGTGCACCGACTCCGCCGGCTTGCGCGGACACGCCCCTGTCGACGGTCCGCGTACCCGTCGTGATCGACGGCACGTCGATCTGGAAGGGATCGGCCGGCCCGATCGACCCCAGGACGTAGCGGTCGAGCACGATCGGGTCGCAGCAGGCGGGTCCCAGCTGTACCGGCGCCGTCAGGGCGAGCGCCTGCACGTCCAGCATCGCAGCCAGCGTGAGTTGCGTGACGTTGGTGAAGGTGTTCGCGAGCGAGAAGGTGGGCGTGATCGCGAGATCGTCGAGAAGACTGCCCGAGCCGATCGATGCCGGCATCAGCGCCACGCTGTCGCCGACGGCGAACCTCACGTCGCGCGTGACGGTGTTCGTCCTCGTGTCGATCACCGGACCGTTGAAGTGGAGGCCGACCATCACGGTGGGGTCGAAAGTCGACGTCTGGCTGATGCCGAGCGACAAGGTCGGTTCGATCGAGGCCAGGTCGTAGGCGAACGGCCCGATGGAATTGTGCAGGATGGCGCCGACGACCGGCAGCAGCTGGTCGACGTCGAATCCCAGTCCGAGCACGTCCTGGGCGGCATGACCCGCGAGTGTCCCGCCGCTTCCCGAGACGGGGGTGCCGTTCACGCCAAGGCCGTCCGGCGAATGGAAGGTGAGGGTGCCGA
>CALCZN010000361.1:0-24482 GCA_937903095.1 uncultured Burkholderiales bacterium
CGTCGGTGAAATGCGTTGGCGGCTTCGATCAGCGCCTTGGACGGCATGCAGCCGACGCGCGCGCAGGTCGTCCCCCATTTACCGTCGTCGATCAGTGCGAAGCGCTCGCTGCGCTTGCGGATCTCGCGTAGTGCGGCCAATCCGGCGGTGCCGGCCCCGATGACGACGATGTCCAGGATTGCCTCGTCCATCGAACGATCTTAACCCGCGCAGCCGCCGTTTTTTCGGTATGGTTGTCCGACCCGCCGGAGACCCGAATGAACGAGAACCTCGCCCGCTTTCGCGCTGCACGCGACCTTCTGTTCGCGCATCGCGCCGACTACGACGCCGCGGTCGCGTCGTTCCGCTGGCCGCAGCTCGAGCACTTCAACTGGGCGCTCGACCACTTCGACGACATGGCGCGCGGCAACGACGGCACCGCATTGTGGATCGTCGAAGACGACGGTTCCGAAAAGCGGCGCAGCTTCGCCGAGCTGCGCGAGCGCTCGAACCGCGTCGCCAACTGGCTCGAATCGCTCGGCGTGCGCCGCGGCGACCGCGTGCTGCTGATGCTCGGCAACGAGGTCGCGCTGTGGGAGACGATGCTCGCCTGCATCAAGATCGGCGCCGTGATGATTCCGGCCACCAACCTGCTCACGCGCGACGACCTCGCCGACCGCATCGAGCGAGGCCATGTGGCGCACATCGTCACGCGCTCGGCCAACGCCGATCGCTTCGACGGCATCGCCGGAAATCGCACGCGCATCTGCGTCGATGCGCCGCCCGCCGGCTGGATCTCCTACGCCGGCGCCGACGACGCGTCGCCCGAGTACGCGCCGAAAGCCGAAACCCGTCCCGACGAGACGCTGCTGCTCTATTTCACCTCGGGCACGACCAGCAAGCCCAAGCTCGTGCGCCACACGCACCAGAGCTATCCGGTGGGACACCTGTCCACGATGTACTGGATCGGTCTGCAGCCGGGCGACGTGCACTGGAACATTTCGTCGCCGGGCTGGGCCAAGCACGCGTGGAGCTGCTTCTTCGCGCCGTGGAACGCCGGCGCCTGCGTATACGCCTTCAACATGGCGCGCTTCGACGCGAAGCGCGCGCTCGACCAGCTCGTTCGCGCCGAGGTCCGCACGCTGTGCGCGCCGCCCACCGTCTGGCGAATGCTGATCCAGGAAAACCTGCGCGCCTGGCCGGTGAAGCTGCGCGAGCTGGTCTCCGCCGGCGAGCCGCTGAATCCCGAAGTGATCCAGCAGGTGCGCGATGCGTGGGGCCTGACGATCCGCGACGGCTACGGCCAGACCGAGACCAGTTGCATCGTCGGCAATCCGCCGGGACAGCCGCTGAAGCCCGGCTCGATGGGCCGACCGCTGCCGGGCTTTCGCATCGCGCTGCTCGATGCGAACGACGAACCGGCCGACGAGGGAGAAGTGGCGCTCGATCTCTCGGTGCAGCCGGTGGGCCTGATGCCCGGCTATGCCGACGACGACGAACGCACCGCGCAGGTGATGCGCAACGGCCACTACCATACCGGCGACGTCGCGCAGCGCGACGCAGACGGCTACATCACCTACGTCGGTCGCGCCGACGACGTGTTCAAGGCGAGCGACTACCGGATCAGCCCCTTCGAGCTGGAGAGCGTGCTGATCGAGCACGAGGCGGTGGCCGAGGCCGCGGTCGTGCCCTCGCCCGATCCGCTGCGCCTGGCGGTACCCAAGGCCTTCGTCGTGCTCGTCGCCGGCCATTCCGCCGACGAGAACACGGCCGCCGACATCCTGCGCTTCTGCCGGCAGCGCCTCGCGCCGTACAAGCGCATCCGCCGGCTCGAATTCGCCGATCTTCCGAAGACGATCTCGGGCAAGATCCGCCGCGTCGAGATGCGACAGCGCGAGGAGCAGCGCGCGATGCCGATCGTGCGCGCGCCGGGCGAGTACTTCGACGAGGACCTGCGCTGAGCGCTGGGCGCTGAGGAGACGAGCGCGGATGCGTCGCTCGGCACGGGCGTCTCTCACGCCGCCCGCGATCCTCCGCGCCCCCCCGCGCGCTCGAGCTTGAGCCCCACCTTCGCCACGCGTCCGCCGACGACCTCGCGGGCGATCAGCAGCAGCCCCGCGATCTGCACCGCGTCGCCTTCGACGAGATTGCGCGCGTGGCGGCGCATCGCCTCGTCCAGCGACAGGCCGTCGAACTCGGCGCGCATCTCGCAGCCGTAGGCCGCGCAGACCTCGGCGAACGAGGCGGCGCCCTCGAGCACGAAGTCGCCGTAGAAGCGACGCCGCGCAGCAGCATCCACGCTGGTGAACATGTCGGACAGGTGATCGACCTCGACGTCGGGCGCCACGAGCATCACGACGTCGTCGCGCCGCAGCGCGCCGGCATCGTCGTCGTGCGCGACGGCGCCCGCGCGCAGCACGCCGACCACGCGCGCGCCGTCGGGCAGCATCAGCGTGCGCAGGTCCATGCCGAGCACCGGCGAGCGCTCGCCGATGCGGAACTCGAGCACCGCGAGGCTGTCGTCGGACAGCGTGGGACGCACGCGCGGCTCGTCGCGCGGCGGCAGTCCCACGCCGAAGCGGCGCGCGGCGAAGGGCACCGACGACCCCTGCAGCAGCAGCGAGGTCACGACGACGACGAAGGCGACGTTGAACAGCAGCTCCGCGTCGGGCACGCCGGCGAGCAGCGGAAAGACGGCCAGAACGATCGGCACCGCGCCGCGCAGGCCGATCCAGCCCATGAACGCCACCTCGCGCGGCACGAAGTTGAACGGCAGCAGGCACAGCCACGCCGCCAGCGGCCGCGCGACGAGCATCAGGAACGCCGATACCGCCAGCGCCTGCCAGGCGATCGCCGGCAGCTCGGCCGGCGTCACCAGCAGGCCGAGCAGCAGGAACATGCTCGATTGCGCGAGCCACGCCATGCCGTCCATCGCGCGCAGCAGGTTCTCCGCGGTGCGCCGAAGACGGTTGCCGACCGTGAGTCCGACCAGGTAGACGGCGACGAAGCCGCTGCCGCCCAGCACGCCGGTGAGCGCGAAGGCGGTCACGCCGCCCGAGCACAGCAGCAGCGCGCTCAGGCCCTCTCCGACCTGCGCGCGCCGCATCGTCCACGCCATCGCCTGGCCGAGCGCGAGCCCGAGGATGCCGCCCAGGCCGAACTGCACGACGAGCTGGCGCACCAGCCCGAAGCCCGCCAGCTCCTCGGGTGCCATCAGCACCTCGATCATCAGCGTCGTGAGGAAGATCGCCGTGGGGTCGTTGATTCCCGACTCGATCTCGAGCGTGTTGGCGACGCGTTCGTTCAGTCGCGTTCCGCTCGCGCGCAGCAGCGCGAACACCGCCGCGGCATCGGTCGATCCGACGATCGAGCCGAGCAGCAGGCCGAGCCGCCAGTCGATGTCGAAGATCCACGCCATGAATAGACCCGTGGGCAGCGCCGTGAGCACGACGCCGAGCGAAGCGAGGACGAGCGAGGGCCGCAGCACGACGCGGAAGGTGGCGAGCTTGGTGCGCAGCCCGCCGTCGAGCAGGATGATCGCCAGCGCGAGGTTGCCGACCACGAAGGCGAGCCGGTGGTCGTCGAAATCGATGCCGCCGATGCCGTTCTCGCCGGCGAGCATTCCCACCAGCAGGAACACCAACAGGAACGGGATGCCGAAGCGCGAAGAAAATGCTCCGAGCAGGATGCCGGCGAACATCACCAGCGCTCCCACCAGCAGCAGTTGATCGATGGCTTCCATCGGACTGCGAATGTAGCAGCCCGGATGTCGGCCTGGTGAAAGCCTTCGGCGCTACCTGGCCGGGCGCTTCGCCCGCGCTTCCTTCACCTGGTCCGCGGTGACGAGCTTGCCCTGGTTGCCCCACGCGGTTCGCTCGTGGTTGGCGATGTCGGCGACGTCGGCATCGTTCAACATGGCGGCGAACGGCGGCATCGCGCTGGGGTAGGTGACCCCGTCGATCGGCACGCCCTGCGCACCGTGCAGGATCGTGTCGATCTGCGTGGCCGGGTTGGCGTCGAGCACGGTCGCGTTTCCCTTCAGCGGCGGGAAGGCGCCGGTCAATCCCGTTCCGGCGGGCTGGTGGCAGGCGGCGCAATGGGTGCCGTAGAGAGACGCGCCGCGCGCCGCATCGAACTTGTAGGGGCCAGCGGCCGCGGGCGGGGTGCCCGCGGAAGCCGCCGCGGCCGGCGCCGCCGGCGCCGGTTCGGCCCGTTCGATCGGCGGCGCGCCCCGTGCGCCGCCCGGCGATTGCACCTCGAGGACGCCCTGCGCACCGATCATCAGGTGCGCGAAGCTGTGATCGACGAACGGGTAGTGGCCCGCCTCGGGAATCACGAGGTCGAAGATCGCACCCGCGCCGGGCCCGACGGTGTGGGTGGAGACGCCGGTCAACGCGTGCGCGGGATCGCCGTCGGGATAGACGCGGTCGAAGATCGCACCGATCACGTGGAACGACGACCACAGGCTCGGACCGGCATTGACGAAGTAGATGCGCACCCGCTTGCCGGCCTGCGCCGTCAGCGGCCGGTCGCGGTACTGGAACGCCACGCCGTTGAACACGACTTCGTCGGGACGCTCGGCCAGCATCTTCTCGTAGTTCGGCCCCATCAGCTGCCCCTCGATCTGCTGCGTATACCACTCGCTCTGCACGATCACGTAGCTCTCGACCGCCGGCGGCAGCGGCGTCTCGGGATCGACGACGATCGCTCCGTACATGCCGCTGGCCATGTGCAGCAGCACCGGCGGCGTGCCGCAGTGATAGACGAATGCGCCCGGCACCTCGGCGACGAACGAATAGGTGAGCTTCTCGCCGGGCTTCAGGTCGACGTAGTGCAGGTCGGGCGGCGTGATCGCGGAATGGAAATCGAGCGAGTGCTCCATCGTGCCGCGGTTGATGTAGGTCACGTTCACCGTCTGGCCCTGGCGCACGTGGATCACCGGTCCGGGAACCTCGTCGCCGAAGGTCCACGCCTGGTACTCGACCCCGTTGGCGATCGCCACGGTCTTGTCGGTCGACTCGATCGTCACGTTCACGCTCGGTCCGTCCGTGAGCGGGGGCAGGCGCGCATCGCGGGCCTTGCCGATCGGCTCCTTCGACGCGAGCGACAGCGGCGATACCGCGGAAGCCGCTGCGGTGGGCGTGGGCGCCGCCACGTGCATCGTGCTCTGCAGGCCGCCGATCAGGAAGAACACCAGCAGCGCGATCCCGACGATCGCCGTGACCTGTGCCGCGGCCGACGACGGGGGCGGCGCATGCAGCGGCACGCCGCGGCTCCATTCGGCAATGCGTCTCCAGGCCGGCCAGCGCCGCTCGATCAGGTAATCGACGCTGTACGGACTGGTACCGCCGCGATAGTTGATCCCGATCAGCAACAGGAAGATCAGGACGTAGGTGAGCGCGGCCCCCATGTTCGTCGCACCCACCGTGTACGGCCCGCCGAAGCCTTCGGCGGTCGACCAGATCAGCAGGCTGAACAGCGCGCCGAGCACGTAGGTGGTCTTGCGCGCGAACCCGACCAGCAATGCGATGGCGAGCAGCGTTTCGGCGATGCGGGTGAGCCACACGAACAGCATCGCGTGAGGCGTGACCAGCGCGATCCACATGTCGAACCACCATGCCGACCAGGACGGTTGCCCCTGCGCGGCGTTGTGCAGGTAGCCGACGTAGTTCGCGGCGAAGCGATCGGTCCAGGTGAAAGCGGCTCCGATCGCCCAGATGATGCCGAAGGCGATCCGGAGCGCCGCGCTGGCTACGTCCGGCCAGGCGTCCGAAGTCCGCTCGCTGTCGCCCGGTTCCGACATGGCGCTGCCCCTCCGATGTGTCGCAGATCCGCATGCAGTTGCAATCGGGAGGCCCTGCAAGTTCCGTCAGCCGATTTGCGGGCCGCTGGCCGGCCGTGGCAGCGCAGCGGCCCGGATGCGATCTTCAGAACGTGTAGGTGACCGTCGCCTGCAGCGTGCGCGGACGGCCCGGGATGTAGTGGCCGCGATAGAGGAAGTCCGCGTAGTGCTTGTCGGTGACGTTGAACAGGTTGAACCGGAAGACGATGTCGTTCATCGTGTATTCGGCCATCAGGTCGGCGGTGACGAAGCTCGGCGCCTCGATCCGGCTGCCTGCCGCCAGGCCCACCGGCTTGTCCTTGCTGCGCGCCGTGAGCCCGCCGCCCAGCCGCCACTGCGGCGCCAGCCGATACGTGGTCCACAGCGAGGCCGTATGTCGCGGCGTCAGTCCGGGGCGCGAGCCCTCGGGTTCGGCGCCGCCGACGCCGGTCGATTCGTCCACCCTGGCGACCGGAATCCAGGAATAGGAAACGAAGACTTCCCACAGCGGCGTGATGCGCCCGGCGACGTCGAACTCGAGGCCCGCCGCGTGCCGCTTGCCCGACAGCACGTAATTGCACGCGTTGGCGGTGTCGGCATCCCGGTTGCGCTCGTTGTACTTCGTCGAGTGGAACAGCGCGAAGCGCGTGGTGACGCGTCCGCTTTCGCTGTCGAGCTTCGCGCCGAGTTCGATGTTGCGGCTCTTCTCCGGATCCACCTTCGCGTTGCCGGCGTCGTACTGGTAGGTGTCGCCCGAGGTGTTGAACGAGGTGCCGTACGACAGGTGGTACGACTGGTGCTCGGTCGGCTGGTACAGCACGCCGAAGCGGTTGCTGAGCAGCGAATCGGTGCGGCTGATGCGCTTCGCGGGCGTCACCGAGCAGGGGTTGTTCGCCTGGGCGGCCACCGAGATGTTGCGGTATTCGCCCTCGAAGCGGTCCCAGCGAAGCCCGCCGAGCAGCTTCCATGCCGGAGCGACCTGCACCAGGTCCTGCACGTACGCGCCGAAAGCCTGCGCATCGAAGGTGCGGTTGCGCGAGAGGCTGCGCAGCGACTCGGCGATCCTCGCGCCGTCGTCCGGGGTGCCCACCCTCGTCGTCGGCTTGGCCAGCGAGACTCCCGCAGGCACCGTGGCGGCGAAGTTCTCGAAGTCCTCGTCGGCGAAATCGACGCCGCTCTGCACCGAGTGCTTCAGGCCCCACCACTGGTGCTTGCCGCTGTAGTCGCTCTGCAGATAGCGGGTGTCCATGTTCATGATCTTGTTGTTCGTGCCGCGCGTGAGCACGGTGGCATCGCTGAACGTGTCGGAGGTGACGGCGAGCCTGCCCGGCTGCAGCGCGGCATTGGCGAAGCGGATCGCGCTGGCGCGCTGGTCGCGCTCGTAGCGCGCCACGCGCACGGCGGTGCGCAGCTCGGCGTCGGTGTCGATGCGCCATAGATGGGTGAAGTTGCCCTGCGTCGTGCCGGTCTTCGCGTAGTCGCTCGCCATCCCGTAGTAGTTCTCCGGGTCGGTCGGCCAAAGATAGTCGCCGCCGCGGTTCGGCCCGGGCGTGAGCCAGGGCAGGCCGTAATGGATGCCGTTGTCGTTCTTCAGGTGATACAGGCCCACCTCGAACTCGTTGCGCGTGCCGATGCCCCAGCGAAACTTCGGCGCGATGCCGTACTTGTCGATGTCCACGCCGTACAGGTCGGCGCGGTTGACCATCGCGTTCAGCCGCAGCGCCGCGTTCTCTCCGGTCTTCAGGTTGAAATCGCCCACCGTGCGCACGAAGTGTCCGCTGCCCAGCGTGACGGCCACCTCGTTCTGGTCGACCAGCACCGGATGCTTGGTCACCTGGTTCACCGCGCCGCCCGTCGAGCCGCGCCCGAACAGCATCGACGCCGACCCGCGCAGCACCTCGAGCCGGTCCCAGTCGAAGCTGTCGCGCTCGTAGAAGGCCGGATCGCGCATGCCGTCGATGAAGATGTCGCCGGTCGATTGCAGCGAGAAGCCGCGCAGCCGGATGTCTTCCTCGGCGCCTTCGGCCGCCTGGAAGCTGATGCCGGCGGTGTTCTTCAGCGCCTCCTTCAGCGTGTCGAGGTTGCGGTCGTCGATCAGCCGCTCGGTGACGACGGTGATCGACTGCGGGATGTCGCGCAGTTCCTGCTGCCCCTTGCCGATCGTCGTCGTGGTGGCGCGCAGCGACTCCTTGCCCGCAGCGGGTTCGGCCGTGCCCTGCGCACGCACCGCCGGCAGCACGGTCTCGGCGCCGGAAGCCGGCCGGATGCCGGTCGCCTCGCGCTGCCGCTGTTCGTCGGCCGCCTGCACGGTCTCGGCAGCCGGCGGCTGCGTGCGTTCCGCGCCCACCGGCTGAGCGACGGCGAAGCCGGCGGCCCCCAGGCCGGCGATCAGCGTGGTCAGCGACGACAGCGGCGCAATCGACGACCGCGACGCGCGCGCATCACGGCGAAAGCGGGCCATACGACGGGGTCGTTTCATTCTTTTTCCTTCCTTTGAGAAAACCGGCAACGAAGAAACCGTGCCGGGATGCCCTGGCTCCCGGCGCGCTCGCGCGTCAGCGTGTCTCCGGTTCGCTGACGAAACCGATGCGGCCCAGTCCGGCCTTCGCCGCATCGGCGAGCGTTTCGGCCACCGCGCGATAGGCAACCGACTGGTCGGCCCGCAGATGGATCTCCGGCTGCGGCTCCTGCTGGCCGCGGGCGAGAAAGCGTTGCGCGGCCTCCTCCCGGCTGACCGGCTCGCCGTTCCAGAAGCGCATCCCGCTCGCGTCGATCGCGAAATCGATCCGCTCGGGCTCCACGCGATTCACCTGCGAGTCGGCCTTCGGAAGCTCCAGGCGCACCGCGTGCGTGAGCAGCGGCGCCGTGACGATGAAGATGACGAGCAGCACCAGCATCACGTCGATCAGCGGCACCATGTTGATGTCGGCCATCGGCGCGGAACCGTTCCTGCGGTCGAAGGAAGCGAAAGCCATCGTCGTGCCCCTTGCGCTTCAGGCGTGCCGGGCGGCGGGCCGCAGCGCGTGCACCGAATCGTTGGCCTCGCGCGCGCCCGCGTGCAGCGCCTGGCCCATCGACAGGAAGGTGAGCAGCTCGAAGGCGAAAGCGTCGAGCCTGCCGTTCAGTACGCGGTTGCCGCGCGAGAACGCGTTGTAGGCGACCACCGCCGGCACCGCGACGGCCAGCCCGATGCCGGTCATGATCAGCGCCTCGCCGACCGGGCCGGCGACCTTGTCCAGCGTCCCCGAGCCGGAAATGCCGATCGCCACCAGCGCGTGATAGACGCCCCACACGGTGCCGAACAGTCCGACGAAAGGAGCAGTCGAGCCGATCGTGGCCAGCGTCGTCAGGCCGTTTTCGAGCCGGGTGTTCTCCTCGTCGAGCACCTTCTTGATCGTGCGCGTGACGAAGTCCTGCGCGCTGCCCGCCTCGGAGAGCTTGGCCGCGCCGTAGCGCGCGTGATGCGCTCGCGCGTTGATCGCGTGCGCGGTGAGATGGGAGAACGGATCGCGCGCGCCGTGCGTGAGGATCTCGGCATTCACCTCGTCGAGCGAACGCGCGTTCCAGAACAGGCGCAGGAACTGCTCGCTGTGGCGCGAGCGGATCATCTGCGACAGCCCCTTGAGGGCGATCAGCACCCAGGAGATCACCGACATGGCGACCAGGATCCACAGCAGGACCCGGCCGATCGCGTCGGTCTGGGCGTAGAAATGGGCGAAGCCCAACGTGGTCTGCGGTTCGGGCACGGCTCGGTTCCTCCTCAATTCCTCAATTCGAAGATCATCGGCATCACGACCCAGAACGGCATCGGCACGCCGTTCTGCATGTAGGGCACGAAGCGCGTCGCGCGCGCGGTGGCGAGCGCGGACTCGTCCAGCCGCGGATAGCCGGACGAACGCGCCACCTGCGTCTCGCGCGGAAAGCCCAGCGCATCGACGAGCACGCGCACGTCGACGCGCCCCTGCTCCTGAAGCCGGCGCGAGAGCGCCGGGTAATTCAGCACCGGCGGCGTCAGATAGGAGACCGAGCGGATCGACATCTCCTTCGGCGCCGACGGCGGGGGCGGCGCCGCGGGCTCGGCGGGCGCAGCGGGCGTGTTCTCGGCGACTGGGGCGACGGGCGCGGGCAGCGCCTGGCGGGGTTCCGGCTGCGGCTCCGCCTGCGCCACCGGCGCGGGCTTCGGCGCCGACGGGGGCGGTGCGACGTAGGCCGGCTTCGGCTTCGCCGGTTCGGGCTTCACCGTGACCATCGGCTTCGGAGGCGGCGGCGTCTTCACCGGCTCCGGCGGCGCGGGTTGCGGAGGCGGCGTCTGCACCGGCTCGGCAGGAGCGGGCGGCGGAGGCGGCGCGGCTTCGCGCTTCGGCGGCGCCGGCGGAATGAGGAAGTCGACCAGGATCGGCCTGACTTCGCCGACCGCTTCGCGCGCGGTGCGCACCTGCAGCAGCGCCCACAGGACCAGCGCATGCAGCGCGATCATCGAAAACGCCACGGCACGACGCGCCGCCGGGCTGAGCGGCTCGATCTCGGACATAGGGGCGGACGATAATCTAAATGAGAAGCGTTCGCAAGGACTGCAATGCCTTGCGCAGCTTCCGCAGCTTCGTACGGCGGGAATCCGTTTAGACTCACGACCTGCGCAGCCCGGCCGGCGTGGCGAAACTGGTATACGCAGGGGACTCAAAATCCCCCGGGCTAATCACCCGTGTCGGTTCGACTCCGACCGCCGGCACCATCGCGCGCGAAGTGCGCGGCGCGGACAGGGGCAAGCGCGAGGCAGGCGCCGGCCCGGCGCGAACATGGGCCGTGCCGCCCGATTCCCCCGCACCGCCCCGCAAGCCGATCGAGGACTACGCGCTGATCGGCAACCTGCTCACCGCCGCGCTCGCCGCGCGCGACGGCTCGATCGACTGGCTGTGCCTGCCGCGCTTCGATTCCGACGCCTGCTTCGCCGCGCTGCTCGGCGGTCCCGAACACGGGCGTTGGCGCATCGGTCCGCAGGAGGACGGGTGCAAGGCCACGCGCCGCTACCTGCCGAACACCGCCATCGTCGAAACGCGCTTCGAGACCTCGAAAGGCGCGTTCTCGGTCACCGATTTCCTCCCCTTCGGCGACGACGACCGCGAGGTCGAGCTGGTCCGGCTCGTGCGCGGCGAGTCGGGCCGGCCCACCGTTTCGATGGATCTCGTCCTGCGCTTCGGCTACGGCCGCACGGTTCCGTGGGTGCGCCGGCGCGACTACGGATTGCGCGCGGTCGCCGGCCCCGATGCGATCGAGCTGGTCACGCCGGTGACGCTGACGAACGAAGGGATGCGCACCAGCGCCTGCTTCGAGATCGAAGCGGGCGGGTCGGTCCCGTTCACGCTCTCGTACCACCCTTCGCACCGCACGGCCTCCTTCGTCGACGACCGGACTTCGCTGCTCGAGAGCACAGCCGCCCGCTGGCGCGCCTGGTGCGATCGCTGCACGCTTCCGCAGGACGCGCCGCAGCGCTGGAAGGACGCCGTGCTGCGCTCGCTGATCACGCTGAAGGCGCTCAGCCACCGCCCCACCGGCGGTCTGGTCGCCGCGCCGACCACGTCGCTGCCCGAGGACTTCGGCGGCTCGCGCAACTGGGACTACCGCTACTGCTGGATCCGCGACGCGACGATGACGCTGTACGCGCTGCTGAACTCGGGCTATTTCGACGAGGCGCAGGCCTTCCGCCAGTGGATGCTGCGCGCGACCGCCGGAGACCCCGAGCAGATGCAGATCATGTACGGGCTGGCCGGCGAGCGCCGCCTGACCGAATTCGAGCTGCCGTGGCTGCCCGGCTATGCCGGCAGCCGCCCGGTGCGCGTGGGCAACGCCGCGCACGACCAGCTGCAGCTCGACGTCTACGGCGAACTGATGGACGTCGCCCACGCGAGCCGGCGTTCGCAGCTCGACTGGGGCGACGAAGCGTGGAAGCTGCAGCGCGCGCTGCTGGCGACGCTCGAGCGCAAGTGGCGCGAGCCCGACCGCGGCATCTGGGAAGTGCGCGGTCCGCCGCGGCATTTCACCTACTCGAAGCTGATGTGCTGGGTGGCCTTCGACCGCGCCGCCAGGGCGATCGAGGATTTCGGTCTCGACGGCCCGCTCGATCGCTGGCGCTCGATCCGCGAGCAGATCCGCACGCAGATCCTCGAACGCGGCTTCGATCGCAAGCGCAACACTTTCGTGCAGCATTACGGCGGTCGCGCGCTCGATGCCTCGCTGCTGCTGGTCGCCGAGACCGGCTTCGTCGAGCCGGAAGACGAGCGCTTCGCCGGCACCGTGCGGGCGATCGAGCGCGAGCTGATGCGCGACGGCTTCGTGCTGCGCTACCGGCCCGAGGACGCCGACGACGGCGTGGGCGGCGGCGAAGGCGCATTCCTGCCGTGCAGCTTCTGGCTGGTCGACGCCTATGTGCTGCTCGGGCGGCTGGACGACGCGAACGCGCTCTTCGAACGGCTGCTTTCGGTGCGCAACGACCTCGGGCTGCTCGCCGAGGAATACGACCCGCGCGCGCATCGGCTGTGCGGCAACTTCCCGCAGGCCTTCTCGCACGTCGCGCTGGTGAACACCCTGCACAACCTGATGCGCACGGCGGGTCCGTCGAAGCAGCGGGCGAATCGCGAAGCGCCGCCCACACAGCAGCCCGGAACGCGGCCCGGGGCCGACGATCCTACAATCCGGGCCGATGCGCCTCAGTGACTTCGACTTCGCCCTTCCCCCCGAGCTGATCGCGCAGCGCCCGGGCGCGCACCGGGCCGACTCGCGCCTGCTGCACGTAACGCGCGATTCGCTCGCCGATCTTCGCTTTCGCGATCTGCCGACGCTGATCGCGCCCGGCGACCTGCTCGTCTTCAACGACACGCGCGTGATCCGCGCCCGCCTGCACGGAACGAAGGACAGCGGCGGGCGGGTAGAGGCGCTCGTCGAACGCGTGCTCGATGCGCACGAAGCGCTCGTGCAGCTGCGCGCGAGCAAGCCGCCGCGGCCGGGCACGCGCCTGCAATGGCGCACGAGCGGCGCGACCGTGCTCGCGCGCGAGGGCGAGTTCTGGCGGCTGCGCTTCGACGACGACGTGCACGCCTGCCTGCAGCGCGAGGGCGCGCTGCCGCTGCCGCCGTACATCGAGCGCGCCCCCGAAGCCGCCGACGAGGAGCGCTACCAGACCGTCTATGCGCGCGAACCCGGATCGGTCGCCGCGCCGACCGCCGGGCTGCATTTCGACGAGACGGTGCTGCGGCAGCTGCGCGAGCGCGGCGTGCGCGAGGCCTTCGTCACGTTGCACGTCGGCGCGGGCACCTTCCAGCCGGTGCGCGTCGACGACCTGTCGCAGCACCGGATGCACGCCGAGCGCTTCCACGTTCCCGAAGCGACCGCGCGCGCGATCGACGAGGCTCGCGACCGCGGCTCGCGCGTCGTCGCCGTCGGCACGACTTCGCTGCGCACGCTCGAGTCGGCCGCCGACCCGCAGGGTCGCGTCGCCGATGCGCAGGGACGCGTCGCCGCAGGCAGCGGCGAGACGACGCTGTTCGTCACGCCCGGCTACCGTTTCCGCGTCGTCGATCGGCTGCTGACGAACTTCCACCTGCCGCGCTCCACGCTGCTGATGCTGGTGAGCGCTTTCGCCGGCGTCGATCGCGTGCGCGCCGCCTACGCGCACGCGATCGCGCAGCGCTACCGCTTCTTCAGCTACGGCGACGCGATGCTGCTCGAGCGCTGCGACGACTGAAGCCCGGCGCCGAAGCCTGCTGCGGCGATAATCGCGCGATGCCCGAATTCGAGTTGCTGCAGCGGGACGGACAAGCCCGCTGCGGCCGACTGCACCTGCCGCACGGCGTCGTCGAAACGCCGATCTTCATGCCCGTGGGCACCTACGGCGCCGTGAAGGCGATGTCGCCGCGCGAACTCGAGGAGATCGGCGCGCGCATCATCCTCGGCAACACCTTCCACCTGTGGCTGCGCCCGGGCCTCGAGACGATCGCCCGCTTCGGCGGGCTGCATCGCTTCATCGGCTGGGAGCGGCCGATCCTCACCGACTCCGGCGGCTTTCAGGTGTGGAGCCTGGGCGCGTTGCGCCGCATCTCGGAAGAAGGCGTGCGCTTCGCCTCGCCGGTGAACGGCGACCGGCTGTTCCTCACGCCCGAGACGTCGATGCAGATCCAGCACGCGCTCGATTCCGACGTCGCGATGATCTTCGACGAATGCACGCCCTACGAGCGCGACGGCGTGCCGACCTCCTTCGACGAGGCCGCCTCGTCGATGCGGCTGAGCCTTCGCTGGGCGCGCCGCTCGCGCGACGCATGGGACTCGCTGCGCGCCAGGGGTGCCGGCGCCGGCAACGCGCTGTTCGGCATCGTCCAGGGCGGAATGCACGAAGCGCTGCGCGACGAGTCGCTGGCCGGACTGGTCGACATCGGCTTCGACGGCTACGCGATCGGCGGCCTGTCGGTGGGCGAGCCGAAGGAGGAGATGCTGCGCGTGCTCGCGCACACGGCCCCGCGCCTTCCCGAGCGCGCGCCGCGCTACCTGATGGGCGTGGGCACGCCGGAGGACCTCGTCGCCGGCGTGGCGGCCGGAATCGATCTCTTCGACTGCGTCCTGCCCACGCGCAACGCGCGCAACGGATGGCTGTTCACGCAGTGGGGCGACCTGAAGCTGCGCAATGCGCGCTACCGCTCGGACGAACGCCCGATCGACGAACACTGCCCGTGCTATGCGTGCAGCCGCTTCTCGCGCGCGTACCTGCACCATCTGCAGAAGGTCAACGAGATCCTCGGCGCGCGCCTCGCGACCATCCACAACCTGCACTACTACCTGCAGTTGATGCGATCGATGCGCACGGCGATCGGCACTGGCGAGTTCGACAGCTTCAGGAAGAAATTCGTCGAAAACCGAAGCAGCGGCGTCGGTTGAGGTCTCGCGCCCGAATTCCCGGTGTAGACTTCCCCCGCCGTTGCGCAGAAAGCGAAATAAAGCCCCTGTAACTTACTGGAGTATTGCCCTCTCCCGAGGGGCCTGACGAAGCAAACTTCGCTCGCTGCACCGAATTACGTGTTTCCACCTATTGACGTTTCGGCGCACAATACGCCCCGGAGGAAAACGAACAGAAGGGGAGCACGAACCGAAGAGGAACACGAACCGAAAGGGGAGCCCGAACCGAAAGGGGAGCCTTCCTCGCCGAATCGCGCGGCTGATCATTTCGCCGATCCTGCGTGTCGATCCGGTTCTTTCCCGCGAATCTCTTGAAGCACAACGGCCCCCGGGAGCGACGCCCCGCCGGCCGATCCATTCCTGTCGTCGCCGCCCGCGCGGCCGGCTGCAGGCCTCATCCGATGAGCGCGATTTGCGCAACACCTGAGGGCCCAGACCGATGCTTTATCCGATCCTGCCCCACGCTCTCGGCCCGACCCGGCTCACGTCGCGGTTCGGCGGTGATTTCTTCGACCGCTTCTCGCTCGAACTCGCCACGAGCGACGAACTGAGAACCGAGAGCTACCGGCTTCGCCACCGCATCTACGTGGAGGAACTGAAGTACGAACGTGCGGAAGACTTCCCCCATGGCGTCGAATTCGATGCCTACGACCGGCGATCGCTCGCTGTGCTGCTGCGCCATAGGGCAAGTCGTCGCTTCATCGGTTGCGTGCGGCTCATCATCGCCGACCCCAAGGACGCCAGCCGACCCTTCCCGTTCGAACTCGCCGCCGTCGACGGCATCGCGCGTTCGGCCACCTTCCGCGATACGCCGCGCGAGTGCATCGGCGAGGTTTCGCGCCTGGCGGTGATACGCGAGTTCCGCCGCAGGAAGGTCGACCGCGACCCGGCGCTCTACTCGCTGCAGGATCTCACGCTCGATCCTTCCGACCCGCGCCGGCACAACAACCTGCCGCCCGCGCTCGGACTGATCTTCTCGGCGGCCTGGCTGGGCATCGAAATCGGCCTGGACGCCGTGTTCGTGATCATGGAACTGCGCCTGGCGAGGCTGTTGCGCTCGCTGGGACTCGTGTTCACGCAGGTGGCCGAGCCGATCGAATACCGCGGCCTGCGCGCGCCTTTCGAGATCCGCCGTGAGGCGCTGCTGGGCGATCTCGCCCCGCCCCTGCGCGGCGTTCTGAATCTGGTGCGCGAGCGCATGCTTGCGCTCACTTCCGTGGAAGTGGCGCACGCCCGGATCTCCGTCGAGCATTGAAACAAAAGCGTCGGTCACGGCAGGGGTAAACGCAAGCCGCGTGCCTGCCGCGTTCCCGGAGGGCGCCGTTGCTATAATTCGCGGCTCACTTCCGGAGATGCCTCGTGCTCATCTCGCCAGCCTACGCCCAGTCCGCTGGCTCGACCGAACAGCAGATCGTCGGCTTCCTGCCGATCATCCTGATGTTCGTCGTGCTGTATTTCCTGATGATCCGGCCGCAGATGAAGCGCGCGAAAGAGCACAAGACGATGCTCGAGGCGCTCAAGCGCGGCGACGAGGTCGTCACCTCGGGCGGGCTGATCGGCCGCGTCACCAAGGTCGGCGAGAGCTACGTCACCATCGAGGTCGCGCGCACCCCCGAGGGCAAGGGCGGCGACGCTCCCATCGAGATGAACTTCCAGAAGACGGCGGTGCAGACCCTGCTGCCCAACGGAACGATCAAGGCGATCTGAACGCGTGAACGAAGCCCGCGTTCCAGGCGTCTGAGCGGAGCCCCATGAACCGCTATCCGGTCTGGAAATACGTCATCCTGGCGCTGTCGCTGGTCTTCGGCCTGCTGTACACGCTGCCGAACTACTTCGGGGAAGCGCCGGCCATCCAGGTCTCCAGCGCCAAGGCCACGCAGAAGATCGACGACTCGATGGTCGGCCGGGTCGGCGACATCCTCTCGAAGGCGGGCATCGAGAGCACGGGCCTGTTCTTCGACGGCAACTCGGTGAAGGCGCGCTTCGCCAGCACCGACCTGCAACTGCGCGCCAAGGACACGGTCGCGCGCGCGCTGAACCCCGATCCCGAAGACCCGTCGTGGATCGTCGCGCTGAACCTGCTGTCCGACACGCCGCGCTGGCTCACGGCGCTGCACGCGCTGCCGATGTACCTGGGACTGGACCTGCGCGGCGGCGTCCACTTCCTGCTGCAGGTCGACATGAAGGAGGCGCTCGCCAAGCGCATGGACGGACTGGCGAGCGACATCCGCACCCAGCTGCGCGACCGCAACATCCGCCATGCCGGCATCGATCGCGTCGGCGACACGATCGAAATCCGCTTCCGCGACGCCGAAACGCGCGAGCGGGCGCGCGCCGTGATCGCCGACACCTCGCCCGAGCTGGCGCTCACCCCCAGCGACAGCGGCGAGCCGAAGCTCGTCGCGCGCTTTCGCGAAGACGCCGCGGCTCGCGTGCAGCAGAACGCCGTCCATCAGAACATCACCACGCTGAGCAACCGCATCAACGAGCTGGGCGTCTCCGAACCGGTGATCCAGCAGCAGGGCCCCGACCGCGTCGTCGTGCAGCTGCCCGGCGTGCAGGACACCGCGAAGGCGAAAGACATCCTCGGGCGCACCGCCACGCTCGAAGTGCGCATGGTGTGCGAGTCGCCCGAAGAGCTGAGCGCGCTGGCCGCCGGCACCGTTCCCTTCGGCTGCGAACGCTTCACCGAGCGCGGCGGGCAGCCGATCCTGCTGCGCAAGCAGGTGATCCTCACCGGCGCGAACCTGAACGACGCGCAGGCCGGTTTCGACGGCCAGACGCACGAGCCGGCCGTGCACCTGACGCTCGACGCGAAAGGCGCGCGCATCTTCCGCGACGTCACGCGCGAGAACATCGGCCGGCGCATGGCCATCGTCCTCGTCGAGCGCGGCAAGGGCGAGGTGGTCACCGCGCCGGTCATCCGCAGCGAGATCGCCGGCGGACGCGTGCAGATCTCCGGCAGCATGACCACGCAGGAGGCCAACGACGTCGCGCTGCTGCTGCGCGCGGGCTCGCTCGCCGCGCCGATGGAGATCATCGAGGAGCGCACGATCGGCCCGAGCCTGGGCGCCGACAACATCCGCCAGGGCTTCCACTCCACGCTGTGGGGCTTCGTGACGATCGCCGTCTTCATGGTCTTCTACTACCATTTCTTCGGCCTGGTCTCGGCGATCGCGCTGTCGGTGAACCTGCTGCTGCTGATCGCGCTGCTGTCGCTGCTGCAGGCCACGCTCACCCTGCCCGGCATGGCGGCGATCGCGCTCACGCTCGGCATGGCGATCGACGCCAACGTGCTGATCAACGAGCGCGTGCGCGAAGAGCTGCGCAACGGCGCCACGCCGCAGGCGGCGATCTCCGCCGGCTACGAGCACGCGTGGGCCACCATCCTCGACTCGAACGTCACGTCGATGATCGCCGGCGTCGCGCTGCTCATCTTCGGGTCGGGGCCGGTGCGCGGCTTCGCCGTCGTGCACGTGCTGGGCCTGCTCACGTCGATGTTCTCGGCGGTGTTCTTCTCGCGCGGGCTGGTCAACCTCTGGTACGGGCGCCGGCGCAAGCTCGCGAAGGTTTCGGTCGGGCAGGTGTGGAAGCCGGGCGCCGCCCGGCCGTCGGCGCGCCACGGCTGAAGGATCGAACGATGGAATTCTTCCGCATCCATCGCGACATCCCGTTCATGCGGCACGCGCGCGTCCTGAACGCGATCTCGATCGTGATGTTCCTGCTCGCGGTGTTCTTCCTCGCCACGCGCGGGCTGCACCTGTCGATCGAGTTCACCGGCGGAACGGTGATGGAGGTACACTACGACGACAGCGCCGACCTGCCGAAGATCCGCTCCACGGTAGGCAGGCTCGGCTACGCCGATGCGGCCGTGCAGAACTTCGGCACCTCGCACGACGTGCTCATCCGCCTGCCCAGCGCCGAGGGCAGCGGCAAGAGCTACACCGAGCAGAGCAACGAGGTGATGGCCGCGCTGAAGGCCGACGACGCGAACGCGAAACTGCAGCGCGTGGAGTTCGTCGGCCCCCAGGTGGGCAAGGAGCTGTTCAGCGACGGCGCGATGGCGCTGCTGTTCGTCATCGTCGGCATCATCCTCTACCTGTCGATCCGCTTCGAGTGGAAGTTCGCGGTCGCCGCGATCATCGCGAACCTGCACGACGTGGTCATCATCCTGGGCTTCTTCGCCGCCTTCCAGTGGGAATTCTCGCTGTCGGTGCTGGCCGCGGTGCTCGCCGTGCTCGGCTACTCGGTCAACGAGTCGGTGATCATCTTCGACCGGATCCGCGAGTACTTCCGCAAGATCCGCAAGCTCGACACGCCGCACCTGATCGACAAGGCGATCACCAGCACGATCTCGCGCACGATCATCACGCACGGCTCCACGCAGGTCATGGTGCTGTCGATGCTGATCTTCGGCGGCCCCACCCTGCACTACTTCGCGGTGGCGCTCACCATCGGGATCCTGTTCGGCATCTACTCGTCGGTGTTCGTCGCGGCGGCCATCGCGATGTGGCTCGGCGTCAAGCGCGAAGACCTCGTCAAGCCGGGCAAGCGCAAGGACCACGGCCAACCCGAGCTGCCCCGAGCGCGCTGCCCGGCTTCGACCCGCGCGCCGCGGCCGGCGCGGCTTCGCAGCCGCTGCGAATCCGTGTCTGGGATCTGCCCACGCGCCTCTTTCACTGGGCGCTCGCCGCGTGCATCGTCGCCTCGGTCGTGTCGGCGAAGATCGGCGGCAACGCTTTCGCCTGGCACTTCCGCTTCGGCTACGCGATCCTCGCGCTCGTGCTGTTTCGCCTGATGTGGGGCTTCGTCGGCCCGCGCTATGCGCGCTTCGCCAGCTTTCCGCCGAATCCGGCGGCCGCGTGGCGCCGGCTGCGCGCCGGGAGCGCGCCCGCCGAAGACGTCGGCCACGGACCGCTGGGCGCGCTGTCGATCTACGCGATGCTGGCGTCGGTCGCGCTGCAGGCCGGCACCGGACTGTTCGCCAGCGACGACATCCTGTGGGACGGGCCGCTGAAGGACAGCGTCTCGAACGCGACGAGCGAGATGCTCACCGCGGTGCACCTGGTCAACCGCTACGTGCTGATCGCACTGACCGTGCTGCACCTGGCGGCGATCGCCTGGTACGCTCGCGTTCGCCGCCGGCCGCTGGTGCGCGCGATGATCGACGGCGACCTCGCGCTCGCTGCCCCGCAAGTGAGCCCGCCGGCTCCGGCACCCGATGGCGCCCGCGTGCGAGCCGGCGCGCTGGTGCTGCTGGCCGCGAGCGCAGCCATCGTCTGGGCGCTGGTCAGCTAGCAGTGCGGGCGGCCGAGGGCCGCCCGACTCCTTCCTGGACTTCCTAGATCTTCCTGCGGTACTTGTCGTGGCAGGCCCTGCACGCCTGCCCGGTGGCACCGACCTGCGTGCGCAGCGTCTCGAGGCTGCCGACGGCCGCCGGCAGCTTCGCGGTTTCGGCATTCAGCCCTTCGATGAGCCGCTTGACGTCGTCCATGTTGCGGAACAGCTCGGGCCTGGCGTGCGAGTCGAGCGATTCGGTGGCGGGGGCGAATCCCTCCCACGGCAGCCGCGCCATCGTCTCGATGACCTGCGCCGAGTGCCTGGCCGCTTCGGCGTCGAACGGGGCCTTGCCCTGCGCCATCGCGCCGAGCCGGCCCATGTGCGAGCCCATGACGACGAAGGCCGACTGGCGATACTTGACAGCGTCCTCGGGCTTGGCGAACTGCGCATTGGCCGGCGAGGCAAAAGCGAAAGCGGCGAACGAAGCGGCGAACAAAGCGGCCGTCGGCGAAAGAACGGTCCTTCTTGCGATCATCGGGAGGGATTCTCCAGGGGAAAGACGGGACGAACCGGATGCGCTAGCTAGATGCGACGCGCGAGCGCGGCGGCCTTGCCGACGTAGGTCGCCGGCGTGAGCGCCGCGAGTTCGCGGCGCGCCGCCTCGGGAATCGGCAGGCGCGAGACGAACTCGGCGAGCGTCGCCGCATCGATCGCGCGACCCCGCGTCAGCGCCTTCAACTGCTCGTAGGGATTCTCGACGCCGTAGCGGCGCATCACCGTCTGGATCGCCTCGGCGAGCACTTCCGGGTTCGCGTCGAGATCGGCAGCCAGGCGGGCACGCTGCACTTCGAGCTTGCGCAGTCCGCGCAGGCAGCCGTCCCAGGCGAGCAGCGCATGCCCGAGCGCGACGCCGGCGTTGCGCAGCGCGGTGGAGTCGGTGAGATCGCGCTGCCAGCGCGACACCGGAAGCTTCTCCGCCAGGTGGCGCAGCAGCGCGTTGGCGATGCCTGCGTTGCCCTCGGAGTTCTCGAAGTCGATCGGATTGACCTTGTGCGGCATCGTCGACGATCCGACCTCGCCCTCCTTCAGCTTCTGCCCGAAGTAGCCGAGCGAGATGTAGCCCCAGAGGTCGCGGTCCAGGTCGACGAGGATCGTGTTCAGCCGCGCGAGCGCATCGAAGCTCTCGGCGATCCAGTCGTGCGGCTCGATCTGCACGGTGTACGCGTTGAAGCGCAGCCCCAGCGACTCGACGACGCCGCGCGCGAAGCTTTCCCAGTCGACCTGCGGGTAGGCCGCGAGGTGCGCGTTGTAGTTGCCCACGGCGCCGTTCATCTTGCCCAGCGGCGCGACCGCATCGAAGCGGGCGAGCGCCGGCTCGATGCGCGCGACGAAGTTGGCCATCTCCTTGCCCAGCGTGGTCGGCGAGGCCGGCTGGCCATGCGTGCGCGCGAGCATCGGCACGTCGGCGTTGGCGTGCGCGAGCTCCCGCAGCGAGTCGACCACGGCGCGCACCGCGGGCGAGACGACCTCGTCGCGCGCGGCGCGCAGCATCAGCGCCCAGGCCGTGTTGTTGATGTCCTCCGACGTGCAGGCGAAATGCACGAACTCGCTGGCCCGCGCCAGCTCCTCGATCGGCGCGATCGACTCCTTCAGGAAATACTCGACAGCCTTCACGTCGTGATTGGTGACCGCTTCGATCGCCTTGATGCGGGCCGCCTGCGACGCGCCGAAACCGTCGACGATCGCCTGCAGATGCGCTCTCGCCTCGGCGGAGAACGGCGCGAGTTCGGGCAGCCCGAGGTCGGAGAGCGCGACGAACCACTGCACCTCGACCTGCACGCGCCGGCGCATGAACGCCGCCTCCGACAGGCGTTCGCGCAGCGCGTCCAGCTTCGGCGCGTAGCGGCCGTCGAGCGGCGACAGCGCGTGCAGCGCATGGTCGGAAGCGGCGGCGGAAGAGGCGGGACGGTCTTGCGGCATGAGGCGGATCGATCGGCTTGCGGCAGCGAACCGACGCGAACGGCTCGCGAACGGCCTCGAATGCTAGCATCGTCGCGCCCCTCGGGCGCTTTGCTATACTGGCCCGCCGTACCGCGGCGGTGCAATGAAGCTCATCGGTTCGAATTCGAGTCCGTACGTCCGCAAGGTGCGCGTCGTGCTGGCCGAAAAGAAGATCGAATATCAGTACGAACTGGAAGACCCCTGGTCGGCCGACTCCACGCTTCAGAGCATCAACCCGCTCGGCAAGGTTCCGACGCTGATCATGGACGACGGCGCCGCGCTGTTCGACTCGCGCGTCATCGCCGAATACCTCGACAACCTCACGCCGGTGCACAAGCTCGTACCGGCCAACGGCCGTTCGCGCGTCGAGGTCAAGATCTGGGAAGTGCTCGGCGACGGCCTGCTCGACGCCGCGGTGCTCGTGCGCCTCGAGCAGACGCAACGCACCGACAGCCAGCGCAGCCCGGCGTGGATCGCGCGGCAGATGTCCAAGATCGAGGCGTCGCTGCAGGCGATGTCCAACGCGCTCGCCGACAAGGCCTGGTGCGTGGACGGCAAATACTCGCTCGCCGACATCTCGCTCGGCTGCGCGCTCGGCTATCTGGATTTCCGCTTTCCCGCCCTGGGCTGGCGCGCGCAGTTCTCCAACCTCGCGCGTCACGCCGACAAGCTGTTCGCGCGGCCGAGCTTCGCGGAGACGGGGCCGTTTTGAGGAGGTGAAGGGTCAAGGGTGAAGGGTCAAGGGGAAAACCGGCGCGCGATCCTCCGCCCGTCGAGGCTGTTCCCCTTCACCCTTGCCCCTTCACCCTTCACTGCCTTCGATCACCCCACCCCCCAGACACACCTCCTCGCGATACAGCACCGCGCTCTGCCCGGGCGTGACGGCCCATTGGGCCTCGGCGAAGCGAAGCTCGAAGCAGGAATCCGGCAGCACCGAGAGCGTGCACCGCGCATCCGCTTGCCGATAGCGCGTTTTCGCCGCCAGCAGGCCGCCGTCGGCGGGCGGTGTGCCGGGG
Source organism: uncultured Burkholderiales bacterium (assembly GCA_937903095.1). Classification (GTDB taxonomy): domain Bacteria; phylum Pseudomonadota; class Gammaproteobacteria; order Burkholderiales; family Burkholderiaceae_E; genus Zeimonas. Next base: position 23,038 of record CALCZN010000361.1, read on the forward strand.
CCGGCGGGCGGCGCACTCGCCTCCACCGGCGGCTCGCCGGCGATCCAGTGCGCGTCGATCGCGCGCAGGCTCGTCGCGCGCAACATCGGGTGGTCATGCCCCTGCACGACGACGAGTTCGTTGCGCGCGAGATCCTTGCGCGCGACGAACCACGGCTCGCCGCTGCCGCCGCGCATTCCGCCGATGCGCAGGCCCTTGCGCTGGCCGATCGTGTGGAAGGCCAGGCCCTCATGCTCGCCGATCGCGCGGCCGTCGTCGGTGACGATCGCGCCGGGGCGGGTCGGCAGGTAGCGGCCGAGGAACTCGCGAAACGGCCGCTCGCCGATGAAGCAGATGCCGGTGGAGTCCTTGCGCTGTGCGTTCGGCAGGCCGATCGAGCGCGCGATCTCGCGCACCTCGCGCTTGTGCAAGCCGCCCAGCGGGAAGATCGTGCGCGCGAGCTGCGCCTGCGTCAGGCGGTGCAGGAAATAGCTCTGGTCCTTTCCGGGGTCGACGCCGCGCAGCAGCTCGAAGCCGGCACCGGCGGCGCGCACGCGCGCGTAGTGGCCGGTGGCGATGCGCCCGGCGCCCAGCGCCATCGCGTGATCGAGGAAGGCCTTGAACTTGATCTCGGCGTTGCACAGCACGTCCGGATTCGGCGTGCGGCCGGCCGAATACTCGCGCAGGAATTCGGCGAACACCCGCTCGCGGTACTCGGCCGCGAAGTTCACCGCCTCGATCTCGATGCCGAGCACGTCGGCCGCGCTCGCCGCGGCGATCCAGTCCTCGCGGGTCGAGCAGTATTCGTCGTCGTCGTCGTCCTCCCAGTTCTTCATGAACAGGCCGACGACCTCGTAGCCCTGCTGCTTCAGCAGCCACGCTGCGACCGACGAGTCGACGCCGCCGGAGATCCCGACGACGACGCGCTCGCCGGATCGATCGGTCGCAGGCATGGACATAAGCGTTTCATGATAGCAACCGCGCCACGCAGCCCGCCTTCGGCCGCCCCGGGCACCTTACAATACGCGGCGATCCCGGATCCCCCCGTCCGGACTCCCGAGGAATTCGAATGCGAATTGGCGTTCCCGCGGAAACCCGCGCCGGCGAAGCACGCGTGGCCGCTACGGCGGAAACCGTGAAGAAGCTGGCCGCCGGCGGCCATCAGCTGCTCGTCGAGCACGATGCGGGCCTCGCCGCGAGCCAGACCGACGAGGCCTACACCGCCGCCGGCGCCACCATCGTGAATGCCGCCGAGGCGCTGGGCGCCGAGATGGTGTTGAAGGTGCGTGCGCCGTCGCCCGACGAATTGCACGCGATGCGCGCGGGCAGCACGCTCGTCGGCATGCTCGATCCCTTCGACAGGGAGGGGCTGCAGCGGCTGTGCGACGCCGGGCTTACCGCCTTCGCGCTCGAGGCCGCGCCGCGCACCACGCGTGCGCAGAGCATGGACGTGCTGTCCTCGCAGG
>CALCZN010000362.1:0-9705 GCA_937903095.1 uncultured Burkholderiales bacterium
ACCTGCAGCGCCTGGACGGCCCGGTGCGCGGCAACGGCAAGATCATCCAGGAACTCGAGCGCGACTTCCGCGGCTCGGGCTGGAACGTCATCAAGCTGATCTGGGGCTCGTACTGGGATCCGCTGCTCGCGCGCGACAGGGAAGGGATCCTGCAGCGCGTCATGGAGGAGACGGTCGACGGCGAATACCAGGCGTACAAGGCCAACGACGGCGCCTTCGTTCGCAGGTATTTCTTCGGCAAGCATCCGAAGCTGCTCGAAATGGTCTCGCGCATGACCGACGAGGACATCTGGCGGCTGAACCGCGGCGGTCACGATCCGCACAAGGTCTACGCGGCCTTCCACGCGGCGGTGAACCACCGCGGCCAGCCCACGGTGATCCTCGCCAAGACGGTCAAGGGTTACGGCATGGGGCGCGCGGGCGAAGCGAAGAACCCGACGCACCAGCTGAAGAAGCTCGACGACGAATCGATCCGCCAGTTCCGCGATCGATTCAACATCCCGATTCCGGACGACCAGCTGCACGACCTGCCGTTCTACCGGCCGCCGGAAGACACGCCCGAGATGCAGTACATGCTCGAGCGCCGGCGCGCGCTCGGCGGCTTCCTGCCGCAGCGGCGCACGCGTTCGAGCGAGTCGTTCACGATTCCCGGGCTCGACATGTTCAAGGCGGTGCTCGAGCCCACGGCCGAGGGCCGCGAGATCTCGACCACGCAGGCCTTCGTGCGCGTGCTCACCGCACTCGTGCGCAACAAGGAACTGGCGCCGCGCGTCGTGCCCATCGTGCCCGACGAGGCGCGCACCTTCGGCATCGAGGGGATGTTCCGCCAGATCGGCATCTACGCGCCCGAAGGACAGAAATACACGCCGGTCGACAAAGACCAGGTGATGTATTACCGCGAGGACGCGGCCGGGCAGATCCTGCAGGAAGGCATCAACGAGGCGGGCGCATTCTGCTCGTGGATGGCGGCGGCGACGTCGTACTCGTCGAACGACCGCATCATGATTCCCTTCTACATCTACTACTCGATGTTCGGCTTCCAGCGCGCCGGCGACCTCTGGTGGGCGGCCGGCGACATGCACGCGCGCGGCTTCCTGCTCGGCGGCACCGCGGGCCGCACGACGCTGAACGGCGAGGGACTGCAGCACCAGGACGGCCACAGCCACGTCCTCACGTCGGTGATCCCGGACTGCCTGTCCTACGACCCGGCCTTCGCGCACGAATTCGCGGTGATCGTCCACGACGGCCTGCGCCGGATGATCCAGGAGCAGGAGGACGTCTACTACTACATCACCGTCATGAACGAGAACTACGCGCAGCCGGGTCTCGTTCCCGGCGACGAGGAGGGAATCGTTCGCGGCGGCTACCGGTTCCGCGCCGGCACGAAGGACGCCGCGCAGCGCGTGCAGCTGCTCGGCTCGGGAACGATCCTGCGCGAGGTGCTGGCGGCGGCCGAGCTGCTCGAAAACGACTGGGGCATCGCCGCCGACGTCTGGAGCATGACCAGCTTCACGGAACTGCGGCGCGACGGACTCGATTGCGAACGCTGGAACATGCTGCACCCCGAAGAGCCGCCGAAGGTGCCGTACGTCACGCGGATGTTCGAGAAGACCTCGGGCCCGCTGGTGGCAGCCACCGACTACATGAAGGCCTACGCCGGCCAGATCCGTCCGTTCCTGCCCGCGGGGCGGCGTTATCACGTGCTCGGCACCGACGGTTTCGGCCGTTCCGATTTCCGCGCGCGCCTGCGCGAGCATTTCGAAATCGACCGGCGTTTCGTGGTCGTGGCCGCGCTGACCGCGCTGGCCGACGACGGTGTCGTCGAGCGCAGGCTCGTCGCCGACGCGATCGGCAAGTACGACATCGATCCCGAGAAGCCGAACCCGCATCACGCCTGAACGCGGTTTCCTCCGGGCCGCGGGCTTGCGCGCCCGCGCTCCGGCGCAAGACGATCCCCGCCGCGCGACAGCGGCACGGCGGGGCACCGAGCCTTACCGAAGAGCGAGCCCATGAGCGAGACGATGCAGGTGTCCGTGCCGAACATCGGCGACTTCGACCAGGTCGAAGTCATCGAGGTTCTGGTGAACGAAGGCGATTCGGTCGCCGCCGAGCAGTCGCTGATCACCGTCGAGTCGGACAAGGCGTCGATGGAGATTCCGTCGTCGGCAGCCGGCGTCGTCACCCGCGTGCTGGTGAAGCTGGGCGACAAGGTTTCCGAGGGCACGCCGATCGTCGAGCTGCGGGCGCAGCAGGCTGCGGGGCAGCCGGCGCCGGAAGGTGCGGGACGGCCGGCGCCGGCGCAGGGCGCCGCGCAGCCTGCGCCCGTGGTGCCGCCGTCCGAGCCCGCGGCGAGCGCGCAGGCGAAGACCGGGTTGCCGGAGTCGGCGCCTTCGATGACGCCGCCGGCAAGCGCGCCGATCGCCGGCGCACGCGTGCAGCCGGCGCCGCAGGAATCGTCGACGGCGCAGGCCGATCGCGAACGCGAGGCGATGCGTTCGGCCTATGCCGAGCCGCCGCCGCGCGCCGCCGAGGCGCAGGCGCCCAGCCTGTCGCACGGCGAGCCGTCGCCCACCGCCGGCTTCGACTACGACCGCACGCACGTCGTCAAGCCGCACGCTTCGCCGTCGGTGCGCAGGTTCGCGCGCGAACTGGGCATAGACCTCGCGCAGGTGCGCGGCTCCGGTCCGAAACAGCGCATCCTGCAGGAGGACGTGCGCAACTGGGTGAAGGCGGTCGTCTCGCAGGGCGGCGCACCGCGCGCGGAAGGCGCGCCGGCGGGCGCGCAGGGGGGCGCGGAAGGGGGCGGCGGGCTCTCGCTGCTGCCGTGGCCGAAGGTCGATTTCGCGAAATTCGGTCCGGTGCAGTCGAAGCCGCTCGGGCGCATACGGAAGATCGCCGCGGGCAACCTGCACCGCAACTGGGTGACGATTCCGCACGTGACGAACCACGACGACGCCGACGTCACCGAACTCGAAGCCTTCCGCCAGCAACTGAACCGCGAGCACGAGCGCGACGGAACGAAAGTGACGCTGCTCGCGTTCCTGATCAAGGCCTGCGTGGCCGTGCTGAAGGAGTTTCCCGACTTCAACTCGTCGCTCGACGGCGAGAACCTCGTCGTGAAGGACTACTGGCACATCGGATTCGCGGCCGACACGCCGAACGGCCTGGTCGTTCCCGTGATCCGCGATGCCGACCGCAAGGGCATCCTGCAGCTCGCGCGCGAAACCTCCGAGATGGCCGCCAGGGCGCGCGAGGGCAAGCTGTCGCCCGGCGAGATGCAGGGCGGCACCTTCTCGATCTCGAGCCTGGGCGGCATCGGCGGAACCTACTTCACGCCGATCATCAACGCGCCCGAGGTAGCGATCCTCGGCGTGTGCCGCACGGCGATGCGGCCCACGTGGAACGGCAAGGCTTTCGAGCCGCGGCTGATCCTGCCGCTGTCGCTGTCGTGGGATCACCGCGTCGTCGACGGCGCGTCGGCGGCGCGCTTCAACGCGCGGCTGGCGCAGCTGCTCGCCGATTTCCGGCGCGTTCTCCTGTGAGTCGAACCATGAGCGAGACGATCCAGGTAGCGGTGCCGAACATCGGCGACTTCTCGCAGGTCGAGGTCATCGAGGTGCTGGTCGCCGAGGGCGACACGGTCGCCGCCGAGCAGTCGCTGATCACCGTCGAGTCGGACAAGGCGTCGATGGAGATCCCGTCGTCGGCGGCCGGCGTCGTCGCGAAAGTGCTCGTGAAGCTAGGCGACAAGGTGTCGGAGGGGACGCCGATCGTCGAGCTGCGGGCGCAGGGGGCGCAGCCGGTGCAGCCGCAGCCGGCGCAAGCGCAGGCGCAGGCGCAGCAACCGCAGGCCCAGCAACCGCAGCCGGCGCAGGCATCGGCGCAGCCGACCCCCCAGGTGCCGTCCGCGGCGGTGCCGCGCGCTGCACCGTCGGCGAAGACCGGCCCCGCCGACATCGAGTGCGCGATGCTCGTGCTCGGCTCGGGTCCCGGCGGCTACGCCGCGGCGTTCCGCGCCGCCGACCTCGGACTCGATACGGTGCTCGTCGAGCGCTACGCGACGCTGGGCGGCGTCTGCCTGAACGTCGGCTGCATTCCGTCGAAGGCGCTGCTGCACGTCGCGTCGGTGATCGACGAGGCGAAGCACCTCGCGTCCTCCGGCATCGCCTTCGGCGACCCGAAGATCGATCTGGAAGCCCTGCGGGCGCACAAGGATCGCGTCGTCGGCCGGCTCACAGGGGGCGTCGCCTCGATGGCGAAAGGCCGCAAGGTGCGCGTGGTGCGCGGCTACGGCCGTTTTCTCGACGCGAACCGCATCGAGGTCGAGCCTACCGACGGCGGCGAAGCGAAGCGGCAGGTGATCCGCTTCGAGCAGGCGATCGTCGCCGCTGGCTCGAGCGCTGCGCGGCTGCCGTTCCTGCCCGACGATCCGCGCATCGTCGATTCCACCGGAGCGCTCGCGCTTCCCTTCGTGCCGAAGCGCATGCTCGTCATCGGCGGCGGCATCATCGGCCTGGAGATGGCCACCGTCTATTCGACGCTGGGCGCGCGCATCGACGTGGTCGAGATGCTCGACGCGCTGATGCCCGGCGCCGACCGCGAAGCGGTGAAGATCTGGCAGCGCCACAATGCCGGGCGCTTCGATCGCGTGATGCTGCAGACGAAGACCGTCGCCGCCGAGGCGGGCGACGAAGGCATTCGCGTCTCCTTCGAGGGGACGAATGCGCCCGCGGAACCGCAGACCTACGACCTCGTGCTGTGCGCGGTCGGGCGCACGCCGAACGGCAGGCGCATCGATGCCGACAAGGCCGGCATCGACGTCGACGAGCGCGGCTTCGTCCGGCTCGTCGATCGGCAGATGCGCACGAGCGTTGCCCACATCTTCGCGATCGGCGACGTCGTCGGCCAGCCGATGCTCGCGCACAAGGCGACGCACGAGGGACACGTCGCCGCCGAGGCGGCCGCCGGGCAGAAGAGCTTCTTCGATGCGCGCGTCATCCCTTCGGTGGCGTACACCGATCCGGAGATCGCCTGGGTCGGATTGACCGAGGACGAGGCGAAGGCGCAGGGCGTGCAGATCGCGAAAGCGATGTTTCCGTGGACGGCCTCGGGACGCGCGCTCGCCAACGGGCGCGCCGAGGGCTTCACCAAGCTGCTGTTCGACGAGCAGACGCACCGCATCGTCGGCGGCTCGATCGTCGGCACGAACGCCGGCGACCTGATCGGCGAGATCGCGCTGGCCATCGAGATGGGCGCCGACGCGACCGACATCGGGCGGACCATCCATCCGCACCCGACGCTCGGAGAGACGATCGGCCTGGCGGCGGAGGTCGCCGAAGGCATCTGCACCGACCTGATGCCGCCGCGCCGGCGATGAATATCGCGACCGGCAGGGTCTTCCCGGATGGAGTCGGTTCGCCGCGCTCCGGCGGGTAGAATCGCCGGCACCGGCGCACGGCCGCGGTCGGGCGTCGACCCATTGAAAATCCACTGGAGAACAGCAAGATGGAGCGACGTTCGTTCGTGAAGGGCGCCGGCATGGCCGGCATTCTCGCCACCGGGGTCGCGCCCGCGGTGCACGCGCAGCAGGCGGTCCGCTGGCGCCTCACGTCGAGTTTTCCGAAGTCGCTCGACACGCTGTACGGAGGCGCCGAACTGTTCGCGAAGAACGTGAACGCGGCCTCGGGCGGAAAGCTGAACGTCACCGTGCACCAGCCGGGCGAACTCGTTCCCGCCTTCGGCGTGGTCGACGCGGTACAGCAGGGTACGGTGGAAGCGGCGACCACCGCCGCGTACTACTTCTTCGGCAAGGACGACACTTTCGCGCTCGACTGCGCGGTGCCCTTCGGCATGAACTCGCGCCAGATGACCGCCTGGTACACCTGGGGCAACGGCCGCAAGCTGTTTCGCGAGTTCTACCGGCAGTACGACATCGTCAACTTCGCGTTCGGCAACACCGGCGCGCAGATGGGCGGCTGGTTCCGCAAGGAGATCAAGTCGGCGGCCGACCTGAAGGGCCTGAAGTTCCGCATGGGCGGCTTCGTCGGCAAGGTGCTCGAGCCGCTGGGCGTGGTGCCGCAGAACATCCCGGCCGGCGAGGTCTACCAGGGCCTGGAGAAAGGCACGCTCGACGCGGTGGAGTTCGTCAACCCCTACGACGACCTGAAGCTCGGCTTCTACAAGGTCGCGAAGAACTACTACTACCCCGGCTTCTGGGAGGGCGGTCCGCAGATCACGCTGTACGTCAACGCGAAGGCATGGGAGGCGCTGTCGCCCGAGTTGCAGGCGATCGTCGAGTCGGCCGCCTTCGCCTCGCACGTCAGCGTGCAGGCGCATTACGACGCGGTGAACCCGGTGGCGCTGAAGGAGCTGCTCGCCAACGGCGTGAAGCTGCACCGCTTCGACAAGTCGATCCTCGATGCCGCGTACAAGTCGGCGCTGCAGCTGTATTCGGATCTGTCGAACAAGAATCCGAACTGGAAGAAGATCTGGACCGACTACGAGCAGTTCCGCAACCAGGAGATCGCGTGGTTCCGCTTCAACGAGGCGGGCTTCAACAGCTACATGGAATCGCTGAAGCTGTAGCGGGATGGAGCAGGGCGGGCGCGAGCGCCGCCCGAAGGTCGAACAAAGGCGGGCCGAGGCCCGCCTTCCTTGTTATCGCCATCCCCATCGAGCCGGTCGCCGCGCTTCGCTCCTCATGCCGTATCCATACCCGAGCCGCCGCTGCAGCGCTGCTTCGAGGAGGCCAGCGGCACGAGCGACCGCTTGATCACTCGCAGCGCCGCTGCCGGATGCGCCTCGGCGAGCAATCCGATACCGTACATCAGGTACTCGGCGTCGATCCATGCCTGGGGCGCTGCCGGTCGCAGGCTCCACGGCTGCGCCGCGTCGAAGAGAGCGGCGTCGAGCAGCTGGCGCGCGCATCGGCCGTACTTGAAGATCCCGCCGGTTCCGACGACGTGCGCGGTGCGCGTCAGGTCCTTTCCTTTCTGCACTTTGACTTCGCCGGCCAGCGTATGTTCGTGTTTCAGGGTGCCGGCATGGCGCCCGACCGCGAAGGCGATCGCCGATTCGGCCAGTACGCGATCGATCGCGTGGTCGAGGTCGTCCTGCGGCGCGAAGCCGACGTTGCGCGACAGAGCGTCGATGCGTGCGGTGACTGCGTCGGCGTCGGGTTCCGCTCGAGGCAGCAGCGCCCGGAGCCTGGCGACACAGCGATCGACGCCGATGAAATCGAGTAGGGTCGGCGCGTTGTAGCGTATGCCGAGATCGCCTTCGACGGTGCGCTTGACCCGTGTTTCGGGCAATCCCCTGACGAGCGTGCTCGCGTCCGATGGGGTTCCATCGGCGACCGAGTGGATGTTGATCGTCGCGCCGCCGACCTCCACCACCAGCAGTGGGCCGATCCCGGCTTCGTCGCCGGCACCGTCGGCGAGCAGCCGTGCCGCCTGCAGCGTGGCTTTCGGCGTCGGCATCACGATGTCGCCGACGTAGGCCTGCGCGCGCGCCAGACCCTTCGCCTGCGTAATGCGCTTCATGAAGATATCGCGCACCGCGTCCTGGGTCGGCTCGACGTTCAGCGTATCGAGTTCGGGAAGCACGTTGCTCGTGACGACGACGCTCTTGCCGGCCGCCTCGAGGATCCGGCCCACCTGTTGCGCCGCCGAGCGGTTCCCGGCGACGACGATCGGGACGTCGAGCGGCGATGCGGCAAGCATTCGCGCGTTGTGCGTGATCACCGTCTTGTCGCCGCCATCGGTACCGCCCGACAGCAGCACGATGTCGCACGCCGCGGCCTGCAATTCGGCGAGCTTGTCCTCGTCGATCTCGTAGCCCGACGACCAGACGACTTTCGCGCCTGCGCCGAGCGCCGCGCGGCGCGCCGCCTCGAGCGTCAGAGCCGGAACCAGCCCGATCGTGCCGAGCCGCAAGCCTCCCGCGGCGCTGCTGCTGGCGTACTTCTCGACGACGTCGCTCTCGTCGAGAGCGCGGCTCGAGAACAGCGTGTCCAACGCCCGGTTCAGGCCGGAGGTGATGTCGCTTTCGACCGTCGTCACCGCTTGCGAACGGCCGACGACACGTTCGGCGTCGAGATCGATGGCGAGCACTTTCGTATGCGTGCTGCCGAAATCGATCAGCAGAACCGCGCGCATCAGCCGTTCACCGATGTTTCGGCTTCGATGCCCAGGTCCGCTCGCAGGATGCGGATCACTTCGGACGTCGTGACCGTGTTCCTGAATACGCGGTTGAAGCCGATCGCCTCGAAGCGGCGCTCGATCTCGCCCCAGTTGTTCTCGAGCTCGAGCGGCGCGGCGACGGTTCCGCCCGCGTAAAGAACGATGTCCTTCAGCCCGGCTTCGACGCAGCGGTCGCGCAGGCCCTCGCAGTCGATCAGCCCCATCCCGTACATCGACGAGACCAGGATCGCCCGGGCGCCGGTTTCCTTCGCAGCGTCGACGAACTCCTGCTGCGGCACGACAGCACCGAGAAAAGTGACGCCGAAGCCGGCGTCCCGCAGCGCGCGGGTCAGCACCCAGGCACCGATCATGTGAGAGTCGGCACCGATCGTGCCGATGACGACGTTGATCCTGTCCATCGATCGTTCCTCGGGCGGAGAAGTCAGCGCGTTACCGACGCGTACTGCAGGTCGTGCACGACCATGTCCAGGCCGGCCTTGCGACCCTCGATGCGCTCGCGCTCGGCGATCCTGCTGCGGTGGTAGTCCTTGACTTCGGCCGGCAGCGGCACGTTGCCGGAGTCGAGGTAGCGCACCGCGTTCTCCGCATCGCGCATCACCAGCACCTTGCCGTGGTTGTGCTTCCACGGCGTGAGCATCGTGTCGATCCAGCCGCGCTCGACGCCCTTGCACAGGCCGACGGCCATGTCCCCGTCGCCGGCATCGAGGCACGCGTCCATCAGCGCGCGTACTTCGAGCTCGATCATCCGCTCCTCGAGCGCCTGTTCGGCGCTGCCCGGCAGGCGCTGCCGGCCGACGAGTCGCAGCATGTGCTGCGCGAGCTTGACCGATTTCGCCATCCCTTCCTTCGTCGGCGTTGCGCGCGCCTCGTCCTGGCACTTCAGCACGATGCCGGGGAAACCGCCGAGCAGCGGGATCGTCGTGTTCCACGCGATCATTGCGTTGGCCTCTTCTTCCCCGGGCGGCCAGGCGCCCAGGAAAGGGAAGGTGCCGGTGAAGAACTCGACGTCGTCGAAGCCGAATCGCGTGCAGTACTCGCGGCACAGCCGTTCGGTCACGCGCACCATCGCGATGTCCTGCAGCAGGTTCATGCCGAGGCCGTGCTCGAGGAACTGGTACTTCACGCCCTGCGCGGCCGCCAGCAGCGATTCGGAGACGCAGACGAACGAGTGATAGCCGGCGCTGTCGTAGCCGGACAGGTTGCACGCGTTCCACGGGCAGATCGGCACGCCGCGTTCGGTGTAGATGCCGGCCAGCCGCGCCTCGTACTGGTTGATGCGAATCTCTTCGGCAAGCGGAATGCTCTTGCAATGCGCAATGACTTCCTGGAGCGAGCGCACCGAGCAGCCGCTCCAGCCGGCCGCCAGCACGATCTCCGAGGCAAGCCGGCCGTCCTCGTCGGTCGAGTTGAAGTGGATCGACAGTTGCGTCGCCTGCATGATCCGGCGCGCCTCCTCGACGCCGAAGTTCACGACCGGCCAGCCGTTCAGCATCGACATGCCTTC
>CALCZN010000363.1:0-7700 GCA_937903095.1 uncultured Burkholderiales bacterium
CGCACGCGCTGCAGGATCATCCGGAGCGCGACGACGTCGACTGACTCAAGCACACGCTGTGGTATTCGGAAGGCAACCGCCTCGAATACAAGCCGGTGCACATGAAGCCGCTGACGGTCGACAGCTTCCAGCCCAAGGCACGCACCTTCTGAGCGCGCACTTTCCGAAACCGATTCCCGTCCCGCACAGCGCAGGAGAACCATGAGCGCAGTCCTCGAACCCGCGGTGAAACCGGCGCAGGCCGCACAGGGCAGGCGCACCGTGCGGTTCTCGATCTACCGCTACGATCCCGACAAGGACGCGCGTCCGTACATGCAGCCGCTCGAGATCGCGCTCGAGCCCGGCGACAAGATGCTGCTCGACGCGCTGATGCGCATCAAGCAGAGCGGCGACGACTCGCTCGCCTTCCGCCGCTCGTGCCGCGAAGGCGTCTGCGGCTCCGACGCGATGAACATCAACGGCAAGAACGGGCTGGCGTGCATCACCAACCTGCGCGATCTCGAAGAGCCGATCGTGCTGCGCCCGCTGCCCGGGCTGCCGGTGGTGCGCGATCTCATCGTCGACATGACGCAGTTCTTCAAGCAGTACCACTCGATCAAGCCGTACCTGATCAACGACACGCCGCCGCCCGAGAAGGAGCGGCTGCAGTCGCCCGAGGAGCGCGAGGAGCTGAACGGGCTGTACGAGTGCATCCTGTGCGCGTGCTGCTCCACCGCGTGTCCGTCGTTCTGGTGGAATCCCGACAAGTTCGTCGGGCCGGCCGGGCTGCTGCAGGCGTATCGTTTCATTGCCGATAGCCGCGACGAGGCGACGTCCGAGCGCCTGGACGACCTGAACGACCCGTACCGGCTGTTCCGCTGCCGTTCGATCATGAACTGCGTCGACGTCTGCCCGAAAGGGCTGAACCCCACGCGGGCGATCAACAAGATCAAGGACCTGCTGGTCCGGCGCTCGGTCTGAGCGTCGTCGCGCGGAGAGCGTAGTGTCCCCCGACGCCAATGCGGAGTTGCAGCGCCGATTGCGCTGGCGTTCACGCCGCGGGATGCTCGAGAACGACCTCGTTCTCGAACGCTTCTTCGCTCGCCACGGCGAGGCGATCGACGAGACGGTGGAGCAGGGCCTGGACGCGCTGCTCGCGCTGCCCGACGGCGAGCTGCTCGACCTGATCCTGCGTCGCAGCGAGCCGCAAGGCGAGGTGGATACGCCGGCGGCCCGCCGGGTGCTGGAAATGCTGCACGAATCCTGAGGCTCGACGAACGCCGAGCCGTCCGCGGAACCCCGAAGATTCCAGGAAGAACCGAAATGAAAGAGCAGAGCAAGGCAACGCTATCGTTCCCGGACGGGACCGCACCCATCGAGCTGCCGATCTACTCGGGCACGATCGGTCCGCAGGTCATCGACATCCGCAAGCTGTACGGGCAGACCGACCGCTTCACTTTCGACCCGGGCTTCATGTCGACGGCCGCCTGCGAGTCGAAGATCACCTACATCGACGGCGACAAGGGCGAGCTGCTGTATCGCGGCTACCCGATCGAGCAGCTCGCCGAGAACTGCGACTATCTGCAGACCTGCTACCTGCTGCTCAACGGCGAGCTGCCCGACGACGAGCAGCGGCGCGACTTCGAGCACCGTGTCACCAACCACACGATGGTGCACGAGCAGATGACGCGCTTCCTGCAGGGCTTCCGGCGCGACGCGCACCCGATGGCGGTGCTGGTCGGCATGGTGGGCGCGCTGTCGGCCTTCTACCACGACTCGCTCGACATCAACGACCCCGAGCATCGCTTCATCTCGGCGATCCGCCTGATCGCCAAGATGCCGACGCTGGTGGCGATGGCCTACAAGTACTCGATGGGCCAGCCGTTCATGTACCCGCTGAACCGCCTGTCGTATTCGGCGAACTTCATGCGGATGATGTTCGGCACGCCGTGCGAGGAATACGAGCCGAACGACGTGCTGGTGCGCGCGCTCGACCGCATCCTGATCCTGCATGCCGATCACGAGCAGAACGCGTCCACCTCCACGGTGCGGCTGGCGGGCTCGTCGGGCGCCAACCCCTTCGCCTGCATCGCCGCCGGCATCGCCACGCTGTGGGGTCCGGCGCACGGCGGCGCGAACGAGGCGTCGCTGCTGATGCTGCGCGACATCCAGAGCCAGGGCGGCGTCGAGCGGATCGGCGAGTTCATCGAGAAGGTCAAGGACAAGAACTCGCACGTCAAGCTGATGGGCTTCGGGCACCGGGTCTACAAGAACTACGACCCGCGCGCGAAGCTGATGCGCGAGACCTGCCACGAGGTGCTCGAGGAGCTGGGCCTGCACGACGACCCGCTGTTCGCGCTGGCGATGAAGCTCGAGAGAATCGCGCTCGAGGACGACTACTTCGTCCAGCGCAAGCTCTACCCGAACGTCGACTTCTATTCGGGCATCGTGCAGAAGGCGCTGGGCATTCCCACCGAGATGTTCACCTGCATCTTCGCGCTCGCGCGCACCGTGGGTTGGATCGCGCAATGGGGCGAGATGATCGCCGACCCCGACCAGAAGATCGGGCGGCCGCGGCAGCTCTACACCGGACATGCGCGGCGGGATCTGCCGGCGTCGGTGAAAGGCGCGCGCTGAACCGGGGGGCGCCGCCCCCCTGCGGCGGATCCCTCCGTCCGCCGCCCCTGCGGATCCCTCCGTCTATCGGAGCGACGCGTTGATCCGCTCGAGCGCCGCGCTGCCCGGGCACAGCGCCGACTCGTCGAGCGTGTTCAACGGCACGGCCGTGGTGCCGAGCCGGTCGTGCAGGTCGCCGGCCTCGGGGTCCACGTAGAGCAGCCCGGTGAGCAGCTCGCCGCGCGCCTGGTGCTCCAGCACACGGTTCATCGCCGCGACCCGGTCGCGCGGATCGAAGTCGAGCCCGAGCTTGCGAAGCCGCAGCACCGAGCCGTCGTGCTGGACGATCTCGGTGTACGACCCCGGCGGGTAGTCGGCAGTGATCTCGTCGCGCTGCGGGATGAACTCGATGCGATTGACCGCTTGGTTGTGCTCGCGCACGTAGTCGTAGCTGCGCGTGCTGCCGAGGTGGTTGTTGAAGGCGACGCAGGGGCTCACCACGTCGACCAGCGCGGCGCCCCGGTGCCGGATCGCGCCTTCGATCAGCGGCACGAGCTGCGCCTTGTCGCCCGAGAAGCCGCGCGCGACGTAGGTGGCGCCCAGCTGCAGCGCGAGCACGGCGAGGTCGATGCCGGCGTCCTCGTTGGCCACGCCGCGCCTGGACTTCGATCCGCAGTCGGCGGTGGCCGAGAACTGCCCCTTGGTGAGCCCGTAGACACCGTTGTTCTCGACGATGTACGTCATGTCGACGCCGCGGCGCATCGCGTGCGCGAACTGCCCCAGGCCGATCGACGCCGAGTCGCCGTCGCCCGACACGCCGAGGTACAGCAGCATGCGGTTCGCCAGGTTGGCGCCGGTGAGCACCGACGGCATGCGTCCGTGCACCGAGTTGAAGCCGTGCGAATGGCCGAGGAAATAATCGGTGGTCTTCGACGAGCAGCCGATGCCCGAGAGCTTGGCGACGCGGTGCGGCTCGACGTCGAGCGACCAGCACGCCTGCACGATCGCCGCCGAGATCGAGTCGTGGCCGCAGCCGGCGCACAGCGTCGAGACGCGGCCTTCGTAGTCGCGCCGCGTGTAGCCGAGGCGGTTCTTCGGCAGCGACGGGTGATGCAGCGTGGGCTTGGCGACGTAGGTCATGGGTCGTTCCTGGAGGCGGGCGGCGAATGCGTCAGGCGACGCGTCCGCGCGCCGCGCTCGGCGCCGCGGACCCTTCTTTCGGCTTCGCGCGCGCGGGCGCCGACGCGATCGCCGGCGCAGCGGGGCGCCCGAGCGGCCGCACGTTGCCCGCCGCCAGCTGCTTGGCGATCGCGCCGGCGATGAAGCGCGCGGTGATCGGCGTGCCGTCGTAGTGCAGCACCGGCCGCAGCCGCGCCGGATCGACGCCCAGCTCGTTGACCAGCATCATGCGCAGCTGCGCATCGCGGTTCTGCTCGACGACGAACAGCGTGTCGTGTGTTTCGATGAAGCGCGCGACTTCGTCGCCGAACGGGAATGCGCGAACGCGCAGCGTGTCGATCGGGCAGCCGATCGCCTGCAGCGATTCGACCGCCTCGGCCATCGCCGGGCTGGTCGAGCCGTAGAAGATCGCGCCGATCGGGCAGGGCGATGCGGCCGAAGCGTCGGCGCGGCGCTCGACCGCGGCCGGCACCAGCGCCTTCGCCGTTTCGAGCTTGCGCAGCAGCCGCTGCACGTTCTCGACGTAGTCGGCGCCTTTCTCCGAGTAGCGCGCCCAGGCGTTCTTCGTCGTCCCGCGCGTGAAATACGCGCCCTTCGTCGGATGCGCGCCGGGAAGCGTGCGGTACGGGATGCCGTCGCCGTCGACGTCGAGGTAACGCCCGAAGTCGGCCGCCGCTTCCAGCTCGTCGGCGCGCATCACCTTGCCGCGGTCGTAGCGGCGCGCGTCGTCCCAGGCGAGGGGCGCGCACAGCCGCTGGTTCATGCCGATGTCGAGATCGGTCATGACGAACACCGGCGTCTGCAGCCGGTCGGCCAGGTCCAGCGCCTGCGCGGCGAAGTCGAAGCACTCGTGCGGATCCTCGGGAAAGAGCAGCACGTGCTTGGTGTCGCCGTGCGACGCGTAGGCGCAGGCGAGCAGGTCGGATTGCTGCGTGCGCGTGGGCATGCCGGTGGACGGGCCGCCGCGCTGCACGTCGACGATCGTGACCGGGATCTCGGCGAAATAGGCCAGCCCGATGAACTCGGTCATCAGCGAGATGCCGGGTCCGGAGGTGGCGGTGAATGCGCGCGCGCCGTTCCAGCCCGCGCCGATCACCATTCCCACTGCGGCCAGCTCGTCCTCGGCCTGCACGATCGCGTAGCGCCGCTCGCCGGTTTCAGGGTCGATGCGCAGCTTCGCGCAGTACTTCGTGAACGCGTCGGCTACCGACGAAGACGGCGTGATCGGATACCACGCGCACACGGTGGCGCCGCCGTAGACGAAGCCCAGCGCGAGCGCCGAGTTGCCGTCGACGAAGATGCGCTCGCCCACCTGCGCGGCGCGGCGCGCGCGCAGGCCGATCGCGTTCTCCAGATTCTCCTCGGCGTAGCGCCAGCCCTTGCGGAAGGCGTCGAGGTTCGGCGTGAGCAGCTTCTCCTTGCCGCGATACTGCTCGCCGATCAGCTCGGCGACCACCGCAGGGTCCAGCCCCAGCAGCGCCGCCAGCGCGCCGACGTACATGATGTTCTTCAGCAGCTGGCGCTCGCGCGGGTCGTCGTAGGCCGCGTTGCACATTTCGGTGAGCGGCACGCCGATCGCGTTCACGTCGTCGCGGAACTTCGACGGCGGCAGCGGCCGCGTGCTGTCGTACAGCAGGTAGCCGCCGGACTCGATCGCCGCGAGGTCGGCGTCCCAGGTCTGCGGGTTCATCGCGACCATCAGGTCGACGCCGCCGCGCCTTCCCAGGTGCCCGCGTTCGGTGACGCGCACCTCGTACCAGGTCGGCAGGCCCTGGATGTTCGACGGGAAGATGTTGCGCGGACTGACCGGCACGCCCATGCGCAGGAAGCTGCGCGCGAACAGCTCGTTGGCCGACGCCGATCCCGAGCCGTTGACGTTGGCGAACTGCACGACGAAGTCGTTGACCGCCTCGATGCGTTTCGTCGTCATCACGCCACCTTGCGCGCGGCGTCGCGGCAGGCCGGACCCGCATGCGCGACATCGAGCAGGAACTTGCGCATGTCCCACGCGCCGGTCGGGCAGCGCTCGGCGCACAGGCCGCAGTGCAGGCAGACGTCCTCGTCCTTGACCATCGCGCGTCCCATCTTCAGCGGCGTCGACACGTACAGCGGCTGCTCGGGGTTCATCGCCGGCGCGCGCAGCGAGGCGCGCACCGTGCGCTCGTCGGCATCGGCGGGAAGCGGCAGGAAGGTGATGCAGTCGGTCGGGCAGATGTCGACGCAGGCGTCGCATTCGATGCACTGCGGCGCGCTGAACACCGTCTGCACGTCGCAGTTCAGGCAGCGCTGCGCCTCGCGCCAGGCTGTCTGCGCATCGAAGCCCAGCTCCACTTCGATGCGGATGTCGCGCAGCGCGCGCGAGGGGTCGTGCCACGGCACCTTGTGGCGCTCGTCGCGCACCGGCTCGTTGTCGTAGCTCCACTCGTGGATGCCCATCTTCTGCGCGATCATCGTCACCGCCGGCGCAGGGCGGGCGTCGACCGCCTCGCCGTTCAGGAAGCGGTCGATCGAGACGGCCGCTTCGTGGCCCTGCGCGACGGCCCAGATGATGTTCTTCGGCCCGAGCGCGGCGTCGCCGCCGAAGAAAACTTCGGGCCGCGTCGATTGCAGCGACACGCGATCGAGCACCGGCATGCCGTGCGCGTCGAACTCGATGCCGGCGTCGCGCTCGATCCACGGAAAGGCGTTCTCCTGGCCGACGGCGATCAGCACCTCGTCGCAGTCGAAGACGCGATCGGGCGCGCCGGTGGGCACGAGCGAGCGGCGGCCGTTGGCGTCGTAGCGCGCCTCGACCGGCTCGAAGCGCATGCCGGTGAGGCGCCCGTTCTCGTGCAGGAAGGCCTTCGGCACGAGGAAGTCGTGGATCGGGATGCCCTCGTGCATCGCGTCTTCCTTCTCCCACGGCGACGCCTTCATTTCGGCGAAGCCCGAACGCACGACGACGTGGACCTCTTCGCCGCCCAGCCTTCGCGCGGTGCGGCAGCAGTCCATCGCCGTGTTGCCGCCGCCGAGCACGAGCACGCGGCGCCCGATGCGATCGACGTGGCCGAAGGACACCGAGGCGAGCCAGTCGATGCCGATATGGATGTGCGCGGCCGCCTCCTGCCGTCCGGGCAGGTCGAGGTCGCGTCCGCGCGGTGCGCCGCTGCCGACGAACACCGCGTCGTAGCCTTCGTCGAGCAGCGCCTTTATCGAATCGATGCGCGTCCCCGCCCGGAAATCGGCGCCGAGGTCGAGCACGTAGCCGGTTTCCTCGTCGATGACGGCTTCCGGCAGGCGAAAGCGCGGGATCTGCGTGCGGATCATGCCGCCGGCGCGCGTGTCGGCGTCGAACACGATGACCGTGTAGCCGAGCGGGGCGAGGTCGCGCGCGACGGTGAGCGACGCCGGACCCGCTCCGACGCAGGCGACGCGCCGGCCGTTCGGCCTGCGCGCCGGCCGCGGCAGGCGCGCGCGGATGTCGTCCTTGAAGTCGGCGGCCACGCGCTTGAGGCGGCAGATCGCCACCGGTTCGGGCCGTTCGGCCTGCTGTGCCTCGACGCGCCCGCGCCGGCATGCCGGCTCGCAGGGCCGGTCGCAGGTGCGGCCCAGGATGCCGGGGAAGACGTTCGAGCGCCAGTTGACGAGATAGGCGTCGGAGTAGCGCCCGGCGGCGATCAGTCGGATGTACTCGGGAACCGGGGTGTGGGCGGGGCACGCCCATTGGCAATCGACGACCCGGTGGAAATAGTCGGGATTGCGCGTATCGGTCGCCTGCAAAGGGTCTCCCTCCTTTGTGCAGTGCAATGTCGCCGTTCGTTGCGGCGATCGTCGCCGGCCACTGTACTACTGAAGATCGGTCGACGATAGGAAGTTACGACAACGACGTGGATCGGCCCGGGCGATCGCCGCGCCGCGGCCCGCATGCCCTCGCCGGCGCGCGTCCG
>CALCZN010000364.1:0-6668 GCA_937903095.1 uncultured Burkholderiales bacterium
CCGAAGTTCCTGCCGTGGTGCGGGGGCTCCGAGGTGAAGCGCGAAAGCGACGAGCGCGTCATCGCCACGGTGCTCATCGACTTCCGCGGATTGAAGCAGCGCTTCACGACGACGAACCTGCAGCGTCCGCCCGAGGCGATCTCGATGCGGCTGCGCGAAGGGCCGTTCTCGCGCCTGGACGGCGAATGGCGCTTCCGGGCGCTGCGCGAGGACGCGTGCAAGGTCGAGTTCTCTCTCGAATACGCGTTCGCCGGCGGCCTGCTCGGACGCGCGCTGGCGCCTGTCTTCGACCAGATCGCGCGCTCGTTCATCGACGCCTTCGTTCGGCGGGCCGACCAGATCTACGGGGGCTCGAGCTGAGCGCGATACGCATCGAGCTGGCCTGGGTCGGGGACGGTGGCGACGTGCTGCTGCGTCCGTTCGAGCTGCCCGCCGGAGCGACGGTGGGCGACGCCCTCGACGCATTGGGCGAACCGCTGGCCACGACGCTGCGCTCCCGCATCGAGGCCGATGCGCTAGGCGTGGCGGTCTACGGCAAGCCGCGCGCGCTCGAAAGCGTCCTGAACGACGGCGATCGCGTCGAACTCGTCGCCGGCCTCGTCGTCGATCCGAGGACGGCGCGGCGGCTGCGCGTGCAGCAGCGGCGCGCCGAGGGTGGGGATCCCCGCTGGAGGCGGCGCTAGGAGTCTCCGACCCGCTCCTCGGCTCGCTGCCGGGTAGCGGCGCTCAGCGAGCGCTGCACAGGCGTCCGAGATCGGCGCGCGCAGTCTTCAGCCGTTGCGCCCGCTGTGCATCGTCCAGCGGCTCCGGCTCGCCGCGCGCGTTCAGCGTGACGACCCTGATGCCGCTTTCGAGCGTGCGGATCTCGCGCTGCGCCTCGTCGCAGGCGCGCTTCGCGCTCGCCGCACGTTCGCTTTCCTCGCGCTGCTTCGCCTCGTTCTCTTCGCGCTCGGCCATGCGCTGCCGGAACGCGCGCTCGCGCTCGACCCAGGTCGGCGCGGCGCCTTCCGGCACTTTCGACGGCGATGCCGCCGCACGGTCGGCGGGCGGCGTTGCGTCCGCGGGCGAAGAAGCCGCCGACGGCGAGGGCGATGCGGTCCGGTCGCCGACCGGGGATCGAAGGATCTGCGACGAACGCACGTCGGCAGGCGGCGCCCGATCGGAATAGACCATTCGCCCCTGCGCATCGCGCCACTGCCAGGGTGTCGCTGCGTCGGCGGCCGATGCGAAGAGCAGCGCGCCGGCGGCCAGGGCGCAAGGGACGAAACGGATTGCGGTCATGTCGCTCGCTGCTGTGCCGGTCGTCTCCGGATTGTCCCGGCCGGCGACGCCGCCGGACGATCGATGCCGACGGATGGCGCCCCGCGCGCGACGAAAGCGACGCCGCAAGCGACGCCCGGCGCGCCGGTATAATCGACTTTTGCGCGAGGGCTCCATGCGACTGGCCAAGAAGGCGCTCACGTTCGACGACGTTCTGCTCGTCCCCGCCTACTCCGAGATCCTTCCCCGCGACACCTCCCTCAGAACCCGGCTCACGCGCCGCATCGGCCTGAACATCCCCCTCGTGTCGGCGGCGATGGACACCGTCACCGAAGGGCGCCTGGCGATCGCGATCGCGCAGGAGGGGGGCCTGGGCATCGTCCACAAGAACCTCTCGCCGCAGCAGCAGGCGGCCGAAGTGGCGCGCGTCAAGCGCCACGAAGCCGGCGTCGTCGTCGATCCGATCACGATCGAACCCGACATGAAGGTGTTCGACGTCATCCAGCTCACGCAGCAGCACCGCATCTCCGGGCTGCCCGTCGTGCAGGGCCGGAAGGTCGTCGGCATCGTCACCAACCGCGACCTGCGCTTCGAGACGCGCCTCGACGAGCCGGTGAGCCGCATCATGACGCCGCGCGAGCGGCTCGTCACCGTGCACGAGGGCGCTTCGCTCGACGAGGCGCAGGCGCTGATGCATCGCCACCGGCTCGAGCGCGTGCTGGTCGTCGACGACGAGTTCGAGCTGAAGGGCCTGATCACCGTCAAGGACATCCTGAAGGCCACGGCGCATCCCGACGCGTGCAAGGATCCGCAGGGCAAGCTGCGCGTGGGCGCGGCGGTGGGCGTGGGCGACGGCGGCGAAGCCGAGGAGCGTATCGAGCGCCTGGTGCGCGCCGGCGTCGACGTGCTCGTCGTCGACACGGCGCACGGGCACACGCGCGGAGTGATCGAACGCGTTCGCGCGATCCGGCGCGCGCATCCCGACGTCGACATCGTCGCCGGCAACATCGCCACCGGCGAGGCGGCGCGTGCGCTGGTCGAGGCGGCATCGGCCCGGGCTCGATCTGCACCACGCGCATCGTCGCCGGCGTGGGCGTGCCGCAGATCACCGCCATCGCCGACGTCGCCTCGGCGCTGGCCGGAACCGACGTTCCGCTGATCGCCGACGGCGGCATCCGCTACTCGGGCGACGTCGCGAAGGCGATCGCGGCCGGAGCCGACTCGGTGATGCTCGGCTCGATGTTCGCCGGCACCGAGGAAGCGCCCGGCGAGGTCATCCTGTATCAGGGCCGCTCGTACAAGACCTATCGCGGCATGGGCTCGCTCGGCGCGATGCAGCAGGGCGCGGCCGACCGCTATTTCCAGGATCCCACCGGAAGCGTCGACAAGCTCGTTCCCGAAGGAATCGAAGGACGCGTGCCATACAAAGGGTCGGTCGTCACGATCATCTACCAGCTATGCGGCGGACTGCGCGCGAGCATGGGCTATTGCGGCTGCCCGACGATCGACGACATGCGCTCGAAGCCGCGCTTCGTCGAGATCACCGCCGCCGGCATGCGCGAATCGCACGTGCACGACGTGCAGATGACGAAGGAAGCGCCGAATTATCGGGCCGACTGAGGGGCCGACTGAACGATGCACGACCGGATCCTCATTCTCGACTTCGGCTCGCAGGTCACGCAGCTGATCGCGCGACGCATCCGCGAAGCGAATGTCTATTGCGAAATCCATCCCTGCGACGTCGACGACGCCTTCGTGCGCAACTTCGCCCCGAAGGGAATCGTCCTCTCCGGCAGCCACCTGTCGGCGCACGAGACCTCGCACGATCGCGCACCCGAAGCGGTCTTCACGCTCGGCGTGCCGGTGCTCGGCATCTGCTACGGCATGCAGACGATGGCGCAGCAGCTCGGCGGGCGCGTCGAGAGCGGCTCGCCGCGCGAGTACGGCTACGCGCAGGTGCGCGCGCGCGGGCATAAGAAGCTGCTCGACGGCATCGAGGATTCGCGCAACGCCGAAGGGCACGGGCTGCTCGAAGTGTGGATGAGCCACGGCGACAAGGTCGTCGAGCTGCCTCCGGGCTTCGACGTGATGGGTTCCACGGCATCGTGTCCGATCGCGGCGATGGCCGACGAGACGCGCGGCTTCTACGGCGTGCAGTTCCATCCCGAGGTCACGCACACGAAGCAGGGAACGAGAATGCTGCGCCGCTTCGTGCTCGAGATCTGCGGCTGCCGCGGCGACTGGGCCATGGCCACGCACGTCGACGAAGCGATCGAGAGCATCCGGCGCACCGTGGGCGACGAGGAGGTCGTGCTCGGACTGTCGGGCGGCGTCGATTCGAGCGTGGCCGCGGCGCTCATCCATCGGGCGATCGGCGAGCGGCTGCATTGCGTCTTCGTCGACACGGGGCTGCTGCGCCTGGGCGAGGCCGCGCAGGTGATCGACACCTTCGGCCGGCATATGGGCGTGCATCTCGTCCACGTCGAGGCGGCGGGGCGCTTCCTCGAGCGGCTCGCCGGCGTTGCCGACCCGGAAGCCAAGCGCAAGGTCATCGGCCGCGAGTTCGTCGAGGTGTTCCAGGAGCAGGCCGCCTCGCTGTCGAACGCGAAATGGCTCGCGCAGGGAACCATCTACCCCGACGTCATCGAGTCGGCGGGCGCCAGCTCGAAGAAGGCCACCGTCATCAAGTCGCACCACAACGTCGGCGGCCTGCCCGACACGCTGCACCTGAAGCTGCTCGAGCCGCTGCGCGACCTCTTCAAGGACGAGGTGCGCGAGCTGGGCCTGGCGCTCGGGCTGCCGCGCGAGATGGTCTATCGGCATCCGTTTCCCGGGCCCGGCCTGGGCGTTCGCGTGCTCGGCGAAGTGCGCCGCGAATATCTCGAGCTGCTGCGCCAGGCCGACGCCATCTTCATCGACGAGCTGCGCAACACGCACGACGCCGACGGCCTGAGCTGGTACGAGAAGACCTCGCAGGCCTTCGCCGTGTTCCTGCCGGTGAAGTCGGTCGGCGTGATGGGCGATGCGCGTACTTATGAATACGTTGTTGCATTACGCGCAGTGCAGACGCAGGACTTCATGACGGCGCGCTGGGCACCGCTGCCGCACGACCTGCTCGCGCGCGTGTCGAACCGCATCATCAACGAGGTGCGGGGGATCAATCGGGTGGTGTACGACGTTTCGGGGAAGCCGCCGGCGACGATCGAGTGGGAGTGACCCAAATTATATGCAAAACTCTTGACGTTTTGTCTAGTTTTGCGTATGTTTCGGCATGGTTTCCCTCGACTCCTGCCTCGACGATCTGCTCGTCCGCGGCCGAGCCTACATCTCCCGGGATGAGATAGCCGCTGCGCTGGGCTTGAAGCCGTCGGCACTGGCGGCGGCGATCACGCGCGCGATCAACAAGCGCCGCCTGGCGAACCCCAGGCACGGCTTCTATCTCATCCTGCGCCCCGAAGATCAGATCGCCGGCGCGCCCGACCCCGTCAAGTGGATCGACCCGCTGATGAAGCATCAGGGGATCGACTACCGCATTTCGCTGCTGCGTGCGGCGGCGTTCCACGGCGCATCGCACCAGGCCAGCATGGTCTTTCAGGTCGTCGTCCCGAGGCAGTTGCGGGACTTCGATCTGGGTCGCCATCGCCTGCAGTTCCTTTATCAGAGTCCGGACGCATTCAGACAGGTCAATCAGGAGTCGTTGGTCGACCAGATGAAGAGCGACGCCGGCTTCGCCGCGGTGGCTGGCGTCGAACTGACGCTGCTCGACTGCGTGCGCTACTTTCACAAGGCAGCTGGCATCAACGGCGTCGCGCAGATCGTCAAGGATATCGGCGCCAAGGCCAGCCCGCGCCTGCTGCAGAAGGCGGCTGGCACCTACGAGAACTCGGCCGTCCGCCGGCTTGGCTACCTGCTCGATCTGGCGGGACACGCGCGCCAGGCCGACGCGCTGCAAGGGTTCGTGAAACGCGCCAGGACGGCGCTGCCGCTCGATCCGGCCGTCAGGCCGCTCGTGGGGGCTTTGGCGCAGGCTGGTGAGCGAAATCCAAGGTGGAGACTTCTGATCAATGAAGCGGTGGAGATCGCAGAGTGATTCCCACCGCCTTTCTGCAGGCGTGGAGTACGAAAGCGCCTTGGCCGGACCTGCGGCAGGTCGAACAGGACCTGATCATCTGTCGCGCCCTGTGCGACTTGTTCAATGCGCCTGCGTTGGCGGGGAAGATCGCATTCCGCGGCGGCACGGCGATCCACAAGCTGCTCTTCAAGCAACCGCTGCGCTACTCGGAGGATATTGATCTGGTCCAGGCGCATCCCGAGCCCATCGGTGGCACGGTCGACGCGATTCGCGCGGCGCTGTCGTGGCTCGGGAAATGCAGTCGGGAGCAGGCCGGGCACTCGATGCACCTGGTGTTCAAGTTCACTCCCGAGATCGATGCGCAGGCGACGCTCAAGCTGAAGGTCGAGATCAACACGCGGGAGCACGCGAGCTTGCTTGGTGTTAGGCGCTATCCGTTCGCCGTGGAAAGCGACTGGTACCGCGGAACGGCGCAGATCGCCTCCTTCGAGCCCGAGGAACTGTTCGGCACGAAGCTGCGCGCACTGCTGCAGCGGCGCAGGAACCGTGACCTGTTCGATCTGCACCAGGGACTCGAACAGCTGCCGCTGGATCCGGAGAAAGTCATCGCCTGCCTCGACCACTACCTGGGCCTGGAGGGCAAGCCGATCACGCGAGCGATGGCCGAGCAGCGCATGCTGGAGAAGTTGACGCGAAGCCTGACCGAAGACGTCGCGCCGATGTTGCCGGCCAGCGTGCGCTGGAGCGATGCGGATGCGATCCAGGCGTTCGAGCGCGTCTGGGCCGAGTTGATCGCGCGAGTCGGCGGACACGGATGGAAGCTCTCCGATGCGGTAATCGAGGAATTGCGTGCAAAGCGGTATCCGGCGCTGCTGATGCCCCGAGATCGGAAACAGCCGCAATGACGGCTTCGGAGAGATCACTGCCGAGCAAACGATCGACGTCGGAGCCCGAATCCTTGGCCGTGCTGCAGGCGGAGAACGAGCGACTGATCGCGCTCCTGGAGGCAAACGGAGTCGAGTGGCGTCTCGCGCCGGAACCGGCAACGTCTCCTCCGCAAACCGAATCGTCGCGACTCTCCACCGAGGCGAAAGTGGCACTCTTTCGCCGGCGGTTTCGGGGTCGCAGGGATGTCTACCCCGTGCGCTGGCAGAGCAAGACGACCGGCAAGTCGGGTTACGCACCTGCCTGTGCGAACGAGTGGCGTGCTGGAGTGTGCGAGAAGCCACGAATCAAGTGCGGAGACTGTCGGAATCGCTCGTTGATCCCGCTTTCGGACGCTGTCATCTACGCCCACCTGGCCGGTGACCACACGATCGGTGTGTACCCGCTGCTG
>CALCZN010000365.1:0-6675 GCA_937903095.1 uncultured Burkholderiales bacterium
GATGCACCGGCAGGTGCGCGTCGGACGGCGCCAGGTACTGGCCGATCGTGAGCATCGCCACGCCGTGCGCGCGCAGGTCGCGCATCGTCTGCAGGATCTCGTCGTCGGTCTCGCCCAGGCCGACCATCAGTCCCGATTTCGTCGGCACCGCGGGCACGCGGCGGCCGAACTCTTCGAGCAGCTTCAGCGAATTCGCATAGTCGGCGCCGGGACGTGCCTGCCGATACAGGCGAGGCACCGTCTCGAGGTTGTGGTTCATCACGTCGGGCGGCGTGCGCTCGAGAATGTCGAGCGCGCGCTCGAGCCGGCCGCGAAAATCGGGCACGAGCACCTCGATGCGCGTGCGCGGAGAGCGTTGGCGCACGGCGGCGATGCAGTCGGCGAAGTGCTGCGCGCCGCCGTCGCGCAGGTCGTCGCGATCGACGCTGGTGATCACCACGTACGACAGGCGTAGCGCCGCGATCGTGTCGGCAAGATGCCCCGGCTCGCTGGCGTCGACCGGATCGGGACGTCCGTGGCCGACGTCGCAGAACGGGCAGCGCCGCGTGCACTTGTCGCCGAGGATCATGAAGGTGGCGGTGCCGTTGCCGAAGCACTCGCCGATGTTCGGGCACGAAGCCTCTTCGCAGACCGTGTGCAGCCGATGCTCGCGCAGCGTCTTCTTGATCTGCGCGAAGCGGGAGGGATCGGCCGCCGGCCGCACGCGAATCCAGTCGGGCTTCGCCAGCGGCTCGGCCGCGGGAACGACCTTGATCGGAATGCGCGAGGTCTTGGCCGCGCCTTTCTGCTTGTCGGAGGGGTTCGGTGCGGTCGGAGGAGGCACGGCGTTCATCGGCGGGGGATCGGTGAGGAGTCGGTGGCGAAGGTCGTCGCGAGCAGCGACGCGAATCGGCCGGAGATCTCGTCGTAATCGGCAGGCGCAGGCAGGCAGCTTCGCATATCGGTGACGGCGAGTCCGGGATAGCCGCAGGGGTCGATGCGGCCGAAGGGCTCGAGGTCCATCGCCACGTTCAGCGCGACGCCGTGCCAGCTGCAGCCGTCGGTGATCCGGATGCCGATCGAGGCGATCTTCGCGCCGGCGACGTCACCCAGGCTGGAATGCCTGTCGCCGGCGCCGTTCCCGCCGGCGGCAGCGCCGCTCGAGCGCACGTAGACGCCCGGCGCGCCGCTGCGGCGCACGGCGTCGATTCCGTATTCGCCGAGCAGCGCGATCGTCGCGTCCTCGATGCGCGCGACGAAGTCGCGCACGCGGATGCCGGCGCGCCGCAGGTCGACCAGCACGTAGCAGACCGCCTGTCCGGGTCCGTGATAGGTCACCTGGCCGCCGCGTTCGGTGCGCGCGACGGCGATCGCCCCCGGCGCTCGCACGTGTTCGAGCCGTGCGGCGCGCCCGAGCGTGAACACCGGCGGATGCTCGACCAGCCAGATCTCGTCGGGCGTGTCCGGCCCGCGCGCGGCGGTGAACGACCGCATCATCGGCTCGGCTCGTTCGTATTCGATGCGGCCGAGGCGACGGACGATCGGGGCCCGCGAGGTCAAAGGACGACGCTGACCATCGGATGCGTGGCGAGCGCGCGATACAGGCGCTCGAGCTGCTCGCGCGACTCCACGCGCACGACGACGGTGACACTCAGGTACGAGCCCTTGCTCGACACGCGCAGCTCGATCGTCGACGGATCGAACTGCGGCACGTGCTCGACGACGAGGCCGGACATCGTCTGCGCGAAGTCGTCGACGCGCCGGCCCATGATCTTCAGCGGGAAGTCGACCGGGAACTCGAGCAGGCGCTCGAGCCGGTCGAAGGCTTCGCTCAGGCTGCGGTCTTCGGACATCGGCGCATCGGCTCCTACGCTGCCGCCTTGGCCCGCTGGTAGGCCGCGTACAGCGCTGCATACGCCGGGCCCGGACGACCGCCGCCGACCGGACGTCCGTCCAGGCGCGTGATCGGCAGCAGCTCCTTGGTCGCCGAACTCATCATCAGCTCGTCGGCCGCGTGCACTTCCTCGCGCAGGATGCGACGGATCTCGAGCGGCACGCCGGCCTGCGGGGCCAGCTCCGCCATGAGGCCGTAGCGGATGCCCTCGAGCACGAGGTTGTCCTTCGGCGGCCCGAACAGCGTGCCGTTGCGCACGACCCAGATGTTGCTCGCCGCGCCCTCGGTGAGAAAGCCGTCGCGGAACATCACGCACTCGACCGCGCCGGCGGCCACCGCCGCCTGTCGCGCGAGCACGTTGCCCAGCAGCGAGGTGGTCTTGATGTCGCAATGCAGCCAGCGTTCGTCGGTCAGCGTGACGGCGGCGACGCCCTGTTCGCGCTGCGCGGCGGGCGGAGCGACCAGCTCGCTCGTCATCGCGAAGACGGTGGGCGCAACGTCGGACGGCGGAAACGCGTGATCGCGGCGGGCGACGCCGCGCGTGACCTGCAGATAGACGAACTGGTCGCGCCACGGATGGCGCGCGACCAGCTCGTCGACCAGGCGCGTCCATCCGGCCTCGTCGTGCGGGTTGCGGATCGACACCGCGGCGAGGCTGCGCTGCAGCCGGGCCAGGTGTTGCGCCCAGCGGAACTTGCGCCCTGCGTAGACCGGAACGACTTCGTAGACTCCGTCGCCGAACACGAAGCCGCGGTCGAGCGCCGGAACGCGTGCGTCTTCCAGCGGCGTCCATTCGCCGTTCAGCCAGGCGATCTGCGTCATTCCGATTCGTTCGTTGTCCAAGGGGATTGCCCGAGTATGCGCCAGAATATGCGAGGCGACCCGCCGGGCGCGCAGGCGAGCGCGCCGGGCACCGAGGCGAGCGCCGAGCCAGAGGCGAGCGCGACGCGCCCGAGGCGCGGCTCGCCGAGCCTTTCAGCGCGCGAGCATCAGCCGCAGCGAATCCCAGGCGCGGCCGAACCAGCCGGCGGGCTGGACCGCCGACAGCGCCAGCAGCGGGCGCTCGGCGACGAGCTGGTCGCCGATGCGCACGCGCAGCGTGCCGATCTGCTGGCCCTGCGCGATCGGCGCGATCAGCGGCTGCACGCGCTCGATCTCGGCCTTGACCTGATCGGCCTGCCCGCGCGGCACCGAGACGAGAACGTCGCGCTCGAAACCGCCGTCGACGGTGCTCTTGCTGCCTTTCCAGACGTCGTAGGTGCCGGCGGGCTTGTCCTTCGCCTGGACGCGCACGACGTCGAAGTTCTGGTAGCCGTAGTTCAGCAGCTTCTGCGATTCGATCGCGCGCGCCGATTCGGAGGCGGCGCCCAGCACCACGCTGATCAGGCGGCGCGTGCCGCCGATGCCGGGAAGATCGCGCTTCGCCGAGGCGATCAGGCAGTAGCCGGCGGCGTCGGTGTGCCCCGTCTTCATGCCGTCGACGCTCGGGTCGATCGCCAGCAGCCGGTTGCGGTTCGGCTGGCGGATGTTGTTGTACGTGTATTCGCGCTTCGAATACATCGCGTATTGATCGGGGAAGTCTTCGATCAGCCGCTGCGCGAGCGCGGCGAGATCGCGCGCCGTCGTGTAGTGCTGCGGATCGGGCAGGCCGGTGGCATTGCGAAAGCTCGTGTTGCGCAGGCCCATGCGCTGCGCGGCGCGGTTCATCTGCTCGGCGAAGCTCGCCTCGGTGCCGGCAAGCGCCTCGGCGAGCACGATCGAGGCGTCGTTGCCCGACTGCACGATCACGCCGTTGAGCAGCTCCTCCACCGTTGCCGGCTTCGCCGGCTCGACGAACATCCGCGAACCGATCGCCTTGTAGGCCGCCTGCGACACCGCCGGACGCTGGTCGAGCGTGAGACGCTTCTCGCGCAGCGCGTCGAAGGCGAGATACGCGGTCATGATCTTGGTGAGCGACGCCGGCTCGATCTTCAGGTCGGGCTCATGCGACGCGAGCACCTGGCCGGTGGTCTCGTCGAGCAGGATCCAGGCGCGGGCCGCGATGGTGGGCGGGGAGACCTGCGCAACGGCGGTCTGCGCGAAGGCGAGGAACAGGAACGACAGCAGGGCGAGCAGGCGTGCGGGCATCGGTACATCCGGAGGTGCGGGACGGCAATGCGCTTCGCATCGCCGCGCGACGCCGCGGCGGCGCCGCAGGAGAGGACAACGACGAAAGCGGAGAATTATAGGGCGATCGCGAACAGCGGCCGTGCGATCGCGAGCACGCGTCGTGCGGCCGCTTCGCCGCAACGAAGCTCGACCGCGTCGACCGCTTCGCGCAGCGCGCGCCGAAGCACGTCGAGGTTCACGCTGTCGGCGATGCGCGCGTCCCAGATGCGGCCGGCGACGCCGAGTTCGGCCGCGAAGACGTCGCGCAATGCATCCTTGATCGACTGCAGGCGCGCCTGCTCGGCGCGCTCGCGCTCGCGGCGCTGCGCCTCGGTGGGCTCGGCGGCGAGCGCGACCACCTCGACGAGGGCGAGGCGCTCGAGCGCGGCGAGCACCGGCGCCAGCTCGCCCGGTCGCGCCAGCTGCGACAGATCGCCGACGCTGCGTCTGGCGTCGACCAGCGCGAGGATGCGTCGCGCCGGCGGCGCCAGCTCGAGCGCGCGCGCGCTCGTTTCGGCGTCGCCGGCCGGCGTCCGGGCGTAGATCAGCCGCGGGTCGGGCGGTTGCGATCTCACCCGGCTTCGATGTCGACCCGCGGCGCCAGCGCGTCGACGACGATGCGCTTGAGCAGCGTCAGGCGCCGATGGAAGAAGTGCTCTGCGCCGGGAATCACGACCACCGGCAGCGATTGCGGGCGCGCCCAGTCGAGCACGCCCTGCAGCGCAACGACTTCGTCGTGTTCGCCGTGCACGACCAGCGTGTCGGCGGGAACCTCGCCGAGCGCGTAGCGATCGGTGGCAGCGGTGCCGACGAGCACCAGCCGCTGCGCGGGCGCCTTCGCCTCGCGCAGGCGCGCGGCGACGCGGATCTGCACGTCGGTGCCGAAGGAGAAGCCGGCGAGCACGAGCGGCAGCGGGTCGGCGCCTGCCGGCGCCTCGGCCGCCGCCTGCTCGCGGGCATGGCGCACCACCTCGAGCAGGTCGTCGGTCTCGCCGCGGCCCTCGTCGTGCGTGCCGGCCGTCGCGCCCACACCGCGGAAGTTCGGACGCCAGACGACGTGACCGAGCGCGAGCAGCGCGCGGGCGAGCGTCTGCGCGACCTTGTTGTCGCGCGTGCCGCCGTACAGCGGATGCGGATGCGCGACGACGCCGATTCCGCGCGGCGTCCCGGCGGGCCGATCGAGCGCGACGTCGATCGCGCCGATCGGTCCGTCGATCAGCAGCAGTTGCGTGCCGGCGTTCATTCGAGTCGCAGCCGCTCGACCGGTTTCCCGTCGCGCAGATGCGATTCGACGATCTCGTCGATGTCCTCGCGATCGACGTAGCTGTACCAGACGCCCTCGGGGTAGACGACGGCAACCGGTCCCAGCTCGCAGCGATCGAGGCAGCCCGCCTTGTTGACGCGCACCTTGCCGGGGCCGGAGAGCCCGAGCGCCTTGACGCGCTCCTTCGCGTACGCCTGCAGCTCCTCGGCGCCGTGGCGCGCGCAGCATTCGCGGTTGGGATCGTCGCGCCGATTGACGCAGAAGAAGATGTGGCGTTCGTAGTAGGAAGGCATCGTTCGATTATAGGCGGGCGTACATTCGACGACCCCACCACGCGAGCATCGCGAACGGCCACAGCGTGGCGAGTGCGCGCAGCAGGCCGTGGAAGTTCGCCCATTCGCCTTCCCAGTGCGCGAGCATCGACAGGTAGTACTCGTTGGGCGGCGCGAGGTTCACCAGCACGGTGCCCAGCGCGACGGCGGCGATCGCGGTGGCCGCCCGTACCCGCGGGGTGGCGGGGACGAGCGCGATCGCTGCGATCGCCCCGGCGACCAGACCGCCCTGCGCGGCGGCGCTCAGCCAGCCGAAGGCATGCGCCGCTCCAAGCACGACTGCGCCGGCGATCGACTTGATCGCGCAGGCCGCGACGATCGGCAGCGCAATCGGCCAGGCCGGCGGGCGCGCGCCGGGCGCGACCGGCGCCACGAAGACTTCGCGCACGAGCGAGGCGATGGCCACGATCGCCAGCGACACCGCGCACGCCTCGACGAACGGCTCGTAGTGGGCCGGCAGGATCAGCGCCGCCCGCCAGTCGGGGCCCGAAGGCGCGTCCGACGACGGCCAGGCGAACAGCAGGTCGCCGGTCGCGAACACCAGCGATTGCGGGTACCACTGCGCGATCGGCCAGGCGACGAGCAGCACGGCGCCCATCGTCGCGCCAGGCGCCACCGTGAACGTGCTGCGCAGCGCGCGCGGCAGCCGCTCGATGCGCCGGCGACCGGACCAGACGGCGATCGCGATGCCGAGCGCCGCGCCGGCGACGTTCGTCAGCAGGTCCAGGCGCGACGGAACGCGTGCCGGCAGCAGGCTCTGCGCGGACTCGAGCGAGAACGACAGCAGCGCGCAGAGAACCAGCGCCCACGGCGCGGCGCGCAGCACGCGCGTGCGCGCCGCCCGCGCGATCGCCACGCAGGCGAGCAGGCCGAGGGGCAGGTAGGCGAGCAGGTTGGTCGCGACGTCGAACGCCGTCCACCAGCGCGGCCACGGCGCCGTGAGGAAATCGAACATCGACGCGTCCGGCGCGCGCCAGCCGGTCCACGGATACAGGCTCGCGTAGACGAGCGCCGCCGCATAGGCGGCAAGCCAGGCGGCGCTCTGCGGCGCGCGGCGC
>CALCZN010000366.1:0-6677 GCA_937903095.1 uncultured Burkholderiales bacterium
ATACGAGATATTGGCGTGACTGGAGTTCAGACGTGTGCTCTTCCGATCTCGCGCTACATCCTGTAGGCGCGAGCGGCGTCTCGCCTTCCGCCACGGGACGAAACACGCGCGCGGCGACCCGCGCGAAGCGGGTCGCCTGCGAGGGGCCGGCTCAGGGGTTCAGTCGAACCATCGAGTAGTACATCGAGAACGAACGCCCGGTGGCGTCGGTCGAGCCGAACGAGATGCCGTTCATGTACGTGTTTTCCGCGTAGGCGCCGTTCACCGTCGGATGGCATTGCGCATCGCCGGCCGGGCAGAGGATCTGCGCGGCGCGTTCCGTCGAGCCGAAACGCACGCCGTCATCGAACGGAGTCGAGGTGCCGGCGAGCAGCCCGTAGAGCGTGGCCGAAGTCGGCGGCAGCGCGCGATCGGGCACGGTCCAGGTGAAAGGCTCCAGCGGCGCGCTGCTCGGCAGCAGCGCCTGTCCTTCGGGCGGCGTGCCGATCGGGTTCGAGGCGGCGCGCAGCCGCGCGAGCGTCGACTCGTCGAGCGCCATCAGTCCCTGGTAGCGCAGTTCGCGGATCGACAGCGGGCGCGTGCGCGTGCGGACCGCCTGCGTCGCCGCGAGCGTGGCCGGAGCCGACGCGAGGTAGTACCGGAAGGTCCAGACACTCTGCGCATGCATCGATTCGATCGACGCATCGTCGGGGAAACTCGCGGGATTCGCGAAGTACAGGCGCGCCGTCTCCTTCGCGCGTGGCGGGGGGTTCGCCGGTGTCGCGGTGTCCACGTACTCGCTGCGAAGCCGCAGTTCGCCGGTGTTGCTCAGGCCGTTGACCGCATCGGTGGAGCCGGTGGGGTTGGGCAGGTAGTTGTACTGGAGCACCAGTTGCGAGCGGCCCGGTCTCGGTCGCAGCGTCAGCACGTTTCCGCGCGGCGTCGTGACTTCGACGCGATCGAAGATCGAGGCGCCGCCCTGCGTCACGTTGGCCACGTTCAGGTTGTAACCGGTGCTGTAGTAGCTGAACGGCTCCTGGCCCAGCGTGATCTGCCGGCGCAGCTGCTGCGACGGCACGACTTCGGCCGGGTAGTCGTAGCCGTTGCCGATGAGCTTGAGCTTTCCGTCCTCGAGCTGGACCATGACCGTGCCGAACGTCTCGTCGCCGTCGTCGGCATTGCGGTTGCGGTAACTGACCGCGATCCGGCCGTCGCTGGGGCGCGTGTACTCGTAGTTGCCTTGCGAGAACTCGGTACCGGTGCCCCCGTCGAAGAACATGCCGCGGAACGGCTTGTTCTGCCCGCCGCCCACTCTTGCGCCGCCGTTCTTGAAGCTGGCCGGGTCGTTGCCCGCGAAGAGGTTGCGGCATTCCGGCGCCACGATGTTCGCCGCCGTGGCGGCCGTGGTGCTCAGGTCCACACGAACATTGGTGGGCAGCGCATAGCAGGCATTCAGCCCCCGCAGCAGTTCGGCGATCAGCGCCGACGTGCCGGAGCTGACCAGCGTTTCGGAAGCGATCGCGGCGCCGCCGATCGATGCCGCCGTGATGTCGTTGGCCGCGAGAATCGAGGCGACGCTGCTCTGGGCACTGCTGAACTGGATGACCGGCGCCGGGGCGGCATCGTCGGCACCCGCGTGCCGGATCCCGATCTCGATGTTCGAGCTGGCGGCGTCGGTCGGAATGATCTCGACGCGGATCGAATCGAGCAGGCGGTCGTAGCCCGTGCCGTCGGCGGCGAAGTCGCTCGCGATTGGATCGACTCCGGCGGTGCCGGTCGCCGCGAGCACGGGCGCGAGGATCTGCCGGATCTCCGCAACGGCGGCGCCGACCTGCGCGGCACTCAGTTGCGCGCGCCCCGCGGCGAGGTCCTGCGCGAGCGTCAGCGGGTCGCCGTTCGATGACAAGCGCGAGGCGATCAGGTGCGTGACCGGCGTCACGTTGGCCACCGGGCCGGTCGATTCGAGCACGCTCACCAGCGACTGCGTCTCGCCCGGCGCGCCGGTACGGGAGGCGATCAGCACGAAGGGCGGCTGCGCGCCGGTCGCGAGCGTCACCGTGTAGCGGCCGTCGGCGCCGACCGGATCGCTGGTGCCGACGAGCGCGCCGCTGCGATCGAGGACGGTGACCACCGCATCGGTGAAGGGAGCGCCGGATGCGGCCGTCCCCGACAGCGTGCGTACGACCGGCGCAACGGGCGCTTCGGGCTCGTTCGCCGGGCCGTCGTCGTCGGCGTTGCCGCCGCCACTGCCGCCGCCGCAACCGTAGATCGCGAGCACTGCTGCGCCGGACAGGGCGCGCAGCAGCGTTTTCATTTCGAAGGGCATGGATCCTCGCATCGATGAGAGAAGGCCGCGCCGATCCGAGCGGATACGCGCGCCGCGATACGCTAAAGTGGAGGTCGCGAGAATCGAATGGTGCAAATGCACCATGTGCGCGCGTGCAACACACGACACAACACCGCATCCCAAGCACACGCAACGCGCGCGAAACGAATGACGACGCCGAACCTGAGCGAGTTCAGCAACCTGGTGCTATGTCTGTATCGGGCGGCCGGCGAGCAACCGCTGAATGCGTTCCAGGACGAGGCGCTGTCGATCATCAAGCGGATGCTGCCCTTCGACCGGTCGATGTGGGGTACCGCGACGAACACGCCCGCCGGAATCGACATTCACAGCATTCACCTGCACAACGAGCCGCAGGAGATGCTCGAGTTCTACGAAGAGGTCAAGCACCAGGATTCCGCCGCGGCCGCCTGCGCGGACAGGCCGCGCGCGACGCTCTCGTTCCACTCGTCGGCGTTCTTCGCCGGGCGCGGCGCCAGCGGAATGCGCGCGCTGTGCGAGCGCTTCGAGCACGCGAACATGCTGATCAGCTCGGAGATCGACTCGGCAACGCAGTTCGTCCAGTGGATCTCGCTGTATCGCTCCGATCGTGACGCGATCTGCGGCGAGCGCGACCGGCGACTGCTCGAGCTGCTCGCCCCGCACGTGATGCAGTCGTTGTCGCTGAACCGGCTATCGCATCTGGACACGCTACGGGCGAACCCGCGATTCGCCAGGTTCGCCTTCGCGGTGGCCGACGTGCGCGGCGTGATCTATCACGCCGATCAGACCTTCGAGGAGCTGCTGCGCGTCGAGTTCGGCAATCCGCATCGCGGACGACTGCCCGATCGGCTCGTTGCGCATTTCGCCGATAAACGGGCCGACAGGCGGCCTTTCCTCGGCAACGAGATCGTCGTTCGTGCTTCGCTTCCCGAGCAGGGTCTGCTGTTCGTGAAGGCGCGACCGCGGTTGCCGATCGATCGGCTCACCGAGCGCGAGCGCGAGATCGCCCGGCTGCTCGCGCAGGGCGCCACGCACAAGCAGGTCGCACGTGCGCTGAATCGCTCGCCGGCCACCGTGCGCAATCGCACCCAGGTGATCTACGAGAAGCTGGGCATCCACGCGGTCGCGGAACTCGCCGCGCACGTGCAGGCCGACGACTGAAGCAGGGCCGGTTTGCGGTCGTCCGGAACTTCCGCCTAACCGCGTCCGATCGGCAGATACAACGTCATCGCAGCATCGCTCGTCGGGCGAAAGCCGAACGCCGCATAGAACGCCGCCGCGCGTTCGTCCTTGGCATCCACGAGCAGCACGCGCACGCCGAGTGTCTCGCGCAGAGCGACGGCCCGGTTGGCGGCGTGACCGAACAGCAGACGACCGTAGCCTTTGCCTCGCGCATCGGCCGACACGGCCAGGCGGCCGATGCGCAACGCGGGTATCGGGTACGAGGGCAGACGCCGACGGTCAGCAGGCCGCAGGTCGTGAAGATGGAGTTGCGCCGCAGCCAGGCTGCAATAGCCGAGGATCCGCGACGGCTCCTGGTCGTCGGCCAGTACGTGCGTGGTGGCGATGCCGTCGCGCTGATGTTGGCCGGCCTGCAGTCGCAGATAAGCGTCCAGCGGCGCAATTCCGCAGGGGAAGGCGGCCCGATCGTGCAGGCGGCCGTCGAGCAGGACGAAGTGCAGCGCCACGCGGCGCGTTCAGCGCGGGCGGACGAGTTTCGCGGCCTCGTCCATCGCTTTCTTCAGGCGCGCGTTGGGTTCGAGCGGCTCGTCCACGGCGGCCAGGAAGCGACGCGATTCCTCGGCGGAGAGACCGATGGCCAACTCGACTGCCGTGATCGCGTCGGCCTCCCGCAGCACCGTATCGCGTACGAACGTCGACACCGGAACGCCGCGGATGGCTGCGGCCCGGGTGATCCGGGCCTTGTCGGCGGCGTTCAGTCGCAGGTCGAGGCGGGCAGGGGAGTCGTTCATGGACGGGGTTTTCGTACGGAAGAATGCCGTACAGGACGCGCCACGTCAATCGAGGTTCTCCAGCAGCAGCTCCGTTCGAGATCGGGATGTGGCAGTTGGGGTGCACCTCCCGCACCTGTCCGCGCATCGTCGCGCGCGGTACTCGGGCGCCGCGACTATCGACGTCGACCGGGGAACGGCGGCTACTCGAAATCCTCGGTGTCGATGTCCGCCTGCCGCTCGGGCGCGTAGCGCGGCCCGGAGACGGTGCGCTGGTCGATCGTCGCGCCGACGCGGGCGACGAGATCGGCGGGCAGCGCGACATCGGCCGCGCCGAGGTTCTCGCGCAGGTGCGCGATGCTCGTCGTTCCCGGAATCGGCACGATCGCTTCGTCCTGCGCGAGCAGCCAGGCGAGCGCGAGCTGCGCCATCGTGCAGCCGGCCTCGTCGGCGAGCCGGCGGTAGGGCACGAGCAGGCGCAGGTTCGCTTCCCAGTGCGGCGGCCCGAAGCGCGGCATGTCGCGGCGGATGTCCGGCGGCGGCAGCGTCGACAGATCGCACAGCGCGCCGGTGAGGAAGCCGCGCGCCAGCGGACTGAAGGCGACGAGCGAGGTGCCCCGCTCGCGACAGGCAGCGAGCAGCGCGATCTCGACGTTGCGCGTCCACAGCGAGTATTCGTTCTGCACGGCGGCGATCGGGTGCACGGCGTGCGCGCGGTGCAGGGTGGCAGCGGAGACCTCCGACAGGCCGATCTCGCGCACCTTTCCGTCGCGCACCAGGTCGGCCATCGCGCCGACGCTGTCCTCGATCGGCACTTTCGCGTCGAGCCGGTGCAGGTAATAGAGGTCGATGACGTCGGTGCCGAGTCGCGAGAGGCTCTCTTCGCAGTTCTGCCGTATCGTCTGCGGACGGCCGTCGATCGTGCGTCTGCCGTCGACCACGTCCATGCCGCCCTTCGATGCGAGCACGAAGCGAGAACGGTCCGCGCCGAGCGTGCGGCCGATCAGCGCCTCGTTCGCGCCGTTGCCGTAGAGCATTGCCGTGTCGAACAGCGTGACGCCGGCGTCGAGCGCCGCGCGCAGCAGCGCCGCCGCCGACTCGGGAGTGGGGCGCGGCGCGTAGGCGTGGCTCAGGCTCATGCAGCCGAGCCCGATCGCCGAGACCTCGAGCGAGCCGATGCGGCGCGTATGCATGCGGTGGCTTCTCAGCGTGCGGTCGGTGCGCCCGTCGGCGTGTCTGCGACCGTGCCGGTCACGGCGTCTGCGCGAGCTGGCGCTCGAGCTGCGCGAGCGTGCGATAGCACGGCAGCACCTGCGCGACGCTGGCGTTCGGCTCGCGCCCTTCGCGGATGGCGGCGAAGAACTCGCGGTCCTGCAGCTCGATGCCGTTCATCGACACGTCGACCTGCGAGACGTCGATGCGGTTCTCCTTGCCGTCGTACAGGTCGTCGTAGCGCGCGACGAAGGTGCCGTTGTCGCAGATGTAGCGGAAGAAGGTGCCCAGCGGTCCGTCGTTGTTGAACGACAGGCTCAGCGTGCAGATCGCGCCGGTGCTCGACTTCAGCTGGATCGACATGTCCATCGCGATTCCCAGCTGCGGGTGGATCGGCCCCTGCAGCGCATGCGCGGCGACGATCGTCCCGCCGGCTTGGTACGCGAAGAGATCGACCGTGTGCGCGGCATGGTGCCACAGCAGGTGGTCGGTCCAGCTGCGCGGCTGGCCGAGCGCGTTGGTGTTCGTGCGGCGGAAGAAATAGGTCTGCACGTCCATCTGCTGCACGTTCAGCTCGCCGGCGGCGATGCGCCGGTGCAGATACTGGTGGCTCGGATTGAAGCGCCGCGTGTGACCGCACATCGCGACGAGCCCGGTTTCCTTCTGCAATGCGACCACCGCTTCGGCGGCGTTGATCGAGTCGGCCAGCGGGATCTCGACCTGCACGTGCTTGCCCGCCTTCAGGCATTCGATCGCCTGCGCGGCATGCAGCTGCGTGGGCGTGCACAGGATCGCCGCGTCGACGTCGTCGCGGGCGAGGCTGTCGGCGAGATTCGTCGTGACGTGGTCGATGCCGTATTTCTTCGCTACCTCCTCGGTCTTCGCCTGCTCGCGTCCCACCAGCGACACGACCTCGACGCCGTCGATGTTGCGGATGCCGTCGAGGTGTTTGACGCCGAAGGCGCCGGCGCCGGCGAGCGCGACGCGGATGGGCTTCGTCATTGCGGGTTCTCCAGGATCAGGTGGCCGACCGCGGTGTTGGACGCCGGGACGTGGTAGAAGCGGTGCACGACTTTCGGCCGCGGCCCCGCGCGATGCGCACTGCCGTTCGAAGCGGTGTCGGCCGTGTCGGCCATCGCGCCGCGCGCGATCAGCCACATGACCAGCTCGATGCCCTCGGAGCCCGCCTCGCGCACGTAGTCGATGTG
>CALCZN010000367.1:0-14597 GCA_937903095.1 uncultured Burkholderiales bacterium
GATCGCGCGCAGCACGCCCGCCTGGTAGGCCGCTCGCGCGCCACCGCCCGTCAGCACGAGTGCCGTCTGCGTGGCGGGAGTGTTCATGGGGGAACTATCGGCCCGATGCGGGCGCAATTGATGGGTCGTCGGTCGCCTGTCCGGCGGGGGCCGTCATCGATCAGACGCGCGGTCGATCGGCAGCGTTCCCTTCACGCCCCCTGCGGCGCTCGCTGCCTTTCGACCTGCGCCTTGCGCGAGCCGTATCGTCCCGCGTACACCCACGTGAACTCCGCGCCGAGCAGGAAGATCTGCGCCGAGTAGTAGACCCACACCATCACGACGACGATCGAGCCGGCGGCGCCGAAGCCCGAGCCGACGCCGCTGGTGCCGATGTACAGGCCGATCAGCCACTTGCCGATGGTGAAGAGCAGGGCGGTCACCGCCGAGCCGAGCAGCACGTCGCGCCAGTCGATGTCGACGCTGGGCATCAGTTTGTAGATCAGCGTGAACATCGCGGTGAGCAGCCCGAAGCTCACGACCACGTTGAGGATCTGCGCGAGCCATTCCCAGGCGCCGAACACCGGAGCCCACCATTTGCCGAGCGCCGAGATCGCGGCGCTGACCACGAGCGAAACGATCAGCAGGAAGCCCAGCGCGAGGATCAGGCCGAAGGAGAGCAGGCGGGAGCGCACCAGCTTCCAGACGCCGCCCGTCCGCTGCTTCTGCGGGCGGCGCCAGATGCGGTCGAGGTCGCTCTGCAGTTCGCCGAAGACGGTCGTCGCGCCGACGGCCAGCAGCACGATGCCGATGGCGGTGCCCAGCGGTCCCTTGCCGCTGACCTGGACGCTGGCGAGCAGGCTTTCGACGGCGGCCGCGCCGTCGTCGCCCAGCAGTCCCTGCAACTGCCCAAACAGTTCACCGCGCGCGGCGTCGCCGCCGAAGACGAGGCCCGCGACCGACAGAACGATCAGCAGCAGCGGCGCGAGCGAGAACAGCGTGTAGTACGACAGCGCGGCGCCCATGCTCGGCGCGTAGTCCTCGATCCACGACGAGACCGAGTCGACCAGCAGGCGGTAGAAGCCGCGCAGGCCGCGCGGAGGAGCCGTCGCGGCCTGCTCGGCGGCGAGCGTCGCGCGGCGAGCCTCTTTCCGGCGCCGCTGCCGCGCCGATTCGCCGGGGATCGCCACGCTGCCGAGCGCGACGCCCGCGGCCCGCGCGACGCGCCCCAGCGGCACCGGCTCGCTCGGCTGCTGCTTCCACAGCCGCGCGGCGGCGAAGGCCGCGCCGAATGCGGCGACGACCGCGGCGGCGAGCGTGGGGGCGATCGAGGGCAGGGCGTTCCGCGGCACTATGCGCTCCGTTCGTTCAACTGCTGGTGGCGTCGGCGCCCAGCGGTCTCACGCGGCGCTGTGCCGTGCGCGGCGCGGACAGGCGCGTGAGCAGCTGCGAGACCTGCGCGACGCTGTCGTCGAGATCGAAGCGTTGCAGCGCGAGCGCGCGCGACGCTTCGGACAGGCTGCGGCGCCGGTCGGGTGCGGCGAGCAGCTCGACGATCGCGTCGGCCGCCGACTGGCAGTCGCAGAAGCCGGCGAGGAATCCGGTGGAACCGTGCACGACGAGATCGGGCACGCCGCCGACGCGCGTGGCGACGATCGGCACGCCGCAGGCCATTCCTTCCATCAGCGCCAGCGGCATCGCTTCCGAACGCGAGGTCGAGGCGAGCAGGTCGAGCTCGCCGTAGATCTGCGGCAGGTCGTCGCGCAGCCCCGCGAGATGCACGTGCGAGCGCAGGCCTTCCTCCTCGATGCGGGCGAGCAGCTCGTTGCGCATCGGCCCGTCGCCGATCAGCACGAATTGCGCGTCGGGCGCGGCCCGGTGCGCGATCGTCGCCACGCGGACGAACAGGTCGGGTCCCTTCTCCGGGGAGAGTCGGCCGACGAAACCGACCAGCGGCGCGTTCGCGTCGATGCCGATCGCTTCGCGCAATGCGCGGGGCCGCTCGACGGGCGGGTGGAAGCGCTTCGTGTCGACGCCGTTCGGAATGCAGCAGATGCGGTCGGCGTCCACGCCCAGGCCGAGCGCCTGGTAGTAGGTCTGGCGGCAGACCGTGTGGATGTGCGAGCCGGTGCAGCGATGCACTTCGAGATCCTGCGTGGTCACCTGTCGCCCGTGGATCGTGGTGACGACCGGCTTGCCGGTGATGCGGGCGGCAAGCGCGGCGAGCATGTGCGCGTTCGGCAGGTGCGCGTGCAGC
This sequence comes from uncultured Burkholderiales bacterium, assembly GCA_937903095.1. Lineage (GTDB taxonomy): Bacteria > Pseudomonadota > Gammaproteobacteria > Burkholderiales > Burkholderiaceae_E > Zeimonas. The sequence goes on from CALCZN010000367.1 coordinate 2,237, forward strand.
ACGTCGATGCCGGCGGACTGCACGAGCGCGCAGGTTGCCTGCAGCGACGCCCACGAAGGGTCGTCGGGCGGCATCGAGACGATCAGCGTGTCGACGTCGAGCGCGCGCAGGCGTTCGGTGATCGCGCTCTCGAAGGGGCAGAGCGCGGTGACGGCGAAGCGCTCACGCGGCAGGTGTTCGAGCAGGCGCAGCACCCACGTTTCCATTCCGCCGACGATCGCGTTGCCGAGCACTTCGAGCACGTGGATGCGTTCGGTGGCCATCAGCAGCACCTCGGTCGAAGGCGTGCGGGCGCAGCCGGCTCGCTTGCCTGCACGCCGAGCCAGGCCGCCGCGGTTCCGCTCCAGATGCGCTCGCGCGTCTCGGGTTCGACGCCGATTTCGTCGAGCAGCGCCTGGACCCAGCCGCGGCGCTGCGCGATTTCCCTGCCGCTGCACGGCAGGAAGCAGTCGCTGCCGAACTGCAGCAGCTCGGCGCCGAGCACCTCGAGCGCGCGTTCGAGCGCCTGCCTGCGATAGGGCGGCGGCGGCCCGAAGGAGATGTCGAAGCGGAACGCGCAGTCGTCCGGCGGCACGCCGTTGATCCGGTCGATGAGGCCGACGGCGATCGCCTCGTCGGTCCATGGCCATCCGAGATGTGCGAGCGTCACGCGCGCGCCCGGGTGGTCGCGCAGGACTTCGAAGAAGGTCGGCCGGCAGAATCGCCCCGAACGTCCGTCGATGAAGATTCCGCTGTGGAACAGCATCGGGAGCTTCAGTTCGGCGGCGACGGCGAAAGTGGGCTGGACGCGCTCGTCGTACGGATACCAGCCGGTGGGCACCATCTTCACGCCGTCCAGTTCCCACGACTCGATCGCGCGGCGCAGCAACTGCGGCGCGCGATCGTCGCGCGGATCGACGACGGCCAGTCCGCTGAGGCGATCGCGATGTCCGCGCACCAGATCGGCCAGGTGGCGGTTGCCGCGTTCGAGCGATTCGAAGTCGTCGAGCGAATAGCCGTCGCCGAGGAAGGGCGCGAGCAGCACGCCGCGATCGATGCCGGCTTCGTCGAGCGAGCGCAGGACGTCGTCGGCGCGTTCGCGGCCGGTGCAGTGCAGGTGGGCGTCGATGATCATCTTCTTCTCGGTTGCCCCTCAGTTGTCCTCAGTTGACTCTCAAGCCGATGCCGTGCGCAGCCGGTTCGCGCCGGTCGCCAGCGCCTGCTCGCCCGCGCGCCGGCCGGCGATGAACGCGTGATCCGAGTTGTAGTACTCCCATTCGCTATAGCGTCCGGCGAGGATCACGCCGAAGCCCGCGAGCCATTCGCGGATCTTCGCCACGTTGGCCGCGCGCGCGTGGTCGTAGACGACGTAGGCGTAGGGCATGTCGACCTGGTTGGCGACGAGCACCGGATCGTCGGCACCTACGATGCCCACGCGCCGGCAGTCTTCGACGACGCGCTCGACGAGCGCCGGGCCGTCGCAGGGCAGCGGCTTGCGCTCGCTGTACGAGATCTCGCAGATCAGGCCGAAGCCGCCCGGCGGATTGTTGTGCGGACTCGCGTTGCCCTGCAGGAAGATCCGGTGGAAGACCGCGTCCTCCGGGTAGTAGATCCAGTGCTTCGTCGAGAGCTTCTCGCGCCCGATGCCCAGGTTCACGCAGCGCACCGACACGTGACGAAGTCCGGCCGCCGCGTCGCGTACGTCTTGCGGAGCTTCGTCGCCGCAGGCGGCCACCAGCTGCGGCAGCGGCATCGTGCTGATCAGCGACTCGAAGCGCACCGAGCGGCCGTCGTCCAGCCGCACGGTGCGCGCCGACGGCGAGACGTGCAGCACGTTCGTCTCGAGCGCCAGCTCGCAGCGCAGCCGCGGGACGAAGGCGTCCATCAGCGCCTGGAAGCCGCCGCGCAGCGGATAGCCGAAGCGCGCGTTCGGCCCCATCGGCGCCGGCGTCGGCACGAGTGCGCCGCGGATCATCTGCGCGAGGTCGGGCAGCGGCACGCGCCCGCCGAGCCACGAGGTTTCGATCTCGTCGAGCGGCACCGTCCACAGCTTCTCGTTGTACGGCACCGCGAAATGCTTCGCGATGCCGGCGCCCCAGACGCGGTGGATGAACTCGAGGAAGTTCGACGGCGGCGGCAGGTCACGCGGAAGACCGTCGCCGTCGATCGCGCCGAAGCGCGCTTCGATCGCGCCGACCAGGCACTCCTCGAGCACCTGCTGCGGCAGGCCGTGCAGCGATCCCTGGAACGGATAGCGCGTGTGCACGCCCTTGCTGTAGATCCACGCTTCGCGGTTCTGCCAGTGCAGGTTCGCGCCGAGCAGCAGCTCATACAGCTCGAGGACGTACGGGTCGTTCGAGAACATGATGTGGCCGGCGCAGTCGAAGACGAAGCCGCCTTCCTCGATCGAGCGGCACCAGCCGCCGACGCGCTTGCCGCGCTCGACGAGCAGCACGTCCGTTTCGCCGGCGAGGCTCAGGTGATAGGCCGCCGACAGGCCGGTGGGCCCGGCGCCGATCACCAGGTGGCGAACGTCGCGCTGCGCGCGTCGGCTCGGTGCGCGTGCGGTCGAGGCGAGCGGTTCGGCGTCGGTGGCCGTCGCTTCGTCGACGAGTCCGGCCAGCTCGCGCATCGCCACCGGCGTCGTTCCCTTCGCCAGGTGTCGCTGCAGCAGCGCGTCGATGCATTCGACGCTGCGGTCCCACGAGTATTCGGCGACGCGGGCCGCCATCCGCTGCTCGCGGGCCGTGCGTTCGGCCGGCGTTTCCGCGAGCAGTTCCTCGCAGGCGCGCACGAAGGCCTGCGCGTCGTCGGCGATCGCGACGACGTCGCCGTAGAGCGTGACCACGTCGTTCACCGCGGTGCCGACGATCGGCTTGCCGGCGGCCATGTATTCGAGGGTCTTGGTCGGACTGATGAAGCGGGTGGCGGCGTTCTTCGCGAAGGGCAGCAGGCACAGATCCCAATCGGCGAGCAGGAACGGCAGCCGCGCGTACGGCTGCATGCCGAGCCAGTGCAGGTTCGGCCGCTGCGGCAGCGAGGCGGGGTCGATCTTCGCGACCGGACCGACCATGACGATCTGCCACTCGGGATGCGCGTCGGCGAGCGTGGCGACCAGATCGCGATCGAGTCGCTCGTCGACGACGCCGAAGAAGCCCAGCCGCGGGCGCGCGATATCGTGCTGCAGCTCGGCCGCGTCGCGCGCTTCCTCGGAATCGAAGGCCTCGGGAGGCGGCGCGAAGTGCAGCGCCTCGACGGCGCTGGGCAGGCAGTGCACGTCCCTGCCGTGCGCGCGCTTGGCTTCGTACAGCGAGGGCCCGCCGGTGAACACGAGGTCGGCCGCCTTGAGCAGCGCCGCCTCGCGTTGCCCGAGCTGGCGCGGTGCGGCGGCGAAGGCGGAAAGCTCGTCCATGCAGTCGTAGACGAGCGCGCGCGGACGCATCGAGCCGAGCAGCGGCAGCGCCATCGGCGTGTAGCACCAGACGAGGTAGTCGTCGACGCCGTGCTCGCACAGGTATCCGGCGAGCAGCGACTTCAGCATCGGCAGCTGGTCGTCGTGAAAGCCCGGGGCCGGCACCGCCGTGCACGGACGCAGCACCTGCACGCCGGGTCCGCCGGGAAGCACTTCGAGCCGCGGCTCGCCGCTCGCGTGCACCGGTTCCTCGACGAACAGCACCGGATAGCGCCGCGCCAGGCGCGACATCAGGTGCTGCGGGCGCTGATAGACGAAATCCCAGCGCAGATGGGAGAACACGATCAGGTGCGGCATGTTGCGTTCCGTGCGACGTTGCGGGGGCTGCAGGGCCTGCCAGCGTTGCAGCCGACCCGCGTATTCGAGGTTGGGGAGCCGGAATCCGTAGGGGCGCTCGCCGTACGGCCGGCGGGCGCGGACGACGTCCCACAGGCCGCTGTCGTGCCAGTGATCGGGGTCGTCCCAATCGGGGCGGTTGATCAGCGGATACAGGCACAGGCCGTGGACCGGCACGCCGGCGGCGCGCGCGCGCAGGACTTCCGCCGCGATGTCGTCGAGCCACTGCGCGCGGCCGGCGCCGAAGTGGCCGGTCTCGGCGACGATCAGCGGGCGTCGATAGCGCTGCCAGGCGGTGGCGAGCAGCGTCGAGAAGGGCGCGCGGCGCGGATCGCGCTCGCTCCACGAAAGCCGCTTCTCGGTTCCGATCTCCCACTGGCTCGAGTGGTAGTGGTTCGCGCCGAGCCAGTCGATCGCATCGGACGAGCCGCCCAGCTCGGGCGCTTCGCGACCGCAGAGCATGTCCCACGATTGCCACTGGTACGAGTCGATCTCGCGCGCGAGCGCTGCCAACGTTGCGGCTTCCCGGGCATCGTCGACCTGCGGCGCGACGACGTGGATGAGCGGCTCGACATGCAGGAATCGCGCGTCCGGGGCGACCGCGCGGATCCCGGCTATTGCGCGCAGCGCGGCGCGAACGAGGCGGCGCTTGACCAGATAGCCGCTCTCGCGGCTGCTCTCGGCATCGGGCGCTGCGAGGCAGTACGGATGCAGCAGCTTCGATTCGCCGACGGCCCAGGCAAGGAACCCGATCTCGTTGATCGGCGTGACGAAGAAGCCGCGCTCGCCGCTGCGCACCAGTTCCGTCGCCGCCGCGCGCGCGAAACGCGCGAAGCGTTCGATCGTCGCGTCGTCGAGCAGGCTGACGTCGTCGGGCGTGCCGTAGTGCATCAACGTCCACAGCACCTGCACGTCGTTGCGACGCGCGGCGCGGCGGATCGCGTGCAGGCGATGCCAGTCGAAGCGTCCCGGCTGCGGTTCAGAGATCCGCCAGCCGATGCTCTCGCGTACGGTGCGGATGCCGAGCGCCGCGGCCGCGGCGTAGTCCTCGTCGAGCCGCTCGAGGTGGGCGTTCGAGGCCGCCATGTCGAGGGCCTCGCCCGACCCGTTGCGGTGATCGGCGCCCTCGTAGCCGCCCATCCAGAACGAACGGAACGGCGCGTCGCTTGCGGCGTGCGGCGCGTGGGCTGCGCCGTGCCCGGCGCCGCGGCGCATCGTGCGATCGACCTGCGGCGCACGGGGCGCGGCGCTGCGCCGCATCGGTTGCTGCATCGAAGCCTCGAGGTTGCCGGTGATGCGCGCGGCGCAGCAATCGGCGTGCCGATGCGGCACTGCAGAAGCGTCAGGCCGAGGTGCGTGCGCTGCGCGAGCGGGGAGCGGGGGCGGGCGGGGAGGCGCCGCCGAGCAGCCGGTCGAAGTACTCGATCGTGCGCGCGAGTCCGGCGCGCAGCGGCATGCTCGGCTGCCAGCCCAGCTCGCCGTGCGCGCGCGTGAGGTCGGGCCGGCGCTGCACCGGATCGTCCACCGGCAGCGGCTCGAAGACGATCGGCGAGGACGAGCCGGTGAGATCGAGCACCAGGCGCGCGAGCTCGATCATCGGCGTCTCGGTGGCGTTGCCGATATTGATCGGCCCGGTCAGTTCGGGCGGCGACTCGGCCAGGCGGATCAGCGCGGCCACCGTGTCGTCGACATAGCAGAACGAACGCGTCTGCGTGCCGTCGCCGTACAGCGTGATCGGCTCGCCGCCGAGCGCCTGCACGATGAAGTTCGACACGACGCGTCCGTCGTCCGGATGCATGTTCGGACCGTAGGTGTTGAAGATGCGGGCAATCTTCACCGGCATGCCGTATTGCCGGTGGAAGTCCATGAACAGCGTCTCGGCGCAGCGCTTGCCTTCGTCGTAGCACGCGCGCGGGCCGATCGGGTTCACGTGGCCCCAGTAGCTCTCGGTCTGCGGATGCACCGCCGGGTCGCCGTAGACCTCGCTGGTCGACGCCTGCAGGATCGGCACGCGCAGCCGGTGCGCCAGCTCGAGCAGGTTCAGGGCGCCCAGCACGTTGACTTTCGCCGTGTAGACCGGATCGAGCTGGTAGTGCCGCGGGGAAGCCGGGCACGCGAAGTTCAGGATCAGGTCGCAGTCGAGCTGCAGCGGCTCGACGACGTCGTGCTCGACGATCGCGAAGCGCCGGTTCGCGAGCAGCGGGCGCACGTTCGCCCGCGAGCCGGTGCGGAAGTTGTCGACGCACAGCACGCGATGGCCGGCGTCGAGCAGGCGCGCGCAGACGTGCGAGCCGATCAGCCCCGCGCCGCCGGCGACCAGCACCCGGCGCGCGCGGCTGCGCGCTTCGCCGGTGATCCGCGCCGTTCGTGCTCCGTCGATCCGCATCGTCGCCTCCGTTCGTCCGTCACAGGAAGAGCACGCGGTGACGAACCGACGCGACGCTTCGCCAGAACACCGAAGCGAGCGGGATCGTCGCCGACGTGATCGCCATCTCGGCGACGTGACGCGGCGAGTGCGTGGTGCCCTGCAGCCGCCTGAACATGAGATACAGCGTGACGAGCAGCCAGGGCGCGAGTGCGACGAGCGCGGCGCGCGGGCGGCCGGCGGCCGCGGCGAGCGCCGCGACGAGCACCGACGCGGCCGCGACGTAATACTCGATCGGCGGCACGCGGCGGATGCGCTGCCGGTACAGGCGCGGGTGCTTGCGGTAGAGCAGGGCGTCGAACACGACCTTGCGCTGCTGCATCAGGCTCACGCCGAAACCGGCTTCGCGTACCGGATGCACGACGAGCGCATCGGGCGCGTGCTCGATGCGGCAGCCGGCTTCGAGCAGCCGGAAATGCAGGTCCGAGTCCTCGCGCCAGGCCGAAGTGAAGCGCTCGTCGAAGCCGCCGATGCGCTCGAGCACGTCGCGGCGCACGAAGCAGTTCGCGGTGACGAATTCCGCGCGCGTCAGGCCCGCCGCATCCTTCTCGTAATCGGTGGGACGCGGCGGCAGCGGCATCTCGACGCGCCCGGTGACTGCGCTCGCGCCGCCGGCGAGCGCGCGCAGGCCGGCGAGCAGCCAGTCGCGATCGGGAATCGTGTCGTCGTCGGTGAATGCGACGATCTCGCCGCGCGCCGCGCGCCAGCCGGCGTTGCGGGCGCCGGCGGCGCCCTGCGTTTCGCGCACGGGGACATAACGCAACTCGCAGCGCGGCAACTCGCAGCGCGCACGCGTGCGCAGCCGCTCGACCAGCTCGCGTACCGCTTCCTCGGGAGCGTCGTCGGCGACGACGATCTCGTAGAGCGAGGGCTGCAGCGTCTGCGCGAGCAGCGCCTGCAGACAGCGCGCGAGCAGCGCCGGGCGCCGCCAGGTGGGAACGACGACCGAGAGGAGAACGCTCACGATCCGCCTCGCTGCGATCCGCCTCGTTGCGATCCCCTTCCAGTCGATGGCGACGGGGCGCTGCGCTCCTTGCGCAGCAGGTACGAGCCGATGACGAGCGCGTCGAGCGGCGAGGTCCAGAAGCACTCGACGGCGTCGCGCGGCGAGCAGACGATCGGCTCGCCGCGCGTGTTGAACGACGTGTTGATCAGCACCGGCACGCCGGTGCGCTCTTCGAAAGCCAGCAGCAGCCGGTGCAGCAGCGCGTTCTGCTGCGCGTTCACCGTCTGCACGCGCGCCGTGCCGTCGAAGTGCGTCACCGCCGGGATGCGCCGCGCCTGCTCGGGCGGCACGTCGTAGACGAAGAGCATGAAAGGCGAGACCAGCGGCACATCCGGATGCAGCCCGCGGCCTTCGCGTGCGAACCACTGCGCGGCGCGTTCCTCGGCGACCACCGGCGCCACCGGACGGAAATCCTCCCGGTCCTTGATCTCGTTGAGCCGCGCCTGCATCGACGCGTCGATCGGCGAGGCGAGGATCGAACGCGCGCCGAGCGCGCGTGGACCGAATTCCATGCGCCCCTGGAACCAGCCGAGCACCAGGCCGTCGGCGAGCAGGTCGGCGGCGGCGGAGGCGACGTCGTCGAGGCGCTCACAGGGCAGCTTCGACCAGCGCAGGAAACTCTCGATCTCGCCGTCGTCGTATTCGGGGCCGAGATACGCATGCTGCATCGACCCGTTGCGCACGCCGCCGCGTTCGCGGTAATCGACCCACAGCGCGGCGCCCAGCGCCGTGCCGGCGTCGCCCGCGGCCGGCTGCACCCACACTTCGTCGAAGGCGCCGCGGTCGCGCACGCGCGCGTTCAGCACGCAGTTCAGCGCGACGCCCCCGGCCATCGCGAGCCGCTGCATGCCGCTTTCGCGGCGCAGCCAGCCGACCATCTCCAGCACGGTCTCCTCCAGCACTTTCTGCAGCGAATGCGCGATGTCCTGGTGGCGCGCTTCGAAGGGCGCACCCCGCTCGCGCGGCGGACCGAGCAGGTCGGCCAGCCGCTCGCGGCGCACCGTGTAGCGGCCGTCCGCGCCGACGCGGACGATCTCGCGGAAAGCGGGCAGCAGCGTCGGGCGGCCGTAGGAGGCGAGCGCCATCACCTTGTATTCGTCCGACGAATGCAGGAACCCGAGGTGTCGCGTGACGTCCTCGTAGAGCAGGCCCAGCGAATCGGGCAGGTCGATCTGTCCCAGCCGCTGGTAGTCGCGACCGTCGAAGGCGCCGTAGCTGGTCGTCGCGCGTTCTCCGCGGCCGTCCATCGTGAGCACGGCGCATCGCTCGAAGGGCGCGGCGAGGAAGGCGCTCGCCTCGTGCGCGAGGTGATGCTCGACGAACTTCCAGCGCGCGGCGACGTCTTCGTAGCGCAGTCCGCGGAAGCGGCGCTGCAGGTGATGCGGCGCGCCGCCGGCGAGCTGGCGCGGCGCGTTCACCACTGAAGCGACGAACAGTGGATGCCAGGGGTCCTGGTCGGCGCGCGCGTGCGCCGAAGGCTGCATCGGCAGCACGAGCTGGCTGTCGACCGCATCGACGTCGAGCAGCGACGGATCGTACGAGTAGGCGATGCGATCGACGTCGCGCAGCTCGATGCCGGCCGTCGCCAGGCAGAAATCGATCGCCGCGTACGGCAGCTGCCAGGTCGAGAACGGTACCGGACGCTTGCCGTGCTTGATGCGCGTGAAGCGTTCGTCCTCGGCGGCGGCGACGACTTCGCCGTCGTCGATCAGTGCGGCGGCGCTGTCGTGATAGGCGGCGTTGATTCCGAGCGTGTACAAGGCGGCTTCGCGTCCCGTGGAGTCGGTGGACCTGCGCGGTCCACGACGACCCTGACAACGGAGAACCGCGCGCCGGCCGCCGTGCAGGCGGCGTGCCCGTTCGGATGCGGCAAGAGTTTCGGGAGCGTCAGCGCGCCGCCCGTCGACTCCAGCGGGCGTCGAGCGCCCGCATCTCGGCCCACGCCTCGGCGTATTCGGCGGCCAGCCGGTCGACGTACTTCGCCGCCGGCTGGATCGCGTCGATCGCGCCGATTCCCTGGCCGCAGCCCCAGATCGTCTTCCACGCCTTCGGCTTTTCGGCGGAGCCGAAATTCATCTTCGACGGGTCGCTGCTCGGCAGGTTGTCGGGATCGAGGCCGGCGTTGCGGATCGACGATTTCAGGTAGTTGCCGAGCACGCCGGTGAACAGGTTCGTGTAGACGATGTCCTGCGCGCCGCTGTCGACGATCGCCTGCTTGTAGGCCGCATCGGCGCGCGCTTCCTCGGTGGCGATGAAGGCCGAACCGATGTAGGCGAGGTCGGCGCCGGTGGCCTGCGCGGCGAGCACCGCGCGTCCGCTGGCGATCGCTCCGGACAGCAGCAGCGGGCCGTCGAACCAGCGGCGGATCTCCTGCACCAGCGCGAACGGCGAATGGCCTCCGGCGTGCCCGCCGGCGCCGGCGGCGACCGCGATCAGCCCGTCGGCGCCCTTCTCGATCGCCTTGCGGGCGAAAGTGTCGTTGATGACGTCGTGCAGGACGATGCCGCCGTACGAATGGACGGCATCGTTGACGTCGGTGCGCGCGCCCAGCGACGTGATGACGATCGGCACGCGATGTTTCACGCACAGCTCGAGGTCGTGCTCGAGCCGGTCGTTCGAGCGGTGCACGATCTGGTTGACGGCAAAGGGCGCAGCGGGACGATCGGGATGCGCCTGGTCGTGCGCGGCGAGTCCTTCGCCGATCTGCGCCAGCCATTCGTCGAGCTGCTCGGCGGGGCGCGCGTTCAGCGCGGGGAACGAACCGACGATCCCCGACGTGCACTGCGCGAGCACGAGCGCCGGATTCGAGATGATGAACATCGGCGCGGCGACGACCGGCAGTCGCAGGCGCTCGGAAAGGATCGGGGGGAGGCTCATTGGGGCTCCGTGTGCGTGGCAGCGCGCATGGTGCCAGTTTTCGCGGCCGCTACAATTCCGCCGATGTCCGTCCGAGCCGCCGTCGCGTGATCGCCTTTCCCCGCTCCGACACGAGGCCCGCGGCGAGCGGAGTGTTGCGCGCCGGCGCGATCGTGGTGGCCGGTCTCACCTCGGCGATGAACATCGGCAAGCTGCCGCCGGCGTTGCCGGTGCTGCAGGCTCACTTCCAGCTGTCGCTCGTGCAGGTGAGCTGGATGGTGTCGCTGTTCATGCTCGGACCGGCGCTGATCGGCAGCATCGCGGGTTCGGTGGCCGATCGCTTCGACGCGCGGCGCACGATGATCGCCGGGCTGCTGCTCAGCGCGGCGACGAGCGTCTTCGGCGCGTTCGCGTCGTCGCCCGGTCTGCTGTTCGCCAGCCGCGCGCTCGAGAGCGTCGGTTACCTGATGACGGTGCTTCCGGCGCCGGCGCTGATCGCGCACCTCGTGCCGCGGGTGCAGTTGCGTGGCTGGCTCGCCGTATGGTCGGCGTACATGCCGGCCGGCATGGGCATCGCGCTGCTCGCCACGCCGGCGCTGATGGCGCTGATCGACTGGAGCGGCGTGTGGCTGGTGTGCGGCGCGCTCTCCGCGCTTGCCGCGGCGCTCGTCGCGCTCGTACATCCGGCGGCGCGCGGCGACGGCGAATCGCCGGCCGCCGCGCAACGTACGCGCATCGCTCCGCTGATGCGGCAGACGCTGGGCGCGTGGCGCCCGTGGCTGCTCGCGCTGTGCTTCCTCTTCTACGCCGGGCAGTTCACGGCGATCTTCAGCTTCCTGCCCAGCATCTACCAGGATGCGGGCCTTTCGCCGCAGTGGAGCGCGTCGCTGACGGCGGTCGCCGTCATGCTCAGCATGGTCGGCAATCTCGCAGCGGGATTTCTCCTGCAGCGCGGAGTGTCGCGCGGAGCGCTCGTGGTCTTCGCGAGCCTCGCCATGGCCGCCTGCGAGTGGCTGGCCTTCGGCAGCCCGTTCGCCTTCGCGTGGCGCTATGCGGCGATCCTGCTGTTCGCCACGGTGGCCGGGATCATCCCCGGAACGATGTTCGCCACCGTTCCGTTCTACGCACCGTCGCAGGCCACCATCTCGACGACCGTGGGAATGATGCAGCAGGGCTCCAGCCTCGGCCAGCTGCTGCTGCCGCCGGCGGTCGCTGCGCTCGCGCAGTACACCGGCGGGTGGACCTCGATCTGGATCGCCACCGCGGCGGCCGCGATGGTCACAGTGGCGATCGGCTGGGAGATGGCGCGCGTGTCGCGATCGCGCCGATGATCGCGACACCTCGCGCCGCGGCTACGGACGCGGCGCGATCCGAGGGGTCTTGCCCTCGTAGCGCGTGATCAGGTCGCCGACCATGTCGTAGGAGGCGCCGTTGAACTTCTCGATCTGCATCGACTCGAGCGGGAAGGGATCGGCCGCGCCGTTGGTCGTGACCGTCATGCCGGGCACCAGGCCGTCGATCTTCACGCGATCGAGGTGCATCGCCGCGTCGAGCAGCGCCGCGCGCGTGGGCTCCCTCGTGCGCTCGAGCGCCGCGACCATCATCTGGGCGAGAGTGAAGCCGACCATCGACTGCGGATCCTTCGGATTGAGGTTCGACGGCGCGTACTTGCCGACCACGCGCTCGTAGAGCTTCATGCCTTCGGTGTCCTTGAAGGCGGGATTCGACGGATCCATCACGTACACGACGCTGTACGCGCCGGTCGCGGTCTCCAGGCCCGCCGGCTTCAGGACCGCTTCGACCGACGCGGTGATGCTGTTCAGCACCACCGTGGGCTTCCAGCCGAGCTGGTTGGCCTTCTGCAGCGTCTGGATCGCGAACTTCGGAATCGTGAACACCATCAGGTAGTCGGCGTTGGAGGCGGCGAGCGTCGTGATCTGCGAGGCCACGGAAGCGGTGCTCGCCTCGTAGTTCTGCTTCGCCACCACCTTGACGTCGCTGCCCTTGATCGCCTCCTCGAAGGCGCCGAGCAGGCTGCGTCCGAAGTCGTCGTTCTGGTAGATGACCGCGACGGTGGCGTTCGGCTTCTGGCCCTTCACGAAATCGCCGTAGATCGTTCCTTCGAGCGAGTAGGCCACCTGTCCGCTGACCGACCACGGATACTTGTCGCGGTCGAAGCCGAAGGTCGGTGCGCCGGAGGCGACGAAGAGTTCGGGCACCTGCTGCTGGTTGAGCCAGTCGCGCGCGGCCAGGCTGGTCGCGGTGCCGAGGAAGCCGAATACGGCGG
>CALCZN010000368.1:0-8120 GCA_937903095.1 uncultured Burkholderiales bacterium
CAAGGCGATCGAGTAGCGCTGCCGGCGCCGGCAAGAGGAGCAGAAGGCGCGATGGCAGACCCCGCCCGCCGCGACATGGTCGTCGACACGATCGACCCGCGCGATCCGCGCGAAGCCTCGCTGCGCGGCTACGCGATGTTCGGCTACGCGATGCATCTGCTCGGGCTGTTCACCATCGTCGGCTTCGTCGTCGGGCTGATCCTCGCGTACATCAAGCGCGACGACGCGCGCGGCACGATCTACGAGTCGCACTTCCGCTGGCAGACGCGCTCGTTCTGGTGGTTCGTGCTGTGGTTCGCGCTGCTGCTCGTGCCCACGCTGCTCACCATCGGCTTCGTGCCGTTCTTCGTCGTGGCGCAGGTGTGGTTCGCGTACCGGATGATCAAGGGGTGGCTGCGGGTGGCGGACCGGCGTCCGGTGCCCTGAGGGAATTCATGCACCCACCGCCTGAACGACCCGGGCGTCGACGCCTGCTCGTCGGCGCCGCTGCTGCCGTGCTGCTGCCCGGCTGCGCAACGCAGCGCTTCGAGCCGCCGCCCGCGGGCAACCTGTCGACCGTTGCCCCGCGCGTCGGACAACAGTGGCGCTATGCCGAGATCGACCTGTATCGCGGAACGCGGCGCTCGGAGCTGACCGCACGCTGCGTCGAGTCCGGCGCACAGGGCATCCGCATCGCGCTCGCCGAGTCGGACGGCAAGCCGCGCGACGACGAGATCTGGGCCGACGCCTCGCGCATCGTCCAGGAACCGTCGTACGACATCACGCAGCATTTCGAGCAGCCCGTGCCGATGCTGCCGATTCCGCTGGCCGCCGGCGTGTCTTCCCGCACGTCCACCTGGTACCGCACGCAGGCCAGCCCCGACTTCCCGCTATGGTGGGGCGACTGGCTTGTCGCGCCCGGCTGGCAGCGCCTGCGCGTGCCGGCCGGCGAATTCCTCGCGCTGCGCGTCGACCGGACGATTCGCTTTCGTCACCCGGACATCTGGCGCGACGACTGCCGCCGCTGGGACAGCGCCTGGTACGTGCCCGAGCTGCGGCGCTGGGCGATGCGCGAATGGACCGGGCAGTGGCTGATGCCGGACGGGCCGCAGCGGACCGTGGTCTACGAGGATCGGGTGCGCTGGGAGCTGCTCGACTGGCGGACGGGCTGACCGATTACCAGCAGACGCCCAGCGCTGCGGCGCCGCTCCTTCCGCGCACGCCGAGCTGATCGAGCGTGAGGTTGCCGCAGTCGGGGTCGGTGTGTCCGTTGGCGGGCGTGGCGGTGAGCGTGAAGGTCGCTCCGCCGCCTGCGATCGCGATCGTGTAGGCGGCCCTCCCCGCGTTCTCTCCCGAGAACGTGCGCGCACCGGCCGCCGCCAGCGTCGCGGGGTATGCGTTGTGCGTCGTGAAGTAGCGTTCGAGCGACTGTGCCGCGTCCAGCAGCGCCGCCTTGCCCTCGGCGCGCCTGGAGCGCACGACGAAATCGCGATAGCTCGGATAGGCAATGCTGGCCAGGATCGCGACGACGACCACGGCGATCATCAGCTCGAGCAGGGTGAAGCCGCGCGAGCGGCGCTGCCGACCCGTTCCCATCCCGTTTCTCCCCTTCATCGTCGCTCTCCGCGTCCGCCGCCGATTCTCATCGCTTGACGATCTCGCGCCACGACAACCTGCCGCGCGAGCCGCCGATCGACTCGGCCACCGATTCGACGCCGCCCGACGAACCGCTCGAGACCTTGAACTCCTTCGGCGAGCCGGAAGTTCCGGGCGGCGAGCCCGCGATCACCGTCGGCATCGGCGTGATGCCCACGCGCGAGCGTCGACCGCTGACGGCGACCAGCACGCCGGTGCTCGGATGCGCCACGAGGTCCGCATTCGAGAACATTCCGTCGTTGTCCAGGTCGAAGGGAGAGCTGGGCAGGCGTCCGCCGCTCACCGCGTCCAGCTCCATCAGCCAGCTCGTTCCGCCCTTGTCGCACGGACTCGTCGAAGGAATCAGCGTCGGGAACACGACGCGCCCGAAGCGGATCTGCGGCGGATAGACGACGCGCTCGCCGGTTTCGGCCAGCGGCGTTCCGGCCTGCGGGAAGTCGAGGTACCAGCCGCGCTTCGTGCCCCAGTCGACGAGGTTGTCGGAGGTGACGCGCACCACCGAGCTGCCGACGACGCGCTCGGCGAGCACCGTCTGCTGCTCGAGGCTCGCGCGCCCTGCCACCGCGGCGCCCTTGTCCCAGATGCCGTAGAAGCTCTGGCGCTGGTACGGCGGCGACGGATCGGCCGGCTCGACGTAACTGCCGGTGCCGAAGAGCACGAGGTAGCCGCCCAGCGGATGGCGCATCACCTCGACCGACGCGGTGATCGGCTGCGCTGTTCCGCCGGGATCCTTCGCCTGGAACAACGGCGAGCCGCCGTTGGCAACGGTCCAGGAGCCGGGCGACGTCGAACTCACGTCGAACTTCCACAGGTTGCCCTGCAGGTCACCGGCATACACGTAGTCGACCTTCCCGTCGGCGTCGACGTCGGCCGGGAACGGATTCGCCAGCCCGTTCGGTTGGGCGGTGGAGCCGGCGCTCGTCACCAGCTTCACGTAATGCGTCCCCAGTGTCCACGTGCGGCTGCCCGGCGCGCGGTCGAGGAACAGGATGAACAGCGCCGCGCGCCCCGTAGCGCTCTGGTGGGTGTCATCGAGGTCGCCGTTGTGGTTGTTGTAGCCGTTGCTGACGATCACCGCCCACTTGCCGTTGGCCATCTGCACGATCTGCGGCTGGCCGAAGGTGTAGCCCAGGTCGGGATCGTCCGCTTCGGTGAACTCCCACAGCACCTTCGACGACGCGCTCGCCTCGTCCACCGCGGTCGGGTCGGTGACGTCGAGCGCGAACAGCCCCTGCCCGCCCGCGCCCAGGCCGCCCACCAGCACCGTCGACCAGCCGCCGTTGACGATCGCGTCTCCCACCGCCGGCGTCCCGTCGACGTAGTAGCGGTGCGAGTAGGCCTGGTCGGTCAGGTGCGAGATCTTGCCGTAGACCGACGAGGGCATGTACGCGAACAGCTCCTTGCCGGCATCGGCGCCGTTCGCGCGAAACGCGTGCAGCATGCCGTCGTTCGCGCCGACGTAGATCACCGGCTCGCGCGAGATGTGGTTCTGGCGGAACTGCGCGTAGTTGTTCTGCCAGTATCCGGCGCTCGGCGCGCCGACGTACTGCGGGTTCGAGTTGACGATGTCGCCGAGTTTCGAGACCGGCCGGCGGCGGAACTTGCCGGCCGATGTTCCCTCGTCGGTGGCGTCGCCGCGCATCCATGCCAGGCGCGCCGCCCCCTTGCCGTCGTTCGCCTTGGCGCTGTTCGTGTCCAGCGCAGTCTGCTGCGCCGCGGACAGGCTCGCCCACGAGAACGGAACTCCCGCGCTCGCCGCCATCGGATCGGTGTTCCAGGTGAGGATCTGCCGGCTCGCCGGCGCCTGCGTGTTGATCCGCTGCCCGGAATCCCAGTCGGGCGTCGGAGAGATATTGCCGTTGAAGTCGATCGGATACGACAGCAGCTGTCCGCTCCAGTCGTTCGAGTTGAAGCGCGCCTGGTAGACCTTCGAGCCGGTGTTCAGCGACGTGGAGTTGGTCGCCACCGACGAGGCCGACGAGGTGGCGAGAATCGCGATGAAGGCGCGATCGAGCGCCGACTCCAGCGCGAGCGGATTGGCGACGAAGAAGTAGTTGTCGGGAATGCCGTCGGGCACCGGCAGGCCGTTGGCGTCGCGCACGTCCCATTCCTCGGTCTTGTCGGGAATGCCGTTGCCGCTGCCCGCTTCGACGAAGCCGCCGTACTTGGCGGCATAGAAGAGCGGGTCCTCGAGCGACCTGGCGACCGTCGACCCCAACGAATAGGTGACGCTGGTCGGCGCGTCGTTGACGTTGCAGGGCGAGCAGCCGAGCACGCCGGTGGGATCGGTGAAACGGAAATTCTCGATCCCCGAGTGGAAATGCGCGCCGTCCTTCGTCGTGCCGCTGATCGCGTAGCCGAAGCCCTGCGCGGTGTTCGTCGACTCCGAGATGACGTCGGTGGTCACCTTGATGGTCTTCGCATCCGCGTCGAGCTCGTACTCGATGATGCCCCAGACGTCCTGGTCGTAGTCGCCGCCCTGCTCGGAGTCCTCCCAGTTGACGTAGACCTTGCCGCTCACCTTGTTGCCGACGACGGTCTGCGACACGATCTTCATGTCGACGAGCGCACCGCCGCCCATGCCGGAGGCGCCCAGGTCGAGGCGGTAGATCGGCTGGATCACGACCTCGGGGCTGCCGGCCAGGCCGGGCACTCGCACGCGCAGCGTCGGCACGTTCGTGGCGAGCTGCACGCCGTAGGTGGTCACCTTCAGCGAACGGGTGTCGTCGAAGGGAACCGAAGCGAGGTCCGAGCGTATCCGGTTCGTCTTCGCGTAGTGCGCCAGGCCCGGCATCAGGTAGCTGCCGGCGACGGTCGGGCCTTCCGGACAGATTCCGGCGACCGCACCGAGCTCGGTGATCGTCTTGCCGTCGCACAGCTCGTTGTTGCTCGTGCCGTTGCGTCCGATGAACCAGTCGCCGCCGGTGATGCCTTCGAGATCGCCGACCCTGTTCGTCACGCTGCGCGCCGTCTTCGCCGCGCCGCCGAGATCGGCGAGCGTGGTCGCGGCAAGGTCCGAATCGTAAGAAGACACGCTGGCGTTGAATGCCAGCACGTTCAGCGGCGAGCAGTAATTGTTGTTGTCGAGCGGACCCGGGCTCCACGAAGCGCTCGGCAGGCCGAGCGAAGCGTCGGCCGAGCCGGTCGAATACGTGTAGGCCGGCGTGGCCGTCTTCCCGGCGAAATAGCGCAGCGACTCGAAATAGATCTCCGACATCGGGTTGCCCCAGCTGCGGCAGTTCCCCTCGGAGATGTTGGCCAGCTGCCAGGTGCAGTTGTCGCCGCTCGCGTCGAGGTACGTTCCGTCGCCGTAGTCGTATCCCCAGATGCGCATCCGGTCGAGCGTGTTGACGATTCCCTCCTTGCCGGCGCCCAGCAGGGAAGACACGAAGGTGCCGTCGGTCGTCGTTTCGACCTCGTCGGAGAAGACTCCGACGCGCTTGCGCAAAACGCCGCCCGAGATGTTCTTCTGGTAGCTGCCGGTCATCAGCCCGAATTTCATCAGGCCGGGCTCGCCGTAGACCTGCAGCAGGCCGATCGGCTTGTAGTTGCCGCTCGGGTACTGCTTGCACTTCTCGCTGCCGAGCAGCCCCGGCACGCAGGCCTGCACGCGCACCACGTACTGCCCGTTGTCGTAGCTCGTGCCGCGGCCGCCCGCGTAGCCGTTGCCCAGCCCGCGTTCGGTCTGGCTGGGATCGACCGTGCCCGAAGCGAGACCGCTCAGGCTCGCCCGGTTGCCGTTGCTGCGGGTCGCATTCGTGCCGAGCATGCCGGAATCGGAGACGCGGCCGGGATTCGTCGACTCGTTGCGCCACTGGCACTGCCAGCGTTCGTTCGATGCCCACAGCGAGTAGTCGCCGCGCGCGATGCGCATCACCGGCGGATTCGTATTGCCCTGCGACTTGGCGCTTCCGATCGTCAGGTTGCAGATCGACACGCCTGTGTCGGTCAGGTTGGTGATCGTCCAGTTGTCCGCGGAACCGGAGCCGACGACGCCGGAAGCATGGACCTCGATCTCGAAATCGCCGTCGCAGGTGCCCGATCGCACCGAAGTGACCACGCCCAGCACGTACTTCGAAGCGGACAGCTCGGCGCGGATCTGATCGCCGTAGCACGCCTTCACCCCGCTGTTGCGGAAGCGGAACTTGCCGGCGCCGATCGACACCGTCTTCTTCTTGGTCCAGTCGCCGGTGTCCGCGCTCTCGGCGGCCCCCGAAGGGGGGCTGGCGTTGACGCTGAACGGCGTCAGTTTGGCGAGATCCGCGCCCGCATAGTGCTTGGCCCATGCATGCGCGTCGGTCGGCAGGTAGACGCGTTCGAGGACTGTCTCACTCGACGTATCGGTGGAACGCGTGCCGCCGTACAGCAGCTTGCGCACCGCGTCCATGCGCGCCATCGTCGCCCAGTTCAGGAAGTTGCCGCTCCACTGGGTGCCATCGGCAGCGCAGTACTTGTTCGCATCGGCGAGCGCGAAAGGTTCGAAGCGCTGCTTGCCGGTGCTGTAGCGGTAGCACTTCTTCGGATCGAAATAGCCGTAGTAGTCGATCGAGTGCTTGTACGTCGTCTCGAGCGCGCCGTCGCCGTCCAGGTCCGAATAGTCGTTGTAGGCCTTCTTGTACAGCTGCTGGTCCTTCGAGATGTCGAGCATGACCAGCGGCGGAATCGCACCGCCCGCGTACAACGGCTTCTGCGCGAGCGTCAGCGCGAAGGAAGGCGTGGCGAATCCCTGCAATGCGACGAGGAAGCAGGCGAGCGCGCCCGCGCGCCGCAGCGCCGAAGCCGCCGGAGGGCCGACATGCCGAATGACGTGATCGTTTGCGTTCATCGCCTCGCTCCGCGGCCGTCAGGGCCGGAAGAACTCCTGCAGCAACACCTCCGTTCCCGCCAGCGCGCCGTACCCGACCGAGGTGATCCGGTAGACGTAGCGGACGCTGCCGCCCGCCTTCAGGCTGGTGCCGAAGGTGTCGGGAATCGCTTCGACCAGGTAACGCGGAGGGCTCGAGACGCCGCCCGACGAAGTGCCGGCAATGAACGAAGGCACGCCGGTCATCTCGCCGTAGGCCAGCGAGCGGGAGGTGTCGGTGAGCCAGGTCTCCCAGGCCTGCGTGGTCCCCGTCGACGGCGGAATGCACAGGCCCTTGCCGCCGGCGTAGTCGCAGGAAGTCGAGAACAACGTGGCGCCCGAGATCGCCCGCGCGGTGACGATGTCGGCCTCGGCGTCGCGCAGGGCGGCGTCGGCCGCCTGCAGCGCGATGTTCGTATCGCGCGCGTTGCGCGCCATGCGCTCCTCGCTGGTCGAGATCGTCGCGCCCGCGATGCCGATCAGCGTGATCGCGATCATCATCACGAGCGCGACGAAGAGCGAGGCGCCACGCTGCGAACGTGCGAAGGTCCGGTTCATCTTCGTCACCCGATCCGGTTGCGCAGGCCGATGGTGAATCGGAACAGCCGGCGCGGACGCTGGTCGTCGGGCGGATCGAACACGGCTCCGGCGTCGCCCGCCGGCGCGACGGCGCCCGGCGCGTACGCGGTGCCGAAGTGGTTGAAACGGTTCAGGCCGCCGTCCACGTCGGTGAAGGTTTCGCCGCGCACGACCACCGAGACGATCGCGCTGACCACCCGATCGAGATTCGCGACGCCGGCGGGCGCGTAGTAGTTGGGCGTGCCGTCGTTGTCGGTGTCCTCGCCGTAGAGGATCTGCAGGCTCTCGACGCCGGTGACGAGAACGACCGGTGCGCCGGCAGCTGACGAGGCTTCGCAGTACAGCGCCGGCTCGCCGGTGGTCGCGTCGACCGCCACGTAGTAGCGGTTCGATGCGAGCGTCGTCGCGCCCACCGCCACTCCGCGACAATCGACGACGCCGCCGTCGGGGCCGCTGCCGTCGCGCAGGTCCGAGCCGTAGTAGCGCACGATGATCTCGTCGCTCTGGTTCAGCCCGGAATCGTTCGACGCGCTGAACGCCGGCGACGCGGACGGAAACGCCACGTTCGCCGTGAAGTCGTGGTAGCCGGCCATCCGCAGTTCCCGGCCGAGCGTGGTGAACACGTAGCGGCCGGTCTCCTGCAGGATGGCCGCGTCGTTCTGCGAGCGATTCGTCTGCTTGCTCGCGAGGAACATCGTGGAGACGACGAGCACGATGAGCAGACCGACGACGAGCGAGACCATCAGTTCGACGAGCGTCGTTCCGCGCTCGCGCGCCGGCATCCCGAGGATCGGAAGGCGCCTGCTCACGGCCGCACGCCGACGACGAAACGGGTGAGGCTTCCGTCGCGATCGTCCTCCCACCAGATCTTCACGGCGAGCGGAGCATCGGCGACTCCGTCGCAGTCCGTGACGGTCGGCGTGCCATCGTCCGGCGTGCTGTCGACGCAGACGACGCCGACGCCGCCCGGCAGCATCTGCCCGTTCGCGTCGTTCCACAGGTACAGATCCATCTCCGCCTGCTGCTTGGGCGTGCATCCGGCCGCCTTGAAGCAGTCGGCGTG
>CALCZN010000369.1:0-2640 GCA_937903095.1 uncultured Burkholderiales bacterium
GCCCGCCGACGCGGGCAGGCCGTCGACGGCGAGCTGCATCGACAGGTTCTCGCGCACGTCGAAGGCGTCCTTCCAACCGGGCGCATGCCCCTGGTAGACGCATTGCGCGCGCCATTCGGCGTCGTCGACGCGGCGCGGCGCGCCACGCCAGAGGATCTCTCCGGCCAGCGGCCGCGCCAGGCCGGCGATCGTGCGCAGCAGCGTCGACTTGCCGCTGCCGTTGGAGCCGACGAGCATCGTCCACTGGCCCGGCGCGATGCGCAGATCGAGCGCGCAGAACAGCGTGCGCAGGCCGGCGGCGCAGGCGAGCGAGCGCGCCTCGAGGCCCCCGAAGGCGCCGGCCGTCGTCAACGCGGGACGACCTGGTCGAGGACGATGCGCAATCCGTCGGCGCCCGGCCGCACGTTCCCGACGCGGCCGTAGAGGTCGCCGGGCTTGCGCATCGCCTCGCCGCTACGGCTCAGGCGCGCTTCCAGTTCGAGCGAATCGGCGCTGCCGAGTGTGCGCGAGGGATCCATCGCGTTCGTGTCGTCCAGCCGGAACGAGACGGGGAAGGCGGGCGCCGGCACGCGCACCACGGCGATCGGCACGGGCGGACCGCCGGCGGCGCGCGCGATGACGAAGAGCGTGCCGCCCTGCGCGGCCTGTTCGGCGAGCGAAGGATCGATGGCGACGGTGCCGGCCACCGCAACGTCGGCCGTCGCAGCGCCCGCGACCGGCGGCGCCGGCGACTGCGCGGTCGAACCGTCGGCAGGCGCGGCGGCGCCCAGCTCGGCGTCGATGCGCTGCACGACCGCGGCGATCTGCGCCGCTTCCTCGCCGCCGGGGGTGAGGAAGGTCTCGAGCTGCTTCAGGTACGAGCGCGCGCGCGGCAGGTTGCCGAGCCGGTACTGCGCCGCGCCCATCAACGCGACCGCTTTCGGTTCGTTGGGGTCGGCCGCCAGCGCGCGTTCGAGCAGTTCCACCGGCTGGCCGGCGAAGTTGCCGCCGGCGCGCAGCGCCGCCGATTCCGCGTAGTCGGTGAGCAGGCGGGCGTCGTTCGGCAGTCCCTCGATCGCTTTCGCGAAGGCGGCGACCGCTTCGTCGTGGCGCCCCTGCATCTTGCGCGCCTCGGCGAGCATCGCCCACGCCTCGGCGTCGTCCGGCTGCTCGCGCGTTCGCTGCTCGATGCGGTCGATCATCGCTTCGATCTGCGCCGCGTCGACCGGACCGGGTGCGGCGCTCGCCTCTACCGAGGCGGCATGCGGCGCGCCCACCTGGCGATAGACGCCCAGCGCGACGAGCGGAACGAGCACGGCGACGAACAGCGCGGCGGCCCAGGCGGCGCGCGGCGAGGGGGACGGCGAGGAGGCGGCAGGCGCGACGGCAGCGCCGCCCGGCCTGCTTCCGGGCGCGCCGGCCGAGGCCGCCACTACGGTCACTTCGGGGAGGTCTTCGGCCAGCTGGCGAACGAGGTCGGCATGCGCCTGCTCGGCTTCGGCGGCAGTGAGTCGGCCGGCGTCGCGTTCGCGATCGATTTCGCGCCGTCGGTCGCGGAACACCGCGAGGCGCCGTTCGTCGTCGTGACGCGCGCCCGCGCCCAGCCGTTGCGGGGAAACGAGCGGCCAGACGACCAGGGCGGTCGCCAGCAGGGTGACGATCGCGATGGAGATCCACAGGGCCATCGGCGGAGGGCCGCGGCTGCGCGCAGCGGCACGGAGAAGGGATTAACCCGTCATTGTCTCACAGCGCTTCCGCGCCGCGCTCCGACAGGCGCCGGCCGAGCGCGTCGAGGAAGGCGCTGCATCGTTCGAGCTGCGCCGTTTCGACGTATTCGTCGGGCTGGTGCGCGACGGCGATGTCGCCGGGTCCGCAGACGACGGTGGGAATGCCGATCGCCTGCAGGATTCCCGCCTCGGTGCCGAAGCTCACGCGACGGGCTTCGGCGTGTCCGCACAGCGGCGCCACCGCCTGCGCGAGCGAGCGATTGCCGCGCTCGTCCAGCGGCGGCGTGTCGAACAGTTCCTCGAAGGTGATCGCGGTGTCGGCCGCGATGCGCCGCATCGCCGGCAGCACGACTTCGTCGCAGTGACGGCGCACGCGCTCGAGCACCTCGGCCGAGCGCATGCCGGGCAGCGTGCGGATCTCGAGCACGAAGTCGCAATCCTTCGCGGTGATGTTGTGCGCCGTGCCGCCCTCGATGCGACCGACGTGCACGCTGGTATGCGGATATTCGAAGCCGTCGTGGCGCGCGGCCGCGTCCAGCTCGCGCTGCAGCCGTCCGACGAAGACGATGATCTCGGCTGCCTGCTCGACCGCCGAGACGCCGCGATCGCGCAGCGACGAATGCACCGAGTGCCCTCGAACGTGCACGCGATAGCCGGCCGCCCCCTTGTTGGCGACGACCAGATGCATCGACGTGGGCTCGCCGATGATGCAGGCGGTCGGGAGCAGCGGCGCGTCGGCCAGGTGCGCGGCGAGCGTTCGCATGCCGCGCATCGTCGTCTCCTCGTCGTAGGAGAGCACGACGTGCAGCGGCGCGCGCAACCGGTGCGCCGCCAGCCGCGGCGCCGCCTCGAGCACGCAGGCGAGGAAGCCCTTCATGTCGGCCGCGCCGCGGCCGTAGAGCCGGCCGCCTTGCTCGCGCAGCGCGAACGGATC
>CALCZN010000370.1:0-3761 GCA_937903095.1 uncultured Burkholderiales bacterium
CCGCCTCGAACACCGAGACGATGTTCAGGTCCTGGCCTTTCCAGTGGCCTGCCTTGATCGTGCCGCCGTAGACGTAGATCGACGGGACGTTCGCGCGCAGCATGCCCATCATGCCGCCCGGCATGTTCTTGTCGCAGCCGCCGATGACGAGCACGCCGTCCATCCACTGGCCCTGCACCGATGTCTCGACGCAGTCGGAGATGACTTCGCGCGAGACCAGCGAGTACTTCATCCCTTCGGTGCCCATCGCCATCCCGTCGGAGATGGTGGGCGTGCCGAACACCTGCGGGTTCGCGCCGCCGGCGCGGATCGCCTCGATGGCGACGTCGGCCAGCGCCTGCAGGCCCGAGTTGCACGGCGTGATCGTGCTGTGGCCGTTGGCGATTCCGATCATCGGGTTGTCGAAGTCGCTGCGGCGGTAGCCCATCGCGTAATACATCGAACGGTTCGGTGCGCGGGCGACGCCCTGGGTGATGTTGCGGCTGCGGCGGTTGGCGGACATGGGGTGGGAGGTTTCCGGGTTATGGGGACGGAGATTCGGGGAGGGAGATTCGGGGGAGGCTTGCGTCGGAAGCGCGGCTCCGGTAATCTTAATACGAACCATTATTGTTTTCGATGCCGTCGAAGGCCGTACGGGAAGTTGCCGCCATGATCGTCTGTGTCTGCCGCGCCGTATCCGACCGCCAGATCCGTTCGAGCCTGCGCGAGGGCGCGCAATCGATGTCGAAGCTGCGTGCCGATCTCGGCGTGACGACGTGCTGCGGCAAATGCGGGCCTCGCGTGCGCGAGCTGCTCGACGAGCATCTTTCGATCGAGGCGCGTGCGGCGGGAGCCATGGGCTGCGCGTGCGCCGCGGCCTGACGCGGGACCCGCCCGGTCATCGAGGCGCGTCGTCGCGCCCTCAGGGCGCTTCCCGGTTCATGAAGGTCTGCTGGTAGTTCTGCAGGCCCACGCGGCCGATCAGTTCGATCTGCGTCTCGAGGAAGTCCACGTGCTTCTCCGAGTCGTCGAGGATGTCGACGAGGATCTCGCGCGAGACGTAGTCGTTCACCGATTCGCAGTGCGCGATCGCCGAGCGCACCGTGTCGAGCGCCGCGCGCTCGAGCGCGAGATCGCTGGCGAGGATCTCCTCGGTGGTCTCGCCGACGTTCAGCTTGCCGAGGTCCTGCAGGTTCGGCAGGCCGTCCAGCAGCAGGATGCGCTGGATCAGCCGATCGGCGTGCTTCATTTCGCCGATCGATTCCTCGTACTCGATCTTCTCGAGACCGGGCAGGCCCCAGTGCCCGAAGATGCGGGCATGCACGAAATACTGGTTGATCGCGGTCAGCTCGTTCTTCAGCTGCCGGTTCAGCCACTCGATGACTTTCGGATCGCCTTTCATCCGGGGCCTCCGCCGTGAAGAGCTTCGATTATCGGGCAGAATGAACGACGGGTGAAACGCACCCTCGCCGATGATCGTCCCCGACCGCTGGTGCCCGTCCGCTCCCGCCGATGCTCGTCCATCCCCAGTTCGACCCGATCGCCTTCTCGATAGGGCCGCTCGCCGTGCGCTGGTACGGCCTGATGTACCTCGTCGCGTTCGCGCTGTTCTACTGGCTCGGCCGCCTGCGCCTGCAGCGTCCGATGGGGTCGCAGGCAAGCGGACTGTCGCTGCGCGATCTCGAGGATCTGCTGTTCTGGGGCGTGCTGGGCGTGGTCCTCGGCGGGCGGCTCGGCTACGTGCTGTTCTACAAGCCCGGCTGGTATGGCGCGCATCCGCTCGAAGTCTTCGAAGTGTGGAAGGGCGGGATGTCCTTTCACGGCGGCCTGCTCGGCGTGCTCGTCGCCGTCGCGCTCTTCTGCCGCCTGCGCGGGCTGCAGTTCCTGCGCGTCACCGACTTCGTGGCGCCGCTGGTGCCGATAGGCCTGGCCGCCGGGCGCCTCGGCAATTTCATCAACGGCGAGCTGTGGGGTCGTCCCACCGACCTGCCGTGGGCGATGGTGTTCCCGCAGGTCGATGCGTTGCCGCGTCATCCGTCGCAGCTCTACCAGTTCGCCGGCGAGGGAATCGTCCTGTTCGTGTTCCTCTGGTGGTACTCGTCGCGGCCTCGTCCGGTGGGTGCCGTCTCCGGCATGTTCCTCGTCGGCTATGCGGTGCTGCGCTTCGTCGCCGAGTTCGCGCGCGAGCCCGACGATTTCCTCGGGCTGCAGGCCCTGAGCCTCACGATGGGGCAGTGGCTGTGCATTCCGATGTTCATTGCCGGTCTCGCGCTGTTCGCCTGGTCGCGTCGCGCGCGCGGCGCCGATGCGCATGCCGGAGCGAGCGGTGTTTGAGCGGTTGCTGCAGGTAGGCCGTGACGTTCGCGAGCGCAGCGACCTGCGCGGGCTGCTCGACGATTGCCGGCAGCTGCTGACCGAACGCGGCGAGTCGAACAGCCTCGTCATCGCCGCGCGCGCGCTCGAACGCTATCGCCGGCTCTCGCCCGACGCCGCAACGCGCTTCTTCGATGCGCTCGCCTCCGAGTTCGACCCCGATCCCGCCGAGGTGCTGCGCCGCGCCGAAAGCTATGCGATGACGCGCGCGCCCGATGCGCTGATCGAGCTGTGGCGCGCCGCCGAATCGCCGCGCCAGGAACTGCTGCGGCGGCTGAATCGCGCGCCCGACGCCACTGCTCAGATCGTCGCGATGCGCGCGAAGATCCTCGCGCGCCTGCCCACGCATCCGGAGCTGAAGGCGGTGGAGGCCGACTTCCACCACCTGCTCTCGTCGTGGTTCAACCCCGGTTTCCTGCACCTCGTGCAGGTCGACTGGAATTCGCCGGCGCGGCTGCTCGAGAAGCTGATCCAGCACGAAGCGGTGCACCAGATCGACGGCTGGAACGACCTGCGCCGGCGCCTGGAACCCGACCGGCGCTGCTTCGCGTTCTTCCATCCCGCGCTGCCCGACGAACCGCTGATCTTCGTCGAGGTGGCGCTGCTCGAGGCGATGCCCGACGGGGTCGCGCCGCTGCTCGACCGGCGCGCGCCGGAGAACGCGCGCGACGATCGATTCAAGGTCGCGGCCTTCTATTCGATCTCGAACTGCCAACCGGGACTGCGCGGCGTGAGCCTGGGCGACTTCCTCATCAAGCGGGTCGCCGAGCGGCTGCAGGCCGAGCAGCCCAGGCTGAAGATCTTCTGCACCTTGTCGCCGATTCCCGGTTTCGCCAGCTGGCTGGCGAAGCT
Source organism: uncultured Burkholderiales bacterium (assembly GCA_937903095.1). GTDB lineage: Bacteria > Pseudomonadota > Gammaproteobacteria > Burkholderiales > Burkholderiaceae_E > Zeimonas. The sequence goes on from CALCZN010000370.1 coordinate 3,205, forward strand.
CGAATCGGTGCAGTCGGTGCAGGCGCCGAAGGTCAAGGCGTCGGTGCTGCGCGAACTCGACGAGGCGCTGGGCGACCTGCGGGAGCGCTACGGACGCGACCTGCTCGCTCTCGTGCAGGCGCGGCCGGCGCCCGCGCGGGAAGCCGCTGCACCGGCCGCTACGTCCGCACCCGCCCCGGTTCCCGTTGCCGACGACGACGCAGGCAACGGACGCATTGCCGATCTGTACACGCTGCAGCGCCTGTGTGCGCTGTACCTGCTGCAGACCTCGCCCACCGATGCGCGTCCGTCCGATCCTGTGGCGCGCTTCCACCTGAACAACGGTGCGCGGCTCGAGCGCATCAACGTGGGCGCCGATCTCTCGCGCAAGGGCGTGCGCCAGTCGCTCGGACTGATGGTCAACTACCTGTACGATCTCGAGCAGATCGAAGCCAACCACGAGAGGTTCGCCGGCGATCGCGTCAGCGCGTCGCGCGCGGTGCTCTCGCTGCTGTAGACGGAGAAAGAGCGTGCCGTCGGCACGCCGGGGCGACGCGATGAACGGTGCGGGCGACATC
>CALCZN010000371.1:0-7908 GCA_937903095.1 uncultured Burkholderiales bacterium
CGCGCGACGGCCGCCGCCGCGATCCCCCGCTCGGCGAGCCGCGCACGCGCAACGAGCAGCGGATCGCCGCGCATCGCCTCCTCGAGCTCGGAGGCCTCGCGATACGCCGCCGGGTCTACCGAGACGTGCCCCTTGAAGCGATAGGTCTTCGCATGCAGCAGCCGCGGGCCCGCTCCGCCGCGCACGTCGGCGACCAGCTCGCGCGCCGCCCGCCAGACTTCGATCACATCCATTCCGTCGACTTCGACGGCGGGAACGCCGAAGGCACGCGCGCGGGCCGCCGCCCCTTCTCCCGCCGACATTTCCGCCGTGCGCGTCGTCGCCGACCACTGGTTGTCCTCGCAGACGAACAGTACCGGCAGCGCGAACGCGGCCGCCCAGTTCAGCCCCTCGGCGAACGGGCCGCGGTTCAGCGCGCCGTCGCCGAAGAACGTGACCGCGATCGCATCGCGGCCCTGCACGCGCATCGACTGCGCCGCGCCGACGGCGATCGGAATGCCGGCGGCAACGACGCCGTTCGCGCCGAGCATGCCGACCGAGAAATCGGCGATGTGCATCGAGCCGCCCTTGCCGCGGCAAAAGCCGGTCGCGCGGCCGAACAGCTCGTGCATCATCGATTCGAGCTTCGCGCCCTTGGCGATCGTATGGCCGTGGCCGCGATGCGTGGAAGTGAGCCAGTCTCCGGCGCGCAGGTGCGCACAGACGCCGGCGGCCACCGCTTCCTGCCCGGTCGACAGATGCAGCGGGCCGCGCACATTCGCGCGCGCGCCGGCGGTCTGGCCGAAGGCCGCCACGCCGCCGCGGCTGGCCTCCTCGGCAGCGTCCTCGAAGGCACGGATGCGGCACAGCGTGCGGTAGAGCCCGAGCAGCGCTGCGTCGGACAGGGAAGGATCGGTCATTGTCGGCGGAAACCCGAAAGCGATGCGCGCCGCGAATGCAGGCGATTCGAATACGGACGATTCGTGCCTCGGCATCGTACACGCGTGGTCGGTAGCATCGTCGCGGGCGGCGGCGCCTTCGCTGACGCGCTCGCTCGCCGAGGCGCTGATGCGGTTCCGAGTTACCGGCTATCGAAATTCCTGTCGATCGGCTGCCTGGCCCATCGCAGCCGCGCCGGTTTTCGGGCCGATCCCCGCGCCGGTTTCCGCGCCGTTCCGGATGAGATCCCGCAGCACCCGCGCCTGTTCGTCGTACTGCTGCGCGCGCCGGTCGCTCGCGTTGGCGCCGGGCGCGTCGCCCGCGCGACGGTCGATCTGCGCCACCTGGCGCAGCATCATCGCCTTCTCCCGCAGCGCGCGCGCCGCTTCCCACAACGCCTGCTCGACGCGCGTCGATTGCGCGCCGAGCAGCGACCGCATCGCGTACGCGTGCCCGGTATGGCAGCGGAAGCGCGTCGGACCCGGCGCGTCGATCTGCCACATCGTGCCGCCGCATTCGGGGCACGAATACCGGGACGGTCGGCCCATCGAATCCAGCTCGCCGACGACATCGCCCTCGCCCAGCGCGATCGCATGCTCGCGCGACAGGTGGACGGGAACCCGTTCCGCGACCGGCGCATCCTTCGCCGGCTCCTTCGGCACGGCAGCGGACCGCGTCGGCACGGTCGCCAGCTGATCCGCCGCGGTCGCCGGCCGCTGATCCGCTGCGACCGGCTGCTGCGGCACGATGGCCGCTGCCCCTGCCGTCGTCGCCGGCTCCCCCACCAGCTCGGCGAGCGTCTCCGCCAGCGACCCGAGCGGCACGACCCGATCGACGGCGACGCTGCGCAGCGCGCTCGACGGCATCGACGGCTCCTCGGCGCTCGCCGGGTCCTGTACCACGACGAGCCCGCCGCATTCCTTGATCGCCTGCAATCCGACGACGCCGTCGTCGAGCCGCCCGGTGAGCAGCACTCCAATCACGCGCGGGCCGCGCGTCAGCGCCGCCGAGCGGAACAGCGGATCGATCGCAGGACGCGTGTGATTCTCGCGCGGGCCGCGCGACAGCCGTATGCGGTCGTACTCGAGCAGCATGTGGCGATCGGGAGCGGCGACGTAGACATGCCCGGGCCGCACCGCCTCGCCGTCGTGCGGCTGGAGGACAGGATGCCGCCCGCTCGCGCGCAGGATCGCCGCCAGCGCGCTCTCGTGGCTTCCGATGTGCAGTACGATGAGGATGGCTGCCGGAAACGGCGACGGAAGCTCGCGTACGATCGTCCGCAGCGCCTGTATTCCTCCTGCCGACGCGCCGATGACGACAGTGTCGCGGCTGCCGACGCGGGGATCGGGGGAACGGTCGTACATCGCAGGCGGGCGGGTTCGTCGCAGAACGGCGGTTTCGCCCTCGACGGCGCAACCCCATTGTCCCGAGCAAGCGGCCCGCCCGACCGGAGTTACTCGTCGATGCGCAGCGACAGGTCCATTTCGCTCTCCGGTGGTTCCGGAACCCCTTCGTCGCTCGACTTCCTCGTCGTCGGACTGGGCACCTCCGCCGGCGGCCTGCCCGCGCTGCAGGCGTTTTTCGAGGCGATGCCCGCCGAACCGGACGCCGCCTTCGTCGTCGTGGTGCACCTGTCGCCCACGCACCTGAGCTCGCTGCCGAGCCTGCTGCAGGCGAAGACCGCAATGCCGGTGACGGCGATCGAAAAGCCGATGCCGATCGAGAAGAACCACGTCTACGTGATCGCGCCCAACCGGCTGCTCACGATGGACGACAACCTGCTGCTGCCGGCCGAGATGCCGGCGACGGAGCGCGGGCTGGCGATCGACCGCTTCTTCCGCTCGCTGGCCGCCGTGCACCGCAACCACGCGGTGGCGGTGGTGCTCTCCGGCGCCTCCTCGGACGGTGCGCTGGGGCTGCGCGCGATCCGCGAGCACGGCGGGCTGTGCCTCGCCCAGCTGCCCGACGATGCGGAGTTCGACGGCATGCCGCGTGCGGCGATCGCCAGCGGCTGCGTCGACTGGGTGCTGCCGGTGATCGGGATGCCGGAGCGCATCGGCGAGCTGGTCCGTACGACACGCGAGATCCGCCTGCCGGCGTTCGACGACGAAGCCGGACCCTCGGCGATCACCGAACCGCGCGCCGCGCGGATCGCCGAAGCCACGCTGCGCGAGATCCTGCTGCTGCTGCGCGCGCGGACCGGTCACGATTTTCGCAAGTACAAGCGTGCGACACTGCTGCGCCGCCTCGAGCGGCGCCTGCAGGTACACGGCGTACCGACGCTGCCCGCCTACCTGCAGCTGTTGCAACGCGACACCGACGAAGCGCACGCCCTGCTGAAGGACCTGCTGATCGGCGTGACGAACTTCTTTCGCAATCCGGAAGCCTTCGACGCATTGATGCACGAGGCGATTCCACAGATCTTCGAGCAGGCCGGCGACGGAGCGGTGCGCGCGTGGGTGGCCGGCTGCTCATCGGGCGAGGAGGCGTACTCGATCGCGATCCTGCTGTGCGAACACGCCTCCACGTTGTCGTGTCCACCGCGCATCCAGGTTTTCGCCACCGACATCGACGAGGTCGCGATCGAGATCGCGCGCATCGGCCAGTACCCCGCGGCGATCGAAGCCGATGTCACGCCGGCGCGCCTGCGCCGCTTCTTCGATCGCGACCCGGCAGGCCAGTACCGTATCCGCAAGGAAGTGCGCGAGAAGGTAATGTTCGCTCCGCACAACCTGCTGCGCGATCCTCCGTTCTCGAAGCTCGACCTGGTTACGTGCCGCAACCTGCTGATCTACCTCGACCGCTCGGTCCACGCATCGGTGCTGGCAGGCTTCCACTTTGCGCTGCGCCCCGGCGGCTACCTGTTCCTCGGAAGCTCGGAGTCGGTCGATACGGCGACCGAGCTCTACGCGGTCGTCGACAAGAAGCAACGGATCTTCCGTTCGACGGCGACGCGCGTGCCGCGGCCGCTCCCGCGCCTGGACACGACGCCGGCACCGGCCCGGCCTCTCGCAGCGCTCGATACGGGCGTCTCGCCGCGGCAGCCCTCGGCGGGCGAACTGCACCGGCAACTGGTCATCCGCCATGCGCCGACCGTCCTCGTCGACGCCAAAGGCGAGGTACTCGAGGTGTCCCCCGAAGCCTCGCGCTATCTGCGAGTTCCGAAGGGAGAACCGACGCTGCACCTGGCGGATCTCGTCCAGCCCGAACTGCGCGCCGAACTGCGCGCCGCGATCCCCAGGGCGATCGCCGAAGGCAGTGTCGTGCGTTCGCGCGGCGTGCCTGTCGAGCGCGACGGCCGCGCATACCTGATCGGCGTAACGGCGCGGCCGGCCGTCGACGAGGGCCACGGCGCGCGGCGGCTGCTCGTCGCGTTCGAGGAGGTGGAGGACGCCGATCGGGCGGCGAGCGCGACGCACGGCGACGAGGATCCGGTCGTCGCCCACCTCGTGGAAGAGCTGCGCCGCGCACGCGAGCAGCTGCAGACGACGATCGAGCAGTCGGATACCTCCGCCGAGGAGCTCAAGGCGTCCAACGAGGAACTGCAGGCGATCAACGAGGAACTGCGCGCCGCCAGCGAGGAGCTCGAGACGAGCAAGGAGGAACTGCAGTCGATCAACGAGGAACTGCTCACGGTCAACGCCGAGCTGAAGCTGAAGATCGAGGAAAAGGGAAAGATCAACGATGACCTGCAGAACCTCATCGGCGCCACCGACATCGCCACGATCTTCGTCGATCGCGCGATGACGATCAAGCGCTTCACGCCGGCGGCCACGCGCCTGTTCAACCTCATTCCCGGCGATGTCGGGCGATCGCTGCTCGACATCCGTCATCGGCTGCACTACGAGCTGCTCGCCGCCGACGCCGTCGACGCCTTCCAGTCGCTGCGCGTGATCGAGCGCGAGGTGATCTCGGACGACGAGCGCTGGTATCTCGCGCGCGTGCAGCCCTACCGCACCATCGAAGACCGCATCGACGGCGCGGTGCTCAGCTTCCTCGACATCACGCTGCGGCGCCGCGCCGAAGAAGGCGTGCAAAGGCTCAGCAGGAGCACGCGCGACTTCGCGATGATCACCGTCGACCTGGACGGGCGAATCACCACCTGGAACGCCGGCGCCGAGCGGGTCTTCGGCCATACAGCCGACGAGGTGCGCGGCAGGTCCCTCGCACTGCTGTTCACGCCGGTCGACGCCGCGCAGGGTGTCCTCGACGACGAGATGCGCATCGCACGCGAGGAAGGCCGCGCTTCCGACGAGCGATGGCTGGTGCGCAAGGACGGCTCTCTGATCTTCTGCAGCGGAATCCTCGCCCCGATGTTCGAGGGCAGCGAGCTGCGCGGCTATGGAAAGATCGTGCGCGACGTCACGCTCGCAAAGCAGGTCGACACCGCCCGCGAGGCGCTGCTGCGCAGAGAGACGGCGGCGCGAACCGAAGCGCAATCGGCCAACGAATTGAAAGACGAATTCCTCGCAGTGTTGTCGCACGAGCTGAAGCACCCGTTGAACCTGATCCAGCTCAAGGCCGAGCTGCTCGCCCGCCTTCCCGTCGCGCGGGAGAGTCCCGAAGTCGCCCGCGCCGTGTCGGCGATCCGCCAGTCGGTGCTCGGCCAGGCGCAGATCATCGACGACCTGCTCGACCTGTCGCGAATCGCCACGGGCAAGCTGCGGCTGCAGGTGCTCGAGTTCGACGTCGCCCAGACGGTGCGAACGATCGTCGCGACGATGGCCCCGGAGGCCGACGCGAAGCGCATCGCGCTGTCGCTCGACGCGCCCGACGCCCCGCTTCCCCTCGAGGCCGATCCGATCCGTGTCGAGCAGATCGTCTGGAACCTGCTGGGCAACGCGCTGAAATTCTCCCCGGAAGGAGGTCGCGTCGACGTGCGGCTCGCCGGCGAGGAACACGATGTCCGCCTCGAGGTGCGCGACACCGGGGCAGGCATCGAGCCGGACATGCTCGCCCGGATCTTCGAGATGTTCGTGCAGGCCGTGGCGCCGTCGACGCGCCGCCAGGGCGGACTCGGCGTCGGGCTCGCCGTGGTACGGCAACTCGTCGACGCGCACGGCGGGAACATCGAGGCGCATTCCGAAGGGCTCGGCAAGGGGAGCGTCTTCACGGTCCGGCTTCCCGTGAAAGCGATGCCGCGCGCTTCGTCGGAGCCGTCCGCGACCGGACCCTCGCTTTCCGGCAGGCGGGTGCTCGTCGTGGACGACGATGAGGAGAGCGCCGAGGTGCTGCGGCACCTGCTGGAGCTGGAAGGCGCGGCTGCCCTGCAGGCGAACGACGCACGCCGGGCGCTGGAGGCGCTGCATGCCGAGCGCTTCGATGCAGTCGTCACCGACATCACGATGCCCGGCCTGGACGGTTTCCAGCTGCTCTCGCGGCTGCGCGCCGACCCCCGGCTGCAGGAGATGCGCGTCATTGCGCTCACCGGCGCGGGACGCGCGGCCGATGCGCGCCGCAGCGAGGAAGCCGGTTTCGATGGGTATCTGACGAAGCCGCTGCAGCTCGACGATCTGCTGCGCGTGCTGCGCGAGACGCTCGGAGCTGCTCCCGGCTCCTGAACCAGCCTTGATTCACATCAAAGGCATCCCGCGGGGGTGCGAACAGAATGTTTACCTGATCAACAATCTCGGCGACTGCTCCGCTCCGAGCCGTCGCCGCTCGGCAGGAGGCGGGGCATGGCATCGATTCTCGAGGAAAACGCTACGGCGGTGGACGGCCCACGCGCCGTCTCGCCCCCGAAGAAGAAGCGCGCACGCTCGATCCTCGGCGTGATCGTCAATGGCCGCGAGCGCGAGGACGTCGTCCCCGACGGCATGCTGCTGCTCGACTACCTGCGCGAGGTGGTCGGTCTCACCGGCACCAAGCAGGGCTGCGACGGTGGCGAGGGCGGCGCCTGCACGGTGCTGGTCGACGACAAGCCCCGCCTGTCGTGCTCGACGCTGGCCGCGCAGATGGAAGGCCGGCGCATCGAGACCGTCGAGGGTCTGGCGCACGGCGGACGGATGAGCGCGCTGCAGCAGGCCTTCCACGAGAAGCTCGGCGCGCAATGCGGCTACTGCACGCCCGGAATGATCACCACCGCCGAAGCGCTGCTGCGGCGTAATCCCGATCCCAGCCGCGACGAGATCAAGGCGGCGCTCGGCGGCAACCTGTGCCGCTGCACCGGCTACGTGAAGATCATCGAGTCGGTGGAGACGGCCGCCGCCGCGCGCAAGGTGGCGCCATGAGCATCGCGCAACTCGAGAAGACCCGCGTCGGCACGGTGGGCGTGCGCACGCCGCTGATCGACGGCGTCGACAAGGTTACCGGCCGCGCGAAGTACACCGCCGACCTGCCCGCGGTGGGCGCGCTGTGCGGACGCATCCTGCGCTCCACCGAGCCGCACGCGCGCCTGCTGGTCGTCGACACCTCGGCCGCCGAAGCGCTGCCCGGCGTGGTGGCGGTCGTCACCGGCGACGACTGCCGCATTCCCTTCGGCGTGCTGCCGATCGCCGAGAACGAGTTTCCGCTGGCGCGCGAGAAGGTGCGCTACCGCGGCGACCCGATCGCGGCCGTGGCCGCCGTCGACGAGGCCACCGCCGCGCACGCGCTCGAACTGATCCGCGTCGAGTACGAGAAGCTGCCGGCCTATTTCGACGCGAAGAAGGCGATGAAGCCGGGCGCCGAGCCGATCCACGCCGAGAAGCCCAACAACGTGCTGCGCGAAGTGCACGCCGAGTTCGGCGACACGGCAGCCGGCTTCGCCGCCGCGTATCTCGTGCGCGAGAAGAGCTACGACTACGCCGAGGTCTGCCACGCGCAGATGGAGCCCAACGCCACGCTCGCCGAGTACGACCCCGAGCGCGGCCACCTGACGCTGCACACGACGACGCAGGTCCCCTACTACGTGCTGCTGAAAGTCGCGCAGTGCCTCGAGATGGACCAGGCGCACATCCGCGTCGTCAAGCCCTTCCTCGGCGGCGGCTTCGGCCAGCGCACCGAGGCGCT
>CALCZN010000372.1:0-5971 GCA_937903095.1 uncultured Burkholderiales bacterium
AGGCACGCCGCAGAAAGGCTTCACCCTCCGTCCTGACAACCTCACCGTGCGCCATGACGACATGCTCAGGATGTTTTCCGATCAACTCGCGAATCTTCGGGCGCGCGGTTGCGCGGTTGCGGAAACTGATCCGATAGTCGATCGGCGGATAACCCCATCCCTCAACCATTTTTGAGAGCCTTGCGATTGGCCGCATCCACCAGGGCCAATGGCGTTTCAGGAACGTCTCGCTGAAGGTCTGAGACAGATCGGCGATGATGGCAGTGCGGGATGCGCGGTGAAAGAAGATCAGTTCGTCCATGAAAGGCGAATTGGTGAAATAGAATTGGTCGATCTGCCCTTTCCATTCGACTGGCGGGTCGTCGGCCAGTTCGCCGGCAAAATGGAGTTCCTTGCACCTGGCGAATGTCGCCGCCGTCGCCCATAAACTCGCGCCAGGGAATGCGGCCTGCCACTCGCCGAGAAACAGATAATGCAGCTTGTTGGGGCTGACGATGTGCCGAACAGGCCCCAGCGCCCGAATCTCATCTTCAATCGCGGCCGTCCTTTCGACCGGCGACCATAACCACAGCCCCCCATCGGCAAGACGGACGATGACCATGCGCGTCGGATAGTCGAAGCCTTTGAACGAGACGACTCCGCCATCCGCAAACCATAGGTCCGATTCCAGCGGCTCCAGCATGGTCGTGTCAGGAAACGGTTACATCGTTCGTTTGGCAGATAGCAAGGAAATCATGGGTCTGTTCGTCGCGAGAAAACGGGTAGAAAAATAGCCTTCCCGGACGACGCGGGCCGATCGAACCCCGTGAAAGGCTCCGTTTCCTCTCTGAAGAAGACAGAACGGGTAGAGAACGACAATCCCGGGGTTCTGTGGCTGATAAGTGGTTGATCTAGAACCACTTTCCATCGAGTGTCTGGCGGAGAGGGTGGGATTCGAACCCACGGTACGGATTGACCGTACACCGGATTTCGAGTCCGGCGCATTCGACCACTCTGCCACCTCTCCGAGCTTCGCGGGCGTTGCGCGCGCGAAGCCGGCGAGTATAGCAAAGCGACTCGTCAGCCGATCCTGTCCACCCCGCCCATGTACGGCACGAGCGCCGCCGGCAGCCGGATCGAGCCGTCGGCCTGCTGCCCGTTCTCGAGCACCGCGACGAGCGCGCGGCCGACGGCCAGCCCGGAGCCGTTCAGCGTATGCACGAAGGCTGGCTTGCCATCGGCGCCGCGATAGCGCGCCTGCATCCGCCGCGCCTGGAAGGCCTCGCAGTTCGACACCGACGAGATCTCGCGGTATGCGCGCTGCGAAGGCAGCCAGACCTCGAGGTCGTAGGTCTTCGCCGCGGAGAAGCCCATGTCGCCGGCGCACAGCAGCACGACGCGGTACGGCAGCTCGAGCCTGCGCAGCACGTTCTCCGCATGACCCACCATCTGCTCGAGTGCGTCGTACGAGCGCTCGGGCTGCACGATCTGCACCATCTCGACCTTGTCGAACTGGTGCTGGCGGATCATGCCGCGCGTGTCGCGACCGTAGGCGCCGGCCTCCGAGCGGAAGCACGGCGTGTGCGCGGTGAGGCGCATCGGCAGCGAAGCCGCCGGCAGGATCTCGTCGCGCACGAAGTTGGTGAGCGGCACCTCGGCGGTCGGAATCAGGTACAGCGGCTCGCCTTCGCCCTGCTGGCCTCCCTTGCGCGCGGCGAACAGGTCGGTCTCGAATTTCGGCAGCTGCCCGGTTCCGCGCATCGTCGCCTCGTTGACGATGTACGGCACGTAGCACTCCTGGTAGCCGTGCTCGGTCGTCTGCAGGTCGAGCATCAGCTGCGCGAGCGCGCGGTGCAGGCGCGCGATCGCACCCTTCATGACGACGAAGCGCGCGCCGGAGAGCTTCGACGCGGTTTCGAAGTCGAGCCCCAGCGGAGCGCCGAGATCGACGTGGTCGCGCGGCTCGAAGGGAAGCGGCGCCGCGTCTGTGCCCGAAGGGCTCCAGCGGCGGATCTCGACGTTGCCGCTCTCGTCGGCGCCCGCCGGCACCGACTCGTGCGGCAGGTTCGGCCACTGCAGCAGCCACTGCCCGAGCTGCGCGCGTACCTCGTCGTTGTCGCGCGCGACCGCGTCGAGCGATTCGTTGACCTGGGTCGATTCGGCAAGCGCGGCCGACACGTCCTCGCCAGCCGCCTTGCCGCGGCCGATCGACTTCGACAGCGCGTTGCGCTGCGCCTGCAGCGCCTCGGTGCGCGTCTGCAGGGTCTTGCGCTTCGCCTCGAGCGCGCGGAACGCGTCGAGGTCGAAGTCGACGCCGCGAGCGCGCAGGCGCGCAGCGACGGCGTCGGGATCTTTGCGGAGCTGGGTGAGATCGAGCACGGAGATTCGGGAGGGGCGGAAGATCGTCGATCGAGTGTATCAAGTCGCATCGCGCCCCGATCCGGACGAACTGCCATCGTCCGCGCCGCCCGGTTCTGCTGCGCCGGGCATTTCCCCTTCTCCCTTCCCCCTTCTTCCTTCCCTTCTGTCACGCTCGCGCAGCGACGCCAGCTTCTCCCCGATGCGCAATTCGAGCCCGCGGTCGACCGGTTCGTAGAAGCGCGGCGCTTCGACGCCGTCGGGGAAGTACCGTTCGCCGGCTGCGTAGCCGCCCGGCTCGTCGTGCGCGTAGCGGTAGGTGCGTCCGTAGCCGAGGCCCTTCATCAGCTTCGTCGGGGCATTGCGCAGATGCATCGGTACCGGCGCCGAACCGTGCTCGGCCACGAAGGCGCGCGCCCTCTTCCAGGCGACGTACACCGCATTCGACTTCGCCGCGCAGGCGAGATAGACGACCGCCTGCGCGAGCGCCAGCTCGCCTTCCGGCGAGCCGAGCCGTTCGTAGACCTGCGCGGCGCCCAGCGCAAGCTCCTGCGCCCGCGGGTCGGCCAATCCGATGTCCTCGTTGGCCATGCGCACGATGCGCCGGGCGAGATAGCGCGGATCGGCGCCGCCGTCGAGCATGCGCGCGAGCCAGTAGAGCGAAGCGTCGGGATCGGAGCCGCGCACCGACTTGTGCAGCGCGCTGATCTGGTCGTAGAACGCTTCGCCGCCCTTGTCGAATCGACGCAGGTTCTGCGACAGCGCCGTCTCGAGGAACGCGGCGTCGATCGCCTCGCGCTTCGCGCTGCGCGCCGCATCGGTGACGACCTCGATGGCGTTGAGCAGTCGGCGCGCATCGCCGTCGGCCCAGCCGACCAGCCGCTCTCGCGCGTCGTCGCCGAAGGCGACGTCGACGCCGCGCTCGCCGAGCAGCGCGAGCGCGCGCTCGAACAGCGTCTTCAGCTCCTCGGGCGACAGCGGCTGCAGCACGTAGACGCGCGCGCGCGACAGCAGCGCGCCGACCACCTCGAACGAAGGGTTCTCGGTGGTCGCGCCGATGAACACGAACAGGCCGCTCTCGACGTGCGGCAGGAAGGCGTCCTGCTGCGCGCGATTGAAGCGGTGCACCTCGTCGACGAAGACGATCGTGCGCCTTCCGTGCTCGCGCGCAGCCTGCGCGGCCGCCACCGCGTCGCGGATGTCCTTCACGCCGCCGAGCACCGCCGAAATCGCGATGAACTGCGCATCGAAGGCATCGGCCATCAGGCGCGCCAGCGTCGTCTTGCCGACGCCGGGCGGGCCCCAGAAGATCATCGAATGCGGACGCCCCGACTCGAAAGCCACGCGCAGCGGACGGCCGGGTCCGAGCAGGTGCGACTGGCCGATCACCTCGTCGAGCGTGCGGGGCCGCAGGCGCTCGGCCAGCGGCACGGACGAAGCCGCCGCTACCGGAACGGCGGCGCGGGAATCGCCGTGGGCGTCAGGCGGCTTCCGCGGCGACACTGCGGATGCGCGTCGCGCGTCCGGTGCGGAAGGCGCCGAGGATCAGCAGCGCCTGGGCAGCGGCGATCCCGACGAAGACGAGCTTCGGCGAGTGGGCGTCCATCAGCATGCCGAACAGCAGCGGCGAGGTAGACATGCCGAGATCGAGTCCCGAGTAGACGACGCCGTAGACGCGGCCGGTGGCGCCGGGCGGCGTCGCGCGCCGGATCAGCATGTCGCGCGACGGGTTGGCCAGGCCGGAAGCCACGCCCATCCCCGCGAAAACGAAAGGCACCGCCACGCCCGGCCACGGCAGCCACGCGAGGCTCAGCCCGAGCAGTGCCGCAGCGCCGAAGCACGCGGCGATCACGCGCTCGGCGCGCTCCGGGTCGCCGGCGATGAAGCCGCCGAGCAGCGTGCCGCCGGCGCTGGCGAGCATGAACGCCGTCAGGCACCAGGCGACCGCCTCGAGCGGAACGCCGTGCAGCAGGCGCGCCGCCTCGGGCGCGAAGCTCTGCACGCCGCCGAGCGCGAAGGCGAAGGCGCAGAAGAAGGCGAAGCCCAGCCAGACGGCCGGCAGTCGGAGGAAATCGAAGGCGCCTGCGCCGTCGGCGTGCGCGGACTCGTGCGCGTGCTGCTGCACCTCGAGCGCATCGCGGTGCCACCAGACGACGGCGAGTACGACGAGCGAAACGAGTGCGGCGCCCACGAAGGCGGCGCGCCATCCGGCGAATTGGGCGATGGTGACGAGGAAGACCGGCGCCGCCGCCCAGCCGAGATTTCCCGAGACACCGTGCGCGGCGTAGGCGTGACCGATGCGCGCATGCGAGATGCGCGCGTTCAGGATCGAGTAATCCACCGGGTGGAACGACGCGTTGCCCAGGCCGGCCAGCAGGGCGCCAACGCCGAGCATGACGTAGCCGTTGCTCAGCGCCAGTACCACCGCGGCGAGCGCGAACAGGGAGATCGAGCCGAGCATCACCGGCAGCGCGCCGACACGGTCGACGACGAAGCCGGCGAGCGACTGCCCGATTCCCGAGACGACGAAGAAGATCGTCATCAGCAGGCCGAGTTCCGCGTACGACAGCGCGAACGCCTCCTTCAGCCAGGGAAACAGCGGCGCGAGCAGCAGTTGCGAGAAGTGCGACAGCGAATGCGCGACGCCCACGACGCCGACGACGCGCGCATCCTGGGCGCGCGAAGCCCGCGCCCGGTCCGGATCGGTTTTCATTCAGGCGATTCTACGCGGGCGGCGGCCCGGGGCGGTCACTGCTCGACGACGTCGGCGCCGGGCGGCGGCACGAAACGGAACGTATCGGCGGCGAGCTTCGGATCGCGCACCACGTCGTGGAACTCGAATCGCACGTTCCGGCCGAAGGCGTCCTGCACCTGCATGACGACCGGCAGTCCGCCGCGGAAGCCGAACTCGATGCGCTGGTAGCCGGTTTCGGCGTTGCGCGGCAAGGCCTCGACCCGTTCGAGACCGTCGCGCGCGGGCAGCGCCTGCAGCGTGAAGCCGGCCTCGACGTCGCTCGAACCGAACAGGATCGCGGCCGGCGTCGAGGCGAGCGCGTCGCGCAGCCTGCGCACCGTCACCTGGTTCAGGTCCTTGTCGTAGAAGTACAGGCGCTCGGCGTCGCCGACGAGCAGCTGCTCGAAGGGCTGGGTGACTTCCCAGCGGAAGCGCCCGGGACGCTGGAACGCGAAGCGCCCGCTGCTGGACTCGACGACCCGCCCGTCGCGCAGCACCTGCTGGGTGAAGGTGCCGCTGGCCGAATGCGTGCTCGACAAAAATTCGCGCAGCGCATCGCTCGCAGCGGCCTGCGCATGCGTGGCGAGGCCGAGCGCGAGCGCGAGGATGAACGCGATCGCGACACCAACCGTCCGGCCGACAACCAGCGCCAGGACAGCGGCGTGCGAACCACCAGCACCGCTCGAGCGGCAGGCGACAGCGGGCCGGTTTCGGCGTCGGCGGGCGCCGTGCGCGGCGCAGGGGCTGCGCTCGGCGGCGCGACTTCTGCGGCGCCGAGCAGCGCAGCCTCGGGGTCGGCGCGCGAAGCGCGCTTCGTACCTCTGACTCGCGGCGAATGTTCGAACGGAGCGAGCGAAGCTCGCGCAGTGAGTTTCGCCGCGCGACCCCGAGGCGAGCAGC
>CALCZN010000373.1:0-4203 GCA_937903095.1 uncultured Burkholderiales bacterium
GGGAAAAATGAGGCGTGCACGATGGGCAGCCTGCGCCGCGGTCTCGGCAGCGCTCGCGCTTTCCGCCTGCGGAGGCGGCTCCGCCGACCCCGAGGTGCGAAGCACCTCGCTGGGCGTCGTCAAGGGCGTCGACGATCGCGTCTCCGATACCCTGTTCTGGAAGGGCATCCCCTTCGCCAGGCCGCCGGTGGGCGAGCTGCGGTGGAAGGCGCCAATGGACCCGGAGCCGTGGACGACGACGCTCGACGCGACGCGCTTCGGCGCCGCCTGCATCCAGAACGGGCGCATCTACGGGCCGGGGCTGAACAACCGCTACGACGACACGATCGCGCAGACGCTGAACCAGCCGGTGGGCAGCGAGGACTGCCTGACGCTGAACATCTGGCGTCCGCGCGGCAACGAGAGAGGTCTTCCGGTCATCGCCTTCGTCTACGGCGGCAGCAACATCTCCGGCTACAGCGCAGATCCGGTCTACGACGGAGCGCAGCTCGCCAAGGCGGCCAACGCGGTCGTCGTCACGATGAACTACCGCGTCGGCGTGCTCGGCTTCTTCGCGCTGGAGCAGTTGAAGACCGGCGACACGCTCGGCGACTCGGGCAACTTCGCGCTGCTCGACATCGCACAGGCGCTGAAGTTCGTCCAGCGCAACATCGAGCGCTTCGGCGGCGATCCTTCGAAGGTCACGCTGATGGGCCAGTCGGCCGGCGCGATCGACGTCTGGGCGCTGATGACTTCGCCGCTGGCCGACGCGCTGTTCCATAGGGCGGTACCGATCAGCGGCGGCATCTCGACGGCCGCGACGCTGCCTGCCGGCTCGATACCGATCATCAGCCCGGCTTCGGTCTATCGAATGCAGGGCGAGCAGCTGCTGTACGAGCTGCTGATCGCCGACGGCCGTGCGGCCGACGCGAGCGCCGCCCAGGCGGTCGTTGGCGGGATGACCGACGCGCAGGTCGCCGGGTACCTGCGCTCGAAGAGCGCCTCGACGATCCTCTCCACGGTGCTCGCGAAGCTCGGGCCGCAGGGCCTCTCCGGCTCCGGCCCGATTCCGGACGGCAACGTGCTGCCGGCCGACCCGATCGCGGCGATCCGTGCGGGGCAGTATCGGGCGATTCCCGTGCTCGCCGGCAACACGCGCGACGAGGGCAAGCTGTTTGCGCCGTTCCTGACGCTGCTGCCGCCAAAGGGCAGCCCGCCCGGCTTCATCGTCGACGACGCCACCCGCTTCCGGATGATGGCCGGCTACGACCCGAACGCCGCGCCGCAGCTCACGGACGCCGACATCATCAATGCCGCCTATCTGCCGGTCGACGCCCCCGGAACCGGATGGACGGCGCGCGCCGAGCTGCTCGACGACATCTTCATGACCGTCAACCGCATCGACGCGCTCGATGCGCTGAAGTCACGCCAGTCGAACGTCTGGTTCTATCGCTTCGACTGGGACGAAGAGCCGGCGCCGTGGAACGACGTGTACGGCGCCGCGCATGCCTTCGACCTGCCCTTCCTGTTCGGCAACTTCGGGCCTTCGCTCTTCTCGAATGCGGCCAACAGCAGGGCGAACGAGCCCGGGCGACTGGCGCTGTCGAAGGCGATGATGCAGAGCATCGCGGCGTTCGCGCGCAACGGCGATCCGAACAATCCGGCAGTGCCTCAGTGGCCTGCATGGCCGGCCGCGATGGTGTTCGACGCGAGCCCGACGGCGACCGCCATCCACGTCGAGGCCGACGGCAGGCTCGAGTGAAAGCGACGCGGGGCCGCGTCGCGGCCCCGCCGGTTCCTGCTTGCGCGCCGGCGACGTGCCGGCGCATCTCCTCAGGCCGCCGCCACCTGCGTAGCGCGCCGCTTGGCCAGCTCGAGCAGCCCGTTGCAGGCGTCCTCGATGTAGTCGAGCGTCTGCTCGAATCCCTGCGGGTTTCCGTAGTACGGATCGGGGATCGTCGCCGTTTCGTGCTCGGTGGCGAAGCGCATCAGCAGCTGCAGCTTGTGATGCGAAGTCTTCGGCGCCATCTGCTGCAACGCCGAGAGGTTGTCCCAGTCCATGGCCAGCACGAGATCGAACTCGTCGAAGTCCTTCTCGCGTACGCGCGTGGCGCGCAGGTCGGCGATGTCGTAGCCGCGCCGGGCCGCGGCCGCCTGCGCGCGCCGGTCGGGCGCTTCGCCGAGATGGAAGGCGTGCGTGCCCGCCGAGGCGACGCGCACGACCTCGTCGAGTCCGGCCTGGCGCACCAGGTGCCGGAACACGCCCTCGGCCGTCGGCGAGCGGCAGATGTTGCCCATGCAGACGAACAGCACCCGCGTGTTCATCGCGAGCGATACCGGTTCTCTCTTTGCCATTTTCGTATCCGTAACCGCGTGAGTCGAAGAAATCTGTTCAGGCGCTCCTGCGCCGCCCCGCAGCGCCAGCGCCCGCCGGAGCCGGGTCTGCAACGAACGGAACCACATTGCTCCCCCCGTCAGAACCGAAGAACCGTTGCTTGAGCGCGGCGAGCTGGTCGCGCGTCTGCGCGGCCTTCTCGAATTCGAGGTTCTGCGCCTGCTCGAGCATCGCCTTCTCGAGCCGGCGGATCTCGCGGGCGAGACCCTTCTCGCCGAGCGCTTCGTATCTGGACTGCTCCTCGGCCGCGCGCAGCTCGATGCGCGACTGCGTCGCGTCGTAGACGCCGTCGATCATGTCGCGCACCTGCTTGCGCACGCCGCGCGGCACGATGCCGCGGCTCGCGTTGAAAGCCAGTTGCTTCGTGCGCCGGCGTTCGGTCTCGTCGATCGCGCGACGCATCGAGTCGGTGACGCGATCGGCGTACAGGATCGCGCAGCCGTTCAGGTTGCGCGCGGCGCGCCCGATCGTCTGGATCAGGCTGCGCTCGCTGCGCAGGAATCCTTCCTTGTCCGCATCGAGGATCGCCACCAGCGACACCTCGGGGATGTCGAGCCCCTCGCGCAGCAGGTTGATGCCGACCAGCACGTCGAAGGCGCCCAGCCGCAGGTCGCGGATGATCTCGACGCGCTCGACGGTGTCGATGTCGGAGTGCAGGTAGCGCACCCGCACGCCGTTCTCGGCGAGATAGTCGGTGAGTTCCTCGGCCATCCGCTTGGTGAGCGTGGTGACCAGCACGCGCTCGTTCGCGGCCACGCGATCGTGGATCTCGGAGAGCAGGTCGTCGACCTGCGTGGCGGCCGGACGGACGATGACCTGCGGGTCGACGAGCCCGGTGGGACGCACGACCTGCTCGACGACCTGCCCCGCGTGCGTCTTCTCGTAGTCGGCGGGCGTGGCCGAGACGAACACGCACTGGCCGATCTTGCGCTCGAACTCCTCGAACTTCAGCGGCCGGTTGTCGAGCGCCGACGGCAGGCGGAAGCCGTATTCGACCAGCGTCTCCTTGCGCGAGCGATCGCCGCGGAACATCCCGCCGAGCTGGCCGATCG
The DNA here is from genome assembly GCA_937903095.1 of uncultured Burkholderiales bacterium. Classification (GTDB taxonomy): domain Bacteria; phylum Pseudomonadota; class Gammaproteobacteria; order Burkholderiales; family Burkholderiaceae_E; genus Zeimonas. The sequence continues at coordinate 3,427 of CALCZN010000373.1, forward strand.
TGACGTGGCTCTCGTCGATGAACATCAGCGCGTCGGACGGCAGATAGTCGACCAGCGTCGGCGGCGGATCGCCGGGACGCGCGCCGGACAGGTGCCGCGTGTAGTTCTCGATGCCCTTGCAGAAGCCCAGCTCCTGCAGCATCTCCATGTCGAAGCGGGTGCGCTGCTCGAGGCGCTGCGCCTCGACGAGCTTGCCCTGCTCGTAGAAGAACTTCAGCCGGTCGGCCAGTTCCTCGCGAATCGTCTCGAGCGCGCGCAGCACGGTGGCGCGCGGCGTCACGTAGTGCGACGACGGATAGACGGTGAAGCGCGGGATCTTCTGGCGCACGCGCCCGGTGAGCGGATCGAAGAGCTGGATGCTCTCGATCTCGTCGTCGAACAGCTCGACCCGAACGGCGAGCTCGGCGTGCTCGGCCGGGAAGATGTCGATCGTGTCGCCGCGCACGCGGAAAGTGCCGCGCGCGAAGTCGGTTTCGCTCCTGCGGTACTGCATCGCGACCAGCCGCTGCAGCACGTCGCGCTGCGAGATGCGGTCCTTCACGCGCAGCACGAGGATCATCTCGTGGTAGTCGCGCGGATTGCCGATCCCGTAGATGCACGAGACGGTGGCGACGATCACCGTGTCGCGCCGCTCGAGCAGCGACTTCGTCGCGGAGAGCCGCATCTGCTCAATGTGCTCGTTGATCGACGAATCCTTCTCGATGTACAGGTCGCGCTGCGGGACGTAGGCCTCGGGCTGGTAGTAGTCGTAGTAGGAGACGAAGTACTCGACCGCGT
>CALCZN010000374.1:0-6758 GCA_937903095.1 uncultured Burkholderiales bacterium
GACGTGTGCTCTTCCGATCTGAGGCGCGGGAAGACAAGCCGGCCGGCGGCATGCCCGGAATGGGCGGGATGGGTGGCATGGGCGGCATGGGCGGGATGGACATGTGAGTCCCGCAGGCGCGCGGCCGGCAACGGCCGCGTGCCGCCGCGCGCAGCTTTTCCTACGACAAAGGGCCCGCTTGCGCGGGCCTTTTGTCGTATAGGGAAGCCCGGCTGCTCCAACGCCCGACGCCGGGCGACCTACATCGTCGGAGCGATGACCCGGCCAGCAATCGCCGATACAATCGTCCGATCGATCAGCTGCGTCTCGCAGAGGTTCCCGGGTTGTCCACTGCCACCTTCGATACGCTGAAGTTCTCCGAGACCATGCGCGAATCGGGCATGCCGGAGGCGCAGGCGAAGGCGCTTTCGCAGGCGCTGCTCGAGGTCACCTCGGAGTTGCCGACTCGACAGGACCTGCGAGCAGCCGTCGAAGAACTGCGCAACGAACTGCGCAGCGAATCACAATCGCTTCGCGCCGAGATCCAGCAGATCGAGCCGAGGCTCACGATCCGGCTTGGTGGAATCGTCGTGATCGCGCTCGGCGCCTTCACGGCCCTTTCCCGCTGGATGGCGTGAGGCCCGCCGAGGCCCGCATCCGCGGGCCTCTTTCCCGTCAGCGCTGCGCCACCGGCGCCTCGCCCACGAAGATCTCCACGCGCCGGTTCATCGCACGGCCCTGCGCAGTGGAGTTGTCCGCGACCGGTTCGCGCGAACCGCGTCCGTCGATCGCGATGCGCGCCGGATCGACGCCGCGCGCTGCGAGATACTGCCGCACGCTCGCCGCGCGATTCACCGACAGCGGATCGTTGATCGCATCCGTCCCGGTGTTGTCGGTGTGGCCGATGATGCGCACGGTGGTTCCCGGATTCGCGTTCAGCGTCTGCCCGAAACGGTCCAGCACGGGCGCCAGGTTCGGCTTGATCTGCGCGCTGTTCGTGTCGAAGGAGACGTCGCTCGGCACGTTGAGCTTCAACTGGTTGTCAGCGGTCTGCGTCACCTCGACGCCGGTGCCCTGCGTGGCCTGCTGCATCGCCTGCTTCTGCTGCTCCATGCGCTGCGACCACATGTAGGTGCCGATGCCGCCGGCCGCGGCGCCGAGCACCGCCATGTTGCGCGTGGCAACACCGCTGCCGCCGACCGCACTTCCCAGCGCCGCGCCCGCAAGCGCGCCTACGCCGGTGCCGAGCGCGGTTCGCTGCTGCGTCTCGCTCATGTTCGCGCAACCGGCCAGGGCCAGCATGCTGGCTGTCGTCAATGCCATCAGCTTCGTCTTCTTCATCGCGTTGCCTCGCGGTTGGGGGAGAAAATTGATTCAGATCGTAGCGGAGCGGCGGTGCGAGGCCCGAAATGGCTGACCTACTCTACAATCTGCCGCGGAGGCCCTTGCATGCAGACAATTCACCTTCCCGGCCTGCCGCCCGTCACCGACGACGCAGCCACCCTCGAACCCTATCTCGCTCCCACCGAATTCTTCGACTACACGCATCCGCGCGTCGAGCATTTCGTGTGCTCGGTGATCGGGTCGGCGGTCGATCCGCGCGAACGCGCGGTGCGCCTGTTCTACGCGGTGCGCGACAAGATCCGCTACGACCCGTATCGCATCAGCTACGAGCCGAAGGCCTATCGCGCAAGCCACATCGTCGCCAACGCCTACGGATGGTGCGTGCCCAAGGCGGGGCTGCTCGCCGCCTGCGCGCGCTCGGTCGGCATTCCGGCGGCGGTCGGCCTGGCCGACGTGGTGAACCACCTGAACACCGAGAAGCTGCGCGCTCGCATGGGCGGCGTCGACATCTTCTACGACCACGGCTACGCCGCACTGCTGCTCGACGGCCAGTGGGTGAAGGCGGTGCCGGCGTTCAACATCGAGCTGTGCGAACGCTTCGGCGTGCGGCCCACGGATTTCGACGGACGCAGCGACGCGCTCTACCAGGAGTACGACGCGCAGGGCCGCCATCACATGCAGTACCTGCGCGATCACGGCACGTGGTCCGACCTGCCGCTGCAGCAGGTGCGCGACGACTTCAGCTCGAAGTATCCGGGGAGCGAGTTCGCCGCCGGCGCCGACGCGCCGATGGAGCGCTTCGAGGACGAGGCGCCGATCCGTTGACGCGCGCGCCGCTCAGCGGCGCGCGCGCGACGGCAACAGCACGGTTCCCATCGCGACCAGCACCGCGGCGAGCGCGCTCCAGTCCGTCCACTGCGCGCGCTCCTCCAGCAGCAGGATGCCGGAGAAGAGCCCGAGCACCGGGATCAGCATGACCGAAAGGCCGCTGGCTACCGGAGGCAGGATCGTCGCCAGGCGGAACCAGACCGGCTGCGCGAAGCCGAAGATCACGGTCGCGTTGAAGATCACCGCGCCCCAACCGGCGACGCCGGGCGACTGCGTCCACGCGTCGCGCTCGAGCGCCCAGACAATGGCGAGACAGACGACGAACGCCGACGCGAGCGACCAGAAAGTGATCGCGAGCACGTGCATCCGCGTGCGGCGCCGGCGCATGCGATGCGTTCCATATCCCCAGACGAGCGACGCCGACAGCATCAGCAGCGTGCCGACCGGGCGTCCGGCCATCGTCGTCAGTTCGTTCGCGACGAGCAGCAGCACGCCGAGCGCTGCCGCGGCCACGCCGATCCACAGCCGACGCGACGGATGCTCGCCGTACAGAACGATGCCGAGCAGCGCCGCCCAGATGGGCATCGTGTACGCGAGGATCGCCGCGCGCCCCGACGACAGCAGCAGCACGCCGTAGGTCGTCAGCACGACCCACAGCACCATGTTGCTGAGCACGAGCACGGCCAGCTCGGCGAGGTCGTCGCGCTGCACGCGCAGCGACACGCCCATCGAACGCGCGACGATGCCCACCACCGGCACGGCGCCGAGCATGCACAGCAGCCGGAAGGTCATCGGCGGAAAGTCGGTGACGCCGACTTTCATCACCGGCCAGTTCAGGCCCCACGACAGCGTGAGCAGTGCGAGCAGGCCGAGGTCACGGGGGGAGAGCCGAAGCGAAGAGGTCATCGAGCAGGGCAAGAGCAGTCCACTAGAATCATCGCCCACCCGTATGCCCGGAGCGCATCCTTGAGTTTCGTTTCGTCTCTCGAAGCCGCCTGGTGCGATGCAGACTCGATGCTGTGCGTCGGTCTCGATCCCGATCCGGCGCGTTTGCCCGCACCGCTGCGCGGAACGACCGACGCGATCTTCGCGTTCTGCCGCGACATCGTCGACGCGACCGCACAGTATGCCTGCGCGTTCAAGCCGCAGATCGCGTACTTCGCCGCGGCGCGCGCCGAAGACGCGCTCGAGGCGCTGATCGATCACATCCACCGCGCGCATCCGGGCAAGCCCGTCGTGCTCGACGCCAAGCGCGGCGACATCGGCGCGACCGCCGAGCGCTATGCGATCGAATCCTTCGAGCGCTATCGCGCCGACGCGGTCACGGTGAACCCGTACATGGGCTTCGACTCGATCGAGCCGTGGCTCGCATGGAAGGACCGCGGCGTGCTGCTGCTGTGCCGCACGTCGAACCCGGGCGGCAGCGACCTGCAGGCGCTCGACGTGGGCGGCGAGAGGCTGTTCGAACGCGTGGCGCGACTCGCCGCCGGCCCCTGGAATACGAACGGGCAACTCGGACTCGTCGTCGGCGCCACCTTCCCGGCGGAGCTGGCACGCGTGCGCGAGCTGAGCGGCGAGCTGCCGCTGCTCGTACCGGGCATCGGCGCGCAGGGCGGCGACGTCGAGGCGACGGTGCGCGCCGGTGGCGCGAGGATACTGGTCAATTCGTCGCGGGCGATTCTCTATGCGAGCAGCGGCGAGGACTTCGCGGACGCGGCAGCGCGGGTGGCGCGGGATACGCGCGATGCGCTGCGGAGGGCTCGCGGCGGTTGAGCGTCGACTCGACGTACGGCTCCCGCTTTGACAGGTGGGGTACGGCGTCAGTAAAATCGCCGGTTCCCTGGCGCATTAGCTCAGTTGGTTAGAGCGACGGAATCATAATCCGCAGGTCCGGGGTTCGAGTCCCTGATGCGCCACCAGTCGCCAAAAGGCCTTGTGAGTCAACGACTTGCAAGGCCTTTTTCTTTACCCGGGTGCCACTTGGGGGTGCCACTTGGCTCGGCGACCGACTCGGCTCTACCGCAAGGGTTCCGGCATCTACTTCGTTCGCGTGCTCCTGCCCGCGAGCGACGCGACCCCAACTAAACGTGAAATCCGGCGGTCCTTAAGGACGTTCGACGCCGCGCTTGCCCGTAGCATTTCTTCAACGCTCAACGCCTTGCTTGAGGGCGTGGCGACGAACCAGAGGAAATGTGTCGTGGACCACTTTTTTGCCACCTCCGGATGGATGATTTCCGGCGACCGCATCCACGCGAGCGACGAAGATGACCATCGGCGACTCGTCGAATTCCTTAGGAACTTCCCGAGCATCGAACGCGCGTTCGCACTCCGCCTTGGACGCGGTGCGGCTTCGACGGCCCTGCCGCCCCCGAAAGCCGTCGGCGCCGAGGCGAAGGGCGACGGTGCACACGGACTCGACGCGCCGAATGCGACTGCAAGCGTCACCGACCCGCCGGTTGCCGAGAGCCGCGGAACCTCGCAACACGTCCCAACGCTTACGTTGCCCGCCTTGATTCCAGGCGGGATGCGGCTCAGCGAGCTCATCGATCGATACGAAAAGCGTCACCGCGGGGATCAGACAATCGCACCGCGAACGGTGACCGACCGAGTAAGACTGTACAACCAGCTTCGCGCGCATTTGTCGGACCGGCACTCGCTCTCTGATCCACTCGTGCACGAGGTTTCGAGCGCACACCTGTCGACCTTCATCGATGAGCAGGCATCACGCGTGGGCAAGCGCGTGAACCGCGAGGGCAACCGCCAGCGGGCGGCGGCCAAGACCAGCGTGAAAAAGCTCAGCGATCTGAGTACGTTGTTCGAGTATGCGCGGACAGAGCTGGAGGCGACGCCGGCCAACCCCGTGACCGGTCTCGAAAAACGGCGCAGGTCACTGCGGGCTCTTGCCAAAAGAGAAGACGTTCATTACGCCCCGTTTACAGATCACCACTTGAAGCAAATTTTCGATCCGGCGCAATACCTCGCTGCTAACCGCACGGCCGACTACTACTGGGGCCCCCTGCTCGGCCTGCATCTGGGGGTCCGGCTAGGCGAAATCGTTCACGCCGATCTAGCGCAGATCGACCGAGACCCGGACACCGGAATTTGGTACATGGATATTCATCCCGACGACGCAAAGAACGCGAACTCGATTAGGCGTCTTCCATTGACCCAGCCACTTATAGATCTCGGTCTGCTGCGCTACGTAGAGCATGTTCGCGCGCTCGGATCAACCGCACTTTTTCCGCACATCGACCGCACCACTCGTCTGGCGGCGGAGAAAAGGAGCAAAAATCAGTCGAGGCACTTTGGGAGCTATTTGAACAGGCTCGATATTCGTGACCCGAAACTTGTTTTTCATAGCTTTCGCCACACCGTTGTCACAGCGCTCCAGGATGGAAATACCCCCCTACATGACGCAATGATGATCGCCGGGCACGAAGCGATCTCGCGGGCGATTCGCACCGGAAGGATCACGCCGTCAGGAGCCCGTAGTGTCCATCTGTCGGTTTACACGCACTCGGATCTCCAGAGGATGGGCGTGGATTATCCGCTGGTACGGTTCAAGGCGCACCTGGAGCGTTGTATCAATCCGCCAATCGACTATGACAGACTGTCGCGGGCTGCGAGCGTCGTGCTGAGTCACACGAGGAAGGTCGGAAATCGTTTTGTATCGGGCTGGCCAGCTCAGCGCGCTTCATACACACAGTCACAAATCCAGAAACTGGACGATCCCGGCGTTTCATATCGTATCGGTCATAGCGTAGCGTAGAGTAAGCGTAACGAATAAGAGACGAGAACATGCCACGCCAAGGAATTTCATACGAGCAGGTCGCAGCGGCAGCACAGACGATATTAGCCGAGAAGAGACAACCGACGATCCGCGCGGTTCGCGAGCTTCTGCAGACCGGCAGTGTGAGTACGATTCAGAACTATTTGCGACGATGGCGAGAGGAGTTTCAGCCCTTGCAGCCAGTGTCATTCGAAATCCCGCCATCGCTCGCCAGAGAGATTCAAAAAGAGCTGGCACGGGTTGCCTCGGTGGCCCGCGAGGATATTGCTCAGCGGTTGACGCAGACACAAAAGGAGTGCGAAACCCTGTCGGACGCCCATGAAAAAATCGAAGAAAAGAATGAGCGGCTCCAAGCGGCATTGGAAACGCTACGCGCCGAGCGCGATAACCTCGTCGGGAGGGCAGAGGAGCGGGCGGCGCATATAGCGGAGCTGGAGAGCAACTTGCACGAGGCGCAGAGTGCGCTCACAGCGGCGCAAGTCGAGGCGGCGCATGTCTTGAGTAGTGCTCGGGAGCAAAACGAGCGATTCGAGTCTCTCCGTGCCGAACTCGACGATGTGCGCAAAGAGCTTTCCGAGGAGCGACGAACGCGCAACGATGCCGAGCGTCGACTTGAAGGGCTCAGTGCGAAACATCAAGCAGCGACAGAACGTCTCGCTGAAACGCAACTTCAGGCTCAGCGGGTTTTACGCGAGCGGGACGAAGCGCGCGAAATGATTGAGCGACAGCGCATCGATGCGGCGAAGAAGTCAGCTCGGCTGAAGCGCATCGGCTTGTCGAAGCCTCGACGAGCACCAGATGTCCTGCCTGGGTCACG
>CALCZN010000375.1:0-6763 GCA_937903095.1 uncultured Burkholderiales bacterium
CGCCCGCCGGCGTGCCGGCGTAGACCTCGCGCTGCCTGCGCGGCGAGCGCAGCGGGCGCGTCATGACGATCGTCCAGGTGAAGGGGCGCACCGGCTCGGCGGTGCCGATCAATCCGGAGGCGCGCAACTCGGCGAGCAGCGACGGCGCGAGTGAGGCGATCGGATCGGCGACGGCAGCCGCAGGAGCGGCGCGCGCAGGCGCGCCAGGGAGTGCGATCAGCAGAAAAAACGCGAGCGCGCATATCGCGCGCCGCCACCGCCGCTCGGTCAAGGACCGCGCCGCTTCGCTTCGGCGGCCGAGATCCGCGCTTCGAGCGCGTCGAGCGTCGCGCGCAGCGATTCGAGTTCGTCGCGCGCGACGAGCGTTCCCGAAGCGGCCGCGAAGCGGCGCGCGGCCGAGCCGGCCACGCGGGCGCGCAAGCCGCGCAGCGCATCGCGCGCCGCGCCGACCCCGCGTCCGATTCGATGCGCGACGACGTCGCCGGTGATCCGGCTCAGGTCCTCTTCGGGATCCCAGCGCATGCGTTCGGCGACTTCGGCGAGCGCCGCGGCGAGCGCCGGCTCGCCTTCGATGCGCACGTACGGCGCCAGGCCGCGCGAGCGTTCGCCGAGCAGCGCGCCGGCCGCCGGGAAGGACGGGCGCACGTGCATCTCGACGTCGAAATGCGGCGCTTCGCTCGCCGGCGCCTCGCCGGGCGCCGACGCGGCCGCCGCGCCGGAGGCGCTGTTCTCTTGGGAGGCGCCGTTCTCGCGGGAGGCGTTGTTCTCGTGGGACGCGCCGATCTCGCCGGAGGCGTCGAGCAATCCGTCGGCGCTGAGTCGCGCCGCCAGGCGAGGCGGCGCGAGCCGCGCCAGCGACGGCGTCTCGAGGCGGACCGATACGCGCCGGCCGGCGAACGGCGCGAGCCGCGCGCGGGCCCAGTCGTTCTGTCGCAGCAGGTGGTTGAACGCGCCCAGGAAGGCTGAAGCGCCTCCTCCCGCCAGCCGCTGTGCGATCGCGCGCAGCGGCCCGCCGCGCGGATCACCCTGGCCTTGCGCGCTCATTCAGTCGAGCTGCTGTATTCCGGCGAGCACCCAGCCGCCCGGGCCGCTCGCCGGCTTGACGAGGTTCCACACTTCGTCGAAGGGCGTCGCCTGGCCGCCCGCATCCTCGCGGATCATTCCGGAGAAGCGCACGCTGGCGACGTGCTCCTGCGGCGTCGATTCGATGCCGAGCAGTGTGGCGTCGAGCGTGACGACGTCGGTGCGGTTCTCCGCGCCGCGGCGCTCGTCGATCTGCAGCGCGAGCTCGGCGTACATCTCGGGCGTGGTGAACTCGCGCAGGTCTTTCGTGTCGCCCGCATCGAACACCGCCTGCAGCCGGACGAACTGGACCTTCGCGTTGCGCTCGAAGCCCTCGACATCGAAGCCGGCGGGAATTCGCCCGGCCTGCGCCTCGCCGGAGGCAGCGAAGTCGGCGGCGGCACGCACCGCCGGGCCGGTCTGCGCTCCGGTCTGCGTGCCGGAATGCACGGCGGAATCATCGGCCGAGTAGCGCACGGCGGCCTCGCGGCCCAGTTGCGACGCCGAGTAGCCGCCCTGGTACGCCGGCTGCGGTCCGGAAGCCCCGCGACGCGCCGCGAGCGCGCGGAACACGAAGACGGCGCCCACGACCAGCAACAGCATCAGCAGGACGGTACCCATCGCCTCGCCCAGGCCGAGGTGGCTGGCCAGCGCCGCCAGGCCCAGGCCCGCGGCGATGCCGGCGAGCGGGGCGAGCCAGCGATTGCCGGTCTGGCCGGGCGCCGCGCCGGGGCGCTGCGGCGCCTGCTGCGGAGCGGCCTGCGGCGGACGCGCATCGCGCTGGATCGGCGCGGTGGATTGCCGCCCGAAGGACTTGCCGCCGCCAAGTCGGCGGGCATCGGCCTCGGGGATGGCCAGCGACAGGCCGGCGACGAGGACGACGAAGACGGAGAGCAGACGAACGACGATCCGATTCATGAAGACTCCGAAACGGGCCGCGACGAGCGGCATCACGAGGGCCGAAGCCCGGGGAAGACCGACAGGGCCGGGCGCTACAGTCGCGTGCCTTCGTGCAACGCGACGACGCCGGCAGTGAGATTGTAGTAACGAACGCGGGAAAATCCCGCGTCTTCCATCATCTTCTTCAGCGTTTCCTGGTCCGGGTGCATCCGGATCGACTCGGCGAGATAGCGATAGCTCGCCTCGTCGCCCGCCACGCGCGCGCCCAGCCAGGGCAGCACGTCGAAGGAATAGCGGTCGTACAGCGGCGCGAGTTCCTTGCGCACGCGCGAGAACTCGAGCACGAGCAGGCGCCCGCCCGAGCGCAGCACGCGATACATCTCCGCCAGCGCGCGCTCCTTGTGCGTCATGTTGCGCAGCCCGAAAGCGACGCTGACCAGGTCGAAGTGCCCGCCGGGAAAGGGCAGCGCTTCGGCGTCGCACTGCACCGCGGGCTGCAGCAGCCCGTCGTCGATCATGCGATCGCGGCCGATGCCGAGCATCGATCCGTTGATGTCGGTGAGCCAGACCTCGCCGCGTCCGTGCAGGCGGCGCGCGTAGGCGCGCGAGAGGTCCGCGGTGCCGCCGGCCACGTCGAGCACGCGCATGCCGGGACGCACGTTGGCCTGCCCGATGGTGAACGCCTTCCACAGCCGGTGCAGGCCGCCCGACATCAGGTCGTTCATCAGGTCGTAGCGCGCGGCCACCGAATGGAAAACGCCGGCGACGCGATTCGCCTTCTCGCGCTCGTCGATCTGCTGGAAGCCGAAATGCGTCGTGCTCGACGGGCGCATCCGCTCGCTCAGTGTCCGGGGCGCTTCAAGGACGATGACTGCAGCGGCGGCGACGCCTCGCGGCTCGCGCCGGCCGCGTCCATGCGCGCCAGGTATTCGTGCCAGAGCCGATCGTGCGAATGCCCCAGGTAGTACAGATAGTCCCAGGAATAGATGCCGGTGGAGTGGCCGTCGCTGAAGTGCGGCTGCAGCGCGTAGTTGCCCACCGGCTCGATCGAATCGATGACGACGCCGGCCTTGCCGACCTGCAGCACTTCCTGGCCCGGCCCGTGGCCGCGCACCTCGGCCGACGGCGAATACACGCGCAGATACTCGAAGGGAAGCCGGAAATTGCGCCCGTCGGAGAACTCGACTTCGAGCGCGCGGGAACGCCTGTGCACGACGATCTTCGTCGGCCAGGGAGTGGGAGAGTTCTTCAGACCGGCCATCGGTTTCGAGCTTTCGCTGACGCACCGGCGACGCGCGGTGCCCTGCGGCCGATGGTACCGCGATTCGCAGGCACGCCCGCGGCCGGTGCGGCGATCACCCTCACTGACGGATATGCCGCCCGCTCTCCGTTCGCATCGACACGCGCTCGTATCCGCTGCCGCCATCGAGCACGCTGACGAAGCGGATCGCCACTTCGCTCTCCGCCTCGCGCAGCACGCCGGTATCGCCGCCGCGCGCGCGACCCGGCGCCAGCACGAGGCACGGCAACTCGAAACTCGCGCCCAGCCCGCGCAGCAGCCACGCGTCCTCGAATGCGCGGCCGTCGTCGCCCACCCGCACGCCCACCGCGCGCGCCTCGCCCGCCCACAGGCGCACCACCAGCCAGTGCGCGCGCGACGCGTGGCTCTGGCGCCCGGGCAGCTGTTCGATCGCCTCGACGGTGCCCAGCGAGATCGAGCGGCGCGCCTCCTGCGGCGCTTCGGGCGCGTGCTCGACCGCCACCAGTGCACCGGGCGCGGTACGCGGAACCGAGGACTCGCGCGCGATCACGGTACTGCCGTCGGGCCGATCGACCAATCGCGTGGCGCACTCGCTCGGGCCGATCTCGTCGGGGTTGCGGGCCGCTTCCGCGGGAGCGCCGGCAAAGGCCATCCGGATAATCGTGTTCTGTTCCCACCGGCCGTACTCGTAGCGCCCGTCGGCCTCGGGCTTCGGCGCGTTCGGCATCGGCCGGGTGGCGGGCCGGCGTTCCGCCGCGCCGCTGATCGGCAGTCCGAAACGCAGGAGCACCGGCTGTGCTGCGGCCGATGCCGCCGGGTGCGCGCCGGCGATGCGCGGCGTCGTTGCCGACGACCAGCAGCGTTCGAGCTCGTCGAAAAGCCGCGCGACTTCGGCTTCGGGCAACGGCAATGCGATGGCGCCGTCCGGCGAATCGCCTGCGCCGAACCATTGCCGGCGCCGATTTGCCAGCATCTGCGGAACGCGATGCGTGTCCAGGCGCACCGCATGAGCGGCCGTGAGGGCCAGCCGCGGGCCATGGTCGTTGTCGCGCGGCGCGCCCTTGTCGATCCGGTAGCCGACCCTCGAAGCCAGGCGCGCCGCAAGGCGCTGCACCAGTTCGACCTGCGCCGCGGTGCGCGACGGCAGCGACGCGCATTCGAGCAGCAGCGGATAGACGAACAGCGCGCGCGCGGTGCCGGGGTGCACCAGCGGCACCTCGTCGGGCAGCGCTTCGTCCTGCAGAGCGCTTCGCCGCAGGCTGCGGGCGAGCACGCACAGCTCGTCCCAGTCGGCCTCCTGCGGAACGCAACGGTGGATCAACTGCAACGCGACGATGCGCGACTGCGCATCGAGCGCTCGCGCCAGCGGAAGAAAGCCGGGGAAGCGGGCTTGCGCAGCGGCAAGCCCGCCATTCGCAGCAGTGTCCACCCGGTTCGCCTCTTCCGCGCGTGCGCCCTGCGCGTGAATGCGCTTGTAGAGATTGCGAAGCGCGTGCAGGCCGGCGAGCGCCGATTGCAGCAGCGGCCATTCGATCGGTGTGAAGGGAACGGGACGGCCGGCAAGCGGCTCCAGCGTTGCCGCGATGACCCGCCACTGCGCGACGCGCACCGGCTCGAGCGCCTCGATCAGGCCCCGCGGCCCGGCGGGCGCCGTAGCGGTGCAACGCTGCGACAGGCTCCCGAGCAGGCGGAGGATCGCGTCCAGGCGCGCGACAGGCTGCGGCGAAAGGCCCGCCAGCCACGCTTTCGCGCTTCGGGCGTCGCCGACGACTTCGAGATCGGGATCGAATCCGACTTTCATCGCGCCGTCGTCGTAATCGGATCGTCCAGTGTCCGACAACGGCGAGCGCGCGGCGCGGAATGCGCGACCGCCGACGCCGAAGCGGCGACGAACGGCGGGTCAGCGCTTATCGGCGGCCGGCGTGATCGCGCCGGCGAATGCGCGCCGCAATCCGGCGAGATAGGCGTCGAGCCGGGCGCGCACCACCGCGCTGCGCAACGCTGCCTGCTCCTGTGCATCGTCGCGCGCCGCGGCCCACACCGGATTCGGGAAATGACGATCGTCGCGCCAGCGGGGAATCACGTGCCAGTGCAGGTGCGGCACCTGGTTCCCCAGGCTGGCAAGGTTGATCTTGTCCGGCGCCAGCATCGCGCGCTGCACCGACTCGACGCGCACGACGGCGTCGAGGAGTTCCCTGCGCGCGGTCTCGTCCAGGTCGCTCATCTCCGCCACGGGCGCATTCCAGATCACGCGGGTGAATGCCGGATGGTCGGCATCGTCGACCAGAACGACGCGCCATCGCGCGGCGCGCACGACGAGATGCCCGCCGTCGGCGCGGCACAGCGGGCAGGTCGGCTGCGACGTCATCGGTCTTCTCTCCGTTCAGAAGATTCTCGAAATCGACTGCCACCAGGCGTCCGGCACCCAGAGCAGCGCCGCCGTGGTCAGCGAATAGCGCGCGAGCTTGCCGAGCGCCATCCAGCCGACGCTGGGCCAGAACGGCATGCGCAGCCAGCCCGCCACCGTGCAAAGCGGATCGCCGACCCCGGGAAGCCACGCGAAGAACAGCGCTTTCGGCCCGAGCGCCTGGAACCATTTCCAGTAGCGGGTTTCCTTGCCGCGCGCGAGCGCCTCGTGCGCACCGTAGCCGAGCCAGTAATCGACGATGCCGCCCAGCGTGTTGCCCACGGTGGCAACGGCGATCGTCGCCCAGAACAGCCCCGGGTTCAGCTTCACGAAGCCGAACACCGCCGGCTCCGAGCCCAGCGGCAACAGCGTCGCCGAAACGAACGCGACGACGAAGATCGACGACAACCCGTGCTCGGGCAGCGCGAACCAGTGAATGGCCGAGGCGACGGCAGCTTCCATCCGGGCGAGATCGCGTCCTGGGTCCGGGCGGTAGAATTCGCCGCCATGCCGACCGATTATCTGAAGAGGATCCTGACCGCAAAGGTATACGACGTTGCGGAGGAATCCCGGCTCGAGCTCGCCGACATCCTCTCGGACCGGCTGTCGAACCGCGTGCTGCTCAAGCGCGAGGACATGCAGGCCGTGTTCTCGTTCAAGCTGCGCGGCGCCTACAACCGGATGGCGCGGCTGCCGGCCGATACGCTCGCGCGCGGCGTCATCGCCGCCTCGGCGGGCAACCACGCGCAGGGCGTCGCGCTCGCCGCGCGCAAGCTCGGCTGCCGGGCGGTGATCGTGATGCCGGTGACGACGCCGCACGTGAAGGTCGATGCCGTGCGCGCGCTGGGCGGCGAGGTCGTGCTCACCGGCGACTCCTACAGCGACGCGGCAGCCGCCGCACTGGAACTGCAGCAGCGCGAATCGCTCGCCTTCGTGCACCCCTTCGACGATCCGGACGTGATCGCCGGCCAGGGGACGATCGGCATGGAGATCCTGCGCCAGCATCCGGGACCGATCGAGGCCCTGTTCGTGCCGATCGGCGGCGGCGGCCTGGCCGCCGGCATCGCCTGCTACGTCAAGATCGGAAGAGCACACGTCTGAACTCCAGTCACCCCAATATCTCGTATGCCGTC
>CALCZN010000376.1:0-16391 GCA_937903095.1 uncultured Burkholderiales bacterium
CGCAGGCGCTCGTGCGCGACGGCGAGGGCGCGACGAAGTTCATCTCGGTGCACGTCGAAGGCGCGCGCGACGACGACGAGGCGGCGGCCGTCGCCTTCACCGTCGCGCATTCGCCGCTGGTGAAGACGGCGTTCTTCGCCTCCGACCCGAACCTCGGGCGGATCCTCGCCGCGGTCGGCCGCGCGGGCGTCGCCGATCTCGACGTCGATCGCGTCGACCTGTACCTCGACGACGTGCACGTGGCCACGCGCGGCGGCCGTCATCCCGGCTATCGCGAAGAGGACGGCCAGCGCGTGATGCGCAAGGCCGAGATCGACGTGCGCATCGTGCTCGGGCGCGGCAGCGCGTCGACCACGGTCTGGACCTGCGATCTCTCGCACGATTACGTCTCGATCAATGCCGACTACCGATCCTGATGCGCGCGGCGATGGCCACGCGACGGCCCGCGGCGAAGGCCACGCGACGGCGCGCGTGGCAGGCTCCCCGGCTCCGGCAGGCGCGGCCGACTCCCGGGCGCTTGCCGGCGTTCTCTCGCGCGCCGAGTCGCTGCTCGGCCGTCTCGAGCAACTGTTAGTCGCCGCTCCCGCTCCCGACTGGACGTCGGCGATCGCCTGGCGCTGGCGCCGCCGCACGACCGCCTTCGGCATGCAGGCCGCGCTGCAGCCGGTGCGGCACGTCTCGCCAATCCGGCTCGATGACCTGAAGCACATCGACGAGCAGAAGGCGGCGATCGAGCGCAACACGCGCCAGTTCGTGCAGCGCCGTCCGGCGAACAACGTGCTGCTCACCGGCTCGCGCGGCACCGGCAAGTCGTCGCTGATCAAGGCGCTGCTGAACGAATACGCGTCGCAGGGACTGCGGCTGATCGAGGTCGACAAGGACGATCTCGTCGACCTGCCCGAGATCGTCGAGCTGGTCGCCGGCCGGCCCGAGCGCTTCATCGTCTTCTGCGACGATCTCTCCTTCGAGGAAGGCGAGCCCGGCTACAAGGCGCTGAAGGTCGCGCTCGACGGCTCGGTCGCCGCACAGTCGGAGAACGTGCTGATCTACGCGACGTCGAATCGCCGGCACCTGATGCCCGAGTACATGCGCGAGAACCTCGAGGCGAAGCACCAGTCCGACGGGGAGATCCACCCCGGCGAGACCGTCGAGGAGAAGATCTCGCTGTCCGAGCGTTTCGGCCTCTGGGTGTCGTTCTATCCGTTTCGGCAGGACGACTACCTGGCGATCGTCGCGCACTGGCTGGCGAGCTTCGGCTGCGACGAAGGCGAAATCGAGGCGGCGCGCGCCGACGCGCTTCGCTTCGCGCTCGAGCGCGGGTCGCGTTCGGGGCGCGTCGCCTGGCAGTTCGCGAAGGACCATGCCGGGCGCGAGCCCGGCGAGCGCTCCTGAGCGGCTTCGCCGCTGGCGCACCGATGCTCGAAGTCGCCGTCGGCGTCCTGGTCCGCGGCGATGGCGCGGTGCTCTTCGGCCAGCGGCGGCCGGGCAAGCCGTACGCCGGCTGGTGGGAGTTCCCCGGCGGAAAACTCGAGGCCGGCGAGACGGTCGAGCAGGCGCTCGCGCGCGAGCTGCACGAGGAACTCGGCATCGACCTGCTGCGCTCGTGGCAGTGGATCGTGCGCGAGCACGTCTATCCGCACGCGCACGTGCGGCTGTCGTTTCGCCGCGTGGTCGAATGGAGCGGCACGCCGCGCTCGCGCGAGGGCCAGGCGCTCGCGTGGCGCCATCCTTCGGCGATCGATCTCGCGCCGCTGTTGCCGGCGACCATCCCGGTCATCGGCTGGCTGCGATTGCCTCCGCGGCTCGGCATCAGTTGCGCGCTGCAGGCCGGCGACCACGCGTTCCTCGCGGCGCTGCGCCGGGCGCTGGCCGCCGGACTGCGACTCGTGCAATTGCGCGAGCCCGGAATCGCGCCCGATCGTCTCGATCGTCTCTGGCGCGAGATGCGCGCGGCGTGCCGCGCGGCCGGCGCGCTGCTGGTCGTCAACGGCGCCCACTGCGCTTCGTACGCGGCGGCCTGCGACGGAGTGCATCTTCGCAGCGCGGATCTGCACGCGTGCGTCTCGCGTCCGTCCTTTCGCATCGTCGGCCCTTCGTGCCACGATGCGCGCGATCTCGCGCGCGCAGGCGAACTGGGCGTCGACTACGTGGTGCTCGGCCCGGTGAAGCCGACGCGGACGCACCCGGGAGCCCTGACGCTCGGATGGACGGGCTTCCGCAGCCTGGCCGCGGATGCCCGCGTGCCGGTCTTCGCGCTGGGCGGACTGGACGAGAGCGATGCCGAAGACGCGCTCGCCGCCGGCGCGCATGGGGTGGGGATGATGCGGGCGATGTGGGCCGAGGAGGGGAAGGGAGAAGGGGGAAGGGAGAAGGGGAAAAGCCCCGGCTGAGACGGGCTGCCCGGCTACCCGAGGCTTTCCCCCTTCTCCCTTCCCCCTTCTCCCTTCCCCTCCTCCGCGATCCGATAGCGCTCCGCTGCCCACGCCCCGAGATCGAGGCTCTTGCAGCGCTGCGAGCAGAACGGGCGCCAGCGGTTCGACGGATCGAACGGCGTCTTGCGGCCGCAGGCCGGGCAATCGACGACGACGACCTTCTTCATCGCGTCAGAGGTTGCACAGGCCGAGTTCGAAATCGATGTTCGAGTCGGCCGGGCGCGGGCGCTCGTCGCGGTCGCGCATGGTGAAGCGGATCCACAGCAGGTACTTGTTCGCGCTGATCTCGGGAATCGCGCCGAGCGAGGGATCGAGCCGCACCTGCACCATCTGGTAGGTCTTGCCCGCCAGCGGCTGCTGGTAACTGCCGCCCTGCGCGGTGAGCGCCGTGCGCTGCGCGCTCTCGCGCAGCAGTCGCAGCACGATCGTCAGGCTGTCGTACATCGGCTTGAACGGCGCAGCCCAGGCGGCGATGTCGCGCTGGCGCAGTTCCGCCGGCCGGTGCTGCCATGCGTGATACGAGGGCAGGTCGAACTCGCAGGCGCCGCCGGCGATGAACATCCGACTGCGGATGCTCATCAGCCATTCGTTGTCCCGCAGGTGCTGGCCACTCTTGCCGGTGGCGGCGCCCAGGCCGCCCAGCGCCTCGTCGATGTCGCCGAGAATGCGGTCGAGCGCGTCCTGCGAGACATCGGGCCTGGCGCGAAAGCCGAGCAGCGTCTGTCGCTGGCGCTCGAGTTCCTGCAGCAGATCGGATTTCAGGTCGGCGCGCCCGGCGACGTCGAGCACTTCGAACAGCGTGCCGAGCGCCACGTGATGGTCGAGCGGGTGTTCACGGCGCGCGAAGAACTCGAGCCGGTCGAACAGATCTTCGAGCCGCAGCAGCGTCCGGACGCGTTCGTTCAGCGGGTACTCGTACAAGATCAAGGCGTCGTCCTGTGGCGCGGGCGACGGCGTTCGCGCTGCGCACGCAGTGCCGCCGACATATGCGAGTCGCGCTCGGTCCGTGCAGACGCACGAATTCTGTAGCAAAGCGCTTTCGTTGACAAACCTCGCGCCGCGCGACGCGCGCCTGCCGGCGGTTCAGCGCGCCGCCGCATACCTGCGATGCAGCGCGTCGACCTGCGCGGCCAGCGCATCGGCATCGCCGCCGTTGTCGATGACGTCGTCGGCCGCGGTCAATCGCGCTTCGCGGCTGGCCTGCGCCGCCAGGATCGATTCGATGCGCGCCGGGCTCAGGCCGCTGCGACGCTGCACGCGCGCGATCTGCACCGGCACCGGACAGTCGACGACGAGCACGCGATCGAAGCGACCCGTGCGCCCGGCCGATTCGACGAGCAGCGGAACGACGTGCATCACATAGGGCCCGGTTGCCGCGGCGATGCGTCGTTCCGATTCGGCGCGGATCATCGGATGCAGGATCGCTTCGAGCGCTTCGCGGGCCGATGGATCGTCGAAGGCCCGCGCGCGCATCGCGTCGCGATCGAGCGCGCCGTCGGCGCGCAGCACGGACTCGCCGAAGCGGGCGCGGATCGCCTCCATCGCCGGGCCGCCGGCAGCGGTGAGCTCGTGCGCGATCGCGTCGGTGTCGACCACGGTGGCGCCGCGCGCGGCGAACAGGTCGGCGACGGTGCTCTTGCCGCTGCCGATGCCGCCGGTGAGCCCGACCACGAAGGGTCTGCGCGGCACCGTTCGCTCGTCGGCGGCTGCAGTCATGCCAACGAGTCTAACAGCGGCGAAGACGGGCCCTCGGCGCCGGCGAGGAGCGGAGCCGCCTCGCGCGGGTGGCGTTCGTCCTCAGCCCAGCCCGTAGAACGACGCGAGCGGATCGCGGAAGTACAGCGCGAGCAGTCCGGCTCCGGCGAGGTACGGCCCGAACGGGATCGGCACTTCGCGTCCGCGCCGCGCGACGAACATCAGCGTGAGACCGACGGCCGCGCCGACGACCGAGGCGAGCAGGATCACCGCCGGCAGCGCGGTCCAGCCGAACCAGGCGCCGAGCGCGGCGAACAGCTTGAAGTCGCCGTAGCCCATCCCTTCCTTGCCGGTGGCGAACCGGAACAGCCAGTACAGGCTCCACAGGCTGAGATACCCCGCGATGGCGCCGATGACCGCGGCGTGCAGCGGCGCGAACACTTCCCACAGGTTGAAGGCGAGCCCGATCCACAGCAGCGGCAGCGTCATGCTGTCGGGCAGCAGCTGCGTGTCGAGGTCGATGAAGGCGAGCGCGATCAGGAAGCAGGTGAGCATGACGGCGCCGAGCCCGGCGGCGCTCCAGCCGAAATGCGCGACGGCCAGCGCGCACAGCGCCGCGGTCGCGCCTTCGACGATCGGATAGCGAAGCGGAATCGCCGCGTGGCACGCCGTGCAGCGGCCGCGTTGCAGCAGCCAGCTGACGAGCGGGATGTTCTCGATGGCGCGGATCGAGTGTCCGCACGACGGGCACCGGGAGCGCGGCACGACCAGGTTGAAGGGCGTCGCGTCGGAGAGCGGCTCGCCGCGCAGCTCGGCCGCCTGCTGCGCCCACTCGCGCTCGAGCATCTTCGGCACGCGGTGGATGACGACGTTCAGGAAGCTGCCGACGAGCAGCCCGAATACCCCGGCGGTGGCGATCGCCAGGGCGGACGACTGCTGCAGCGCTTCGAGCATCGGCGGCGCCTCGAACATCGGGAATCGGCCTGCGCTGCGATCGCGACGACGGCCGCGCTCAGACCACCTGCCCGAGCTTGAAGATCGGAAGATACATCGCGATGACCAGCCCGCCGATCAGCGTGCCGAGCACGACCATGATCATCGGCTCGAGCAGGCTCGACAGGCTCTCGACCGCGTCGTCGACCTCGCGCTCGAAGATGTCGGCCGCCTTCGACAGCATCGAGTCGAGCGAGCCCGATTCCTCGCCGATCGACGCCATCTGCAGCACCATGTTCGGGAACACCTGCGAATTCTGCATCGCCACCGTCAGGCTGGTGCCGGTGGACACCTCCTGCTGGACGCGCTTGGTCGCCACCATGTAGACGTGGTTGCCGGAAGCGCCGCCTACCGAATCGAGCGCTTCGACCAGCGGCACCCCGGCAGCGAACATCGTCGACAGCGTGCGCAGCCAGCGCGCGATCGTCGCCTTCTCGACCACCGGGCCGAACACCGGCAGCTTCAGCAGCAGCCGGTCCATCGCCATCTGCACCCGCGGCGATCGCCGCCACGCCTGCAGCAGGAAATACAGCCCGCCGCCGATCGCGCCGAACACCAGGTACCAGTATTCGACGAAGAAGTCGGACAGGGCGATCACCATCAGCGTCGGGGCCGGCAGGTCGGCGCCGAAGCTCGAGAAGACATCCTTGAACGCCGGAACGACGAACAGCATGATCACCGCGACGACGATGAAGGCGACGATCAGCACGGCGATCGGGTAGAACAGCGCCGACTTGATCTTGCCCTTGATCGCCAGCATCTTTTCCTTGTAGGTGGCCAGGCGATCGAGCAGGTCGTCGAGAATGCCGGCCTGCTCGCCGGCGCCCACGAGGTTGCAGAACAGCGAGTCGAAGTACAGCGGATACTTGCGGAAGGCCTGCGACAGCGAGGTTCCCGTCTCGACGTCGCCGCGGATGTCGGTGAACAGTTTCGACACCGACGCGTTCGACGTGCCGCGGGCCACGATGTCGAACGCCTGCAGCAGCGGCACGCCGGCCTTCATCATCGTCGCCAGCTGGCGCGTGAACAGCGTGATGTCCTTCTCGCCGATGCGCTTGCCGCGCTTGTAGCGCCGCTTCGTCGCCTTCGTCATCGAGATGCCCTGGCGGCGCAGCGACGTCTGCACCGAGGCCGGACCGCTCGCCCGCATCTCGCCGCGCAGCATCTTGCCGGCGCGGTCGCGGCCTTCCCACGCGTAGACCTGCTCCTTGACCGCCGGGCGGCGCGCCGCCGCTGCGCGGGCGCCGCCTGTCGCGCGGGCGCCGGCAGTGCCGGCGGTCGTACCGATCGTGCTCATCGCGTCGCCCTCATTGCACCGTCCTCACTCGTTCGTCGCGCCGAGCACCTCTTCGATGCTCGTCATTCCCTGCATGACCTTCACCAGCCCCGAGCGGCGCAGGTCGCGCACGCCTTCGAGCTGCGCCTGCCGCGCGATCTGCAGCGCGTTGCCGTTGGACAGGATCAGCTTCTGCATTTCCTCGGTGATCGGCATCACCTGGTAGATCCCCACGCGCCCCTTGTAGCCCGAGCCGCCGCAGCGCTCGCAGCCCACCGGCCGGAACGGCGTCCACTTGCCGTCGAGGTCCGACTCGAGAAAGCCGGCCTTCAGCAGCGCGCTGCTGTCGGTCTCCAGCGGCTGCTTGCAGTTGCACAGGCGGCGCGCCAGTCGCTGGGCGGTGATCAGGATCACCGACGAGGCGATGTTGAAGGCCGGTACGCCCATGTTCGCCAGGCGCGTGAGCGTCGTCGGCGCGTCGTTGGTGTGCAGTGTCGACAGCACCATGTGCCCGGTCTGCGCCGCCTTGATCGCGATGTCGGCGGTTTCCAGGTCGCGGATCTCGCCGACCATGATCACGTCCGGGTCCTGGCGCAGGAAGGCGCGCAGCGCGGCGGCGAAGGTGAGCCCCGCTTTCTCGTTGACGTTCACCTGGTTGATGCCCGGCAGGTTGATCTCGGCCGGGTCCTCGGCCGTGGAGATGTTGATGCCGGGCTCGTTCAGGATGTTCAGGCAGGTGTACAGCGACACCGTCTTGCCCGAGCCGGTCGGCCCGGTGACGAGGATCATCCCGTACGGGCGGCGGATCGCCTCGAGCAGCAGCTCCTTCTGTTCGGGCTCGTAGCCGAGCGCGTCGATGCCCAGCTTCGCCGACGACGGATCGAGGATCCGCATCACGATCTTCTCGCCGAACAGCGTCGGCAGCGTGGAGACGCGGAAGTCGATCGCGCGCTGGCTCGACAGCACGATCTTCATGCGCCCGTCCTGCGGCACGCGCTTCTCGGAGATGTCCAGCCGCGAGATCACCTTGATGCGCGAGGCGAGCTTCTCCTTGATCGCCAGCGGCGGCGTGACCACCTCGCGCAGCTCGCCGTCCACGCGCAGCCGGATCCGGTAGTACTTCTCGTAGGGCTCGAAATGGATGTCGGAGGCGCCGGCCTGGATCGCGTCGACCAGCACCTTCTGCAGGAAGCGCACGACCGGCGCGTCGTCGACGTCGCTGGTGTCGGGCGCGGCGGTCTGCTCCTCGGTGGCGACGGCGATGTCGTCGAGCGAGCCGTCGACCAGGTCCTCGAGCTGCTCGGTCGTGCTCTGGCCGAGCCGGTCGACCAGGCGCACGAGCCGGTCGTGCTCGACGACGATCGGGTCGAGCGCGGCCTGCGCCGAGAAGCGGATCCGGTCGAGCAGCTTCGAGTCGGTCGGGTCCGACATCGCGATCGACAGGCGCCCGCCGCGCTTGCCGAGGGGGACCACGCGCAGCTCGGTGGCGAGCTTGCGGTCGAGCAGGTCGGTAGGCAGCGTCGCCGGATCGATGGCCGACAGGTCGAGCAGCGGATGTCCGCACAGCTCGGCGGCGAACTGGGCGAGCTGGCGCGCCGGCATGTGTCCGCCGCCGACCAGCTCGTCGACGAAGCTCTGCTTGCCCGCATCGGCCTTGCGCTGGATCGCGCTCGCCTGGTCCAGGCGCAGCAGCTGGTGCTGCACCAGCGCACGGCCGAGCCCCGACAGCGAAGTCGGTTCCTTCGTGCGGCCGGGGGCGGCGACGGTGGCCATTGCGTGTGACGGAGTCGATCGGATCGCAGGGAGCTCGCGGGCAATGATGCCCGCCGCAGCGGGCGCCGCGGGCGGCCCGGGCCCGCGGCCGCGACGAGCGCGTGCGCGGCCCGGACGAACGGTGCGCCGGACGAGTATTGGCCGCGACGCGACGCCGGGTACTGGCGCGCGACGCGACCCCGGCCGGAGGCGCGCGGCGATCTTCCCGCCCAATCCCATGTTGCTCGCTTACCCGGATTGCTGCTGCGCGAGCCTTTGGCCATAATCCGCGCTCGACGGCGGGCCGCGCGGCAGTGCGGCCACGACAGGCAGGCGCTCGATGGCAGAAGAAAACTACATCCTGGAGACCCGGCGCCTCGTCAAGGAATTCAAGGGTTTCGTCGCGGTGAACGACGTCCACCTGCGCGTGCGCCGGGGCCAGATCCATGCGTTGATCGGCCCCAACGGCGCCGGCAAGACGACGTTCTTCAACCTGCTGACGAAGTTCCTGATTCCCACGGCGGGGCAGATCCTCTTCAACGGGCACGACATCACGGCAGAGAAGCCTGCGCAGGTCGCGCGCCGCGGCGTCGTCCGGTCGTTCCAGATCTCGGCCACCTTCCCGAACCTGACGGTGCTCGAGAACGTGCGCGTAGCGCTGCAGCGCAAGCTGGGCACGTCGTTCCATTTCTGGAAGCCCGAGCGCTCGCTCGACGTGCTCGATGCGCGCGCGCTCGAGCTGCTCGACACGGTGGGGCTGCGCGAGTTCGCCGACCACGTCACCGTCGAGCTGCCGTACGGGCGCAAGCGCGCGCTGGAGATCGCCACCACGCTGGCCACCGACCCGGAGCTGATGCTGCTCGACGAACCCACCCAGGGCATGGGCCACGAGGACGTCGATCGCGTCACCCAGCTGATCAAGAAGGTGTCGGCGAACCGCACGGTGCTGATGGTCGAGCACAACATGAACGTGGTCGCCAACATCGCCGACACCATCAGCGTGCTGCAGCGCGGGCAGGTGATCGCCGAAGGCCCCTACGAGGTGGTCTCGAAGAATCCGCAGGTGCTCGAAGCGTACATGGGCAGCGCCACCGAAGAGCTCGGGAGCCCTCATGGCCACTGAACGCGGCGTCGAGTTCCTGCGCATCTCCGACCTGCACGCGTTCTACGGCGAATCGCACATCCTGCACGGCGTCGATCTCGTCGTGAACCGCGGCGAGGTCGTCACGCTGCTCGGCCGCAACGGTGCCGGGCGCACGACCACGCTGAAGTCGATCCTCGGGCTGGTCGGACGGCGCACCGGATCGATCATGATCAACGGCGTGGAGTCGGTGAACCTGCCGCCGCATGCGATCGCGCGGCTGGGGATCGGCTACTGCCCCGAGGAGCGCGGCATCTTCGCGAGCCTGTCGTGCGAGGAGAACCTGCTGCTGCCGCCGCAGATCGGCTCCGGCGGCATGGGCCTGGACGAGATCTACGAGATGTTCCCCAACCTCGCCGAGCGGCGCGCGAGCCAGGGCACGCGGCTGTCGGGCGGCGAGCAGCAGATGCTGGCCGTGGCGCGCATCCTGCGCACCGGTGCGAAGATGCTGCTGCTCGACGAGATCTCCGAGGGCCTGGCGCCGGTCATCGTCCAGAGCCTGGCACGGATGATCCGCATGCTGCGCGAAAAGGGGTTCACCATCGTCATGGTGGAGCAGAATTTCCGGTTCGCGGCGCCGCTCGCCGACCGGTTCT
This sequence comes from uncultured Burkholderiales bacterium, assembly GCA_937903095.1. Taxonomy (GTDB): domain Bacteria; phylum Pseudomonadota; class Gammaproteobacteria; order Burkholderiales; family Burkholderiaceae_E; genus Zeimonas. The sequence goes on from CALCZN010000376.1 coordinate 9,886, forward strand.
ACGTCATGGAGCACGGCCGCATCGTCGAACGCGTCGAGGCGGCCGAGCTCGAACAGAAGATGGGCATGCTGCGCGAGTATCTCGGCGTCTGAGCGCGGTCGCCGGTCACTGGGTCCCACCACTCGAGGAGGATGGACGATGAAAACCAGGGTGAAGTTTTCGACGATGGTCGCGTCGCTGGCGCTGGCCTTCGGCGCGGCGACGGCGAACGCCGAAGTTTCCGGCGGCGTGGTCAAGATCGGCGTCATGAACGACATGTCGGGTCTGTACGCCGACATCGGCGGACCGGGCTCCGTCGTCGCGGCGAAGCTGGCGGTCGAGGATTTCCAGAAGCAGTTCAATCCGAAGTTCAAGATCGAGATCGTCTCGGCCGACCACCAGAACAAGCCCGACGTCGGCTCGAACGTCGCGCGCCAGTGGTACGACACCGACGGCGTCGATGCGATCGCCGACGTGCCCACCTCGTCGGTGGCGCTGGCCGTCAGCCAGGTCACCCGGGACAAGAACAAGGCCTTCCTCGCCACCGGGCCCGGCAGCTCGGACCTGACCGGCAAGGCGTGCTCGCCGAACACCGTGCACTTCCTGTACGACACCTGGATGCTCGCGCACGGCACCGGCACCGCGGTGACGAAGAACGGCGGCGACACCTGGTTCTTCCTGACCGCCGACTACGCGTTCGGACATGCACTCGAGCGCGACACGGCCGAAGCCGTCAAGCAGGCCGGCGGCAAGGTGCTCGGCGCCGTCCGCCATCCGCTCGGCACGCAGGACTTCTCCTCGTACCTGCTGCAGGCGCAGGCGTCGAAGGCCAAGGTGATCGGCCTGGCCAACGCCGGCGGCGACACGATCAACTCGATCAAACAGGCCGCCGAGTTCGGCATCGTCAAGGGCGGCCAGAGCCTGGCCGGCCTGCTGGTGTTCATCACCGACGTGCACGGCCTGGGCCTCGAGAAGGCGCAGGGGCTGCTGCTCACCGAGACCTTCTACTGGGATCACGACGACAAGACGCGCGAGTGGTCGAAGCGCTTCGCCGCGGCCAACAAGGGCATCTATCCGTCGTCGGACCACGCGGGCGTCTACGCGGTGATCCTCGACTACCTGAAGGCGGTCAAGGAGATCGACTCCGACGACGGAGCGAAGGCGGTCGCGCAGATGAAGTCGCGGCCCGCCGAGGATCCGCTGTTCGGCAAGAGCACGACGCGCATCGACGGGCGCACGCTGCACCCGGCCTACCTCTTCGAGGTGAAGAAGCCCAGCGAGTCGAAGGGCCCGTACGACTACTACAAGCTGCGCGCGACGATCCCGGCCAACGAGGCCTTCCGTCCGTTGAACGAAGGCGGCTGCCCGCTGGTGAAGTCCTGAGCAACGCGGGCGCACGACGCCCGCACCGCCGGGCGCGAGCCCGGGCACCCGCGGAGCCGGTTCGCCGGCTCCGCGGCTGATTCCGCATCCAGGTCGCAGACTCGATGGAAATCTTCGGCATACCGACCGTCGCGCTGTTCGGACAGCTGCTGATCGGCCTGATCAACGGTTCGTTCTACGCGCTGCTGTCGCTCGGCCTCGCAGTGATCTTCGGCCTGCTGAACATCATCAACTTCGCGCACGGCGCGCTCTACATGCTGGGCGCGTTCACCGCATACCTGCTGCTGGCGAAGCTGGGCATCGGCTACTGGTGGTCGCTGATCCTCGCGCCGATCGTCGTCGGCGCGATCGGCATGATCATCGAGCGCACCATGCTCGCGAAGCTGTACAAGCTCGATCATCTGTACGGGCTGCTGCTCACTTTCGGGCTGGCGCTGATCATCCAGGGGCTGTTCCGCAACTGGTTCGGCTCCTCCGGCGAGCCGTACCCGATTCCGTCCGCGCTCACCGGCTCGCAGAATCTGGGCTTCATGTTCCTGCCGAATTACCGCGCGTGGGTCATCGTGGCTTCGGTCGTCGTCTGCCTGGGCACCTGGTTCATGATCGAGCGCACGCGGCTGGGCGCGTACCTGCGCGCGGCCACCGAGAACCCGCAACTGGTGCAGGCTTTCGGCATCAACGTGCCGCGCATGATCACGCTCACCTACGGTTTCGGCGTGGCGCTCGCCGGCTTCGGCGGCGTGATGGCCGCGCCGATCTACCAGGTCAGTCCCCAGATGGGCGAGCACCTGATCATCGTCGTGTTCGCCGTCGTCGTCATCGGCGGCATGGGGTCGATCCTCGGGTCCATCGTCACCGGCTTCGGGCTCGGTCTGATCGAGGGACTCACCAAGGTCTTCTATCCGGAAGCGTCGAACACCGTGATCTTCGTGATCATGGCGATCGTCCTGTTGATCAAGCCGGCCGGCCTGTTCGGCACGCAGAAGTAGGTACGCGCCAATGGCCCATCAAAGCACCACGCTCGCGGCGCCGGTCGGCGCGAAAACGCATCTGCACGCGCAGGCCGACACCAGCTACCAGCGCTACGCGCTCGTGCTGATGGCGGCGGCCTTCGTGCTGCTGCCGCTGGCCGTCTATCCGGTGTTCCTGATGAAGGTGATGTGCTTCGCGCTGTTCGCGTGCGCATTCAATCTGCTCATCGGCTTCGGCGGGCTGCTGTCCTTCGGCCACGCGATGTTCCTCGGCACCGCCGGCTACGCGTCGGCGCACGCGGCGAAGGTGTGGGGCCTGACGCCCGAGCTGGCGATCGTCTTCGGCACCGGCTGCTCGGCGCTGCTCGGCTGGGTCACCGGGCTGCTCGCGATCCGGCGCCAGGGCATCTATTTCGCGATGATCACGCTGGCGCTGGCGCAGATGGTGTTCTTCTTCTATCTGCAGACGCCGTTCACGCACGGCGAGGACGGCATCCAGGGCGTGCCGCGCGGAAAGCTGTTCGGCGTCATCGACCTGAACGACCCGCTGGCGATGTACGCGCTCGTCTTCGTCGTCTTCTTCGGCGGCTTCCTGCTGATCTGGCGCATCGTGCATTCGCCTTTCGGGCAGGTGCTCAAGGCGATCCGCGAGAACGAGCCGCGCGCCACCTCGCTCGGCTACGACACCGACCGCTACAAGCTCGTCGCGTACATCCTGTCGGGCACGCTGGCGGGGCTGGCCGGCGCGACCAAGGCACTGGTCTTCCAGCTCGCCTCGCTCACCGACGTCTACTGGACGATGTCGGGCGAGGTGGTGCTGATGACGCTGGTCGGCGGCCTGGGCACGCTGTTCGGCCCGGTGGTCGGCGCGGCGGTGATCATCACGATGCAGAACTACCTCGCGCAGATCGGCGCCTGGGTCACCATCGTGCAGGGCGCGATCTTCGTCCTGTGCGTGCTGGCCTTTCGTCGCGGCATCGTCGGCGAGATCGCGCAGCTGCTGCGCAAGCCGCTGTAGGCAGCGTACTAGTACTGCAACACGTTAATTACGCAACGTAATGCCGGCCCAGCTTTCGATCGGCGTCCTGACGCGTGAACGTCCACCGGATGGTTCGGCGTTCGCGGTTGCGATCGAGCTGCCAAGCGTCGACTTCGGATGCGAGCGTATCGCGAGCGGTAATGCGACGATCGAGACACTGGCGAGCGAGCGCCCCGATCTCGATCTCGGCCATGTTCAGCCAACTGGCGTGCTTCGGGGTGTAGTGGAAGCGAACGCGGCGCAGCAGCTGCGCGGCGGCCTCCTTGCCCAGCACCTCCTCGAAGCATTTCCGGAAGTGGGTGTTCAAGTTGTCCAGCACCAGATGGATGCGTCTGGCCGAACCGTAGACGTTCTCGATCAGGTGACGTACGAAGGCAACGAAGTCCACCTTGCCCCGGTGCTCGGTGAGGCGCACCGTTCGGTGCCCGACTTTGGGCTCGACGGCGACGAACAGATTGCAGGTGCCGCGGCGCACGTATTCGTAGTCCTCGCGCGCGGGGCTGCCGCCTTTCATCGGCAGCGGCGCGCGGCTGTGCGCGAGCAACTGCGTGCTCTTCTCGTCGATGCACACTACCGGTTCGTTGCGTCGACGCGGCCGGGCGTACAGAGCCAGCAACTCGTACATGCGGGCGCGGTACTGCGCATCGAGCACGCCGACGCACCACATCAGGCGTCGCCAAGGTTTGATCCAGTTTTTTTTAGCAGCCGGCGGATCGTCTCCCGGCTGATGCCCTCCATACCCGGTTCGGCTCGGGCAGCCTTCTCCAGCCGCAGCACCGTCCAGCGCTTGGCCCCTTGCGGTGGCGCCGAGCAGGCCAACGCCGTCACCCGCGCCTCGGCATTGGCGTCGTACCGCTGCGGGCGCCCCGGGCGCGGTGCGTCGTACAAGGCTGCCTGCACGCCGCCGTCCAGGTACGCCGTGCGCGTGCGCCAGATCGCGGTGCGGTCGACTCCCAAGACCTCTTCGATCACCGTCTGCGGCATCCCGCGATCCAGCGCGGCCAGGATGTGTGCGCGATTGACTTCGCGGGCGTGGTGCATGCCCTTGGAGCGCACTTGCTCGATCAGTTCCCGGTCCTTGCTCGAGAGGCGAAATTGAACTCGACTCATGGCGACATCCACCCTGCAGGGATGAACATGTCGGCATTGTATTCATGTTGCGTTATTTACGTGTTCAAGTACTAGTCTGAACAAGTGGGCCGAGGAAGCCTTGAGCGCCGCGAGCCGTCGAAGTGCCGGTGCAAGAGCACAGCGGGCGAAACCTAACCCTTCGCCGAAGCGGACACGCTCCGGCCTTCGGCCTTCGCGCGCCGCTTAGCTCCGACGTTGGGCGTCATAGGAAACACATGCTCCTGCCCGAGTACCTTGCCGATGTTGCGCGCGAGATGCGGTTGAAGTCGGCCGCCATACGCCGCGATTTTGCAAGCCACCGTCCTTCGGCCGGTGACAACCGCGAGGACATCGTAGCCAAGTTCCTTGTCGACCATCTACCGCGGAAATTTGGTGTCAGTTCGGGCATGGTGATCTCGCACGACGGTGCGTTCTCGAGCCAGGCGGACCTCGTCGTGGTCGATGGATTGAATAATAGCCCGCTGTACGCCGCTATGCGCAATCAGCTCTGGCCTGCTGAAGCGATCTACGCGCTTGTCGAGGTCAAAACTGCATTGAATCCGTCGGAGATTAGTGACGCCATCGAGAAGTGCAGAAAGTTCAAGCGTCTTCCGCGACGCTTTTGCGAGGCAGGCCAAGGACAACGCATCGCCGACTCTCTCTTCGTCATCTGGGGCTTTGACTGCCCGACACCGACGACCCTTAAGCAGAACCTGCTTCGCGCGCTGTCTGGCGTTCCGCGACCAGAACAGCCCGACCTGATTGTCATTCCAGACCGACTTGTTGCTCGTGCCGGTACGTACTTGGAGCTCTCGAAGCTGGGCCAGCCCAACAGTCAGCATCGGGCTCAGCTTCACGCGCAACATGGCTCCAGCTTGAATCACCTACTCCCCCAAGCCGTAGAGGTCGACGACCTTGGCGAAAACGCACTGCTGGGCTGGTACGTTTGGTTCGACTCTTGGCTGCGTCAGGCGGGTAGCCGCCTCACAAATCTTGCCGCATACCTCCCACCGGATCGAGTCTTCGGCCGCACCGTATAACGCCCAACAGGTCGCTGCAGCGGACACTCGAACGGCTAGGGCCGTTTGGGCGCCGCTGAGCTTCGATGTTAGGCGCCTTCTAGCATGAGCCACGACAGTTCCACGCTTCAAGCCGCCATCATCCGTAACTATACGGAGTTGAACAATGCAATTCTGAAACTCACTGCGCACGACGAGCTTGTACGCCAGGACATCACTTACATCCGAATGAGCTTCTTCGTCGTAGCATCTCACGCGCTATACAACGACACCTTCTCTCACGCAATCAGAGTTCTAGATGAGCATAAGCAGGCGCTTTCGTTCTGGTACGTATTGCGATGCAATGAGTCGGTTGTTAAGCGAGCAGCCACGAGCTCAGGCCTAGATCTAGATGAACTCAAGAAACTGTCTACGAAACTTCGAATCGTTCGCGAAAAAACTCAGTTTCATATTGACCGCGTGTCGATCAAAGATCCCGAGTCCGTTTGGGGCGCTGCCGCGATTAACGGCAACGACTTTGGTCGCGCCTGACGGGAATGGCAAACACACTTGCTGTGTCCAAGCAAGAGCTCTTCGGTGGCGAGCTTGAAACCATCGCCAGGTATGATGCATCCGATATCGCCAAAATAGTCAAGGCGTATGAGACCGTGCATGGTCGCGTCCACGGCGCCTAACCTGTCGTTGTACCCGACGTGCTACAGGGTGCTCTGCACGCTTCCGCACGCGGTTGAACTCCAACGTTAGGTTGCACAATGCAGGAGTCCTGGCCGTACCGCGTTGATCTGCACGTGTTCGCGCGGTCATTTGAAGTCAGAAGCAAGAAGCAGCTATGGCGCGATGACAGCCTTTCCAAGGCAGAGAAAATGTTATTCGTCGGCTTCTTCTTTGTTCGAAAGCTGATCGAGTGCCAGCGAGTCACCGACCGATGTGCCAGGAGCAGTACAACCATCAGTCGGGCGGCGATTCAACGCAAGAGGGAGGTCTCGGCTTTCAAACGCGATGACT
>CALCZN010000377.1:0-5135 GCA_937903095.1 uncultured Burkholderiales bacterium
CTGCGCAAGAGCTTCGGCGAGCGGCTGCTGTTCGACGATCTGTCGTTCCGCCTGCCGCCGGGCGGCATCGTCGGCGTGATCGGCCCGAACGGGGCCGGCAAGACGACGCTGTTCCGCTTGATCATGGGCGAGGAGAAGGCCGACGCCGGCGTGCTGCGCGTCGGCGACACCGTGAAGGCGGCCTGCGTCGACCAGAGCCGCGACACACTCGATGCCGCGAAGACCGTCTGGGAGGAGGTCTCCGACGGGCTCGACGAGATCGAGGTCGGCGGCTTTCGCACGCCGAGCCGCGCATGGGTGGCGCGCTTCAACTTCAAGGGCGCCGACCAGCAGAAGACGATCGGCCAGCTCTCCGGCGGCGAGCGCAACCGCGTGCAGCTCGCCAAGGTGCTGCGCGCCGGCGCGAACCTGCTGCTGCTCGACGAGCCCACCAACGACCTCGACGTCGAAACGCTGCGCGCGCTCGAGCAGGCGCTGCTCGATTTCCCCGGCTGCGCCGTGGTGATCTCACACGACCGCTGGTTCCTCGATCGCATCGCCACGCACATCCTCTCGTTCGAGGGCGACAGCCGTGTAGTCTGGTTCGAGGGCAACTTCGCCGAGTACCTCGCCGACCGGCGCCGTCGGCTCGGCGAGGACGCCGACACGCCGCACCGACTGCGCTATCGACCGCTCGCAGGCTGATCGACGGCCGCGCAGGTCGAGGCAGCGCGGAGCACACGGCAGAGAGACGGCGGCCGCGCAGGCCGAGCAGCGCAGAGCGCCCGACAGAGAGACGACGGCCGAGCAGGAACGCGCGCGGCCCTTCGCGCATCTCGACGCTGTGAGCGTCGTGCGCATTCGCGCTGCGGTCGTCGTGCGCATTCGTCGTGCGCATCGAGCGCTCTTCGTGCGCCGTTCGTCGGTGGATACCCGCACTCTCGTCGTCATCGTGTCCTCCCGAAGCAACGCCGCATCGTTACAGAGGAGAGCGTAGGCATTACGATTGCTGTCAAGCCACGCATGCACCGACTTCGTGATCGCATCAAGCGAAGTCGACACAGAGCAGAAGTTCATCAGGAGGAACCATGAACCTGTTCGATGCGTATCGAGAGACCTACGCGAAGGCGCGTGACGAGGAGATGTCCCTCCTCGAGTATCTCGAGCTTTGTCGCGACGATCCTCTCGCGTACGCCAGTGCAGCCGAGCGGATGCTCGCCGCGATCGGTGACCCGGAGGTCATCGACACGCGGAACGACCCGCGGCTCTCGCGGCTGTTCTCGAACCGGATCATCCGTCGCTATCCGGCCTTCGCCGAGTTCTACGGGATGGACGACGCGATCGGCCAGATCGTTTCGTTCTTCCGCCACGCGGCGCAGGGGCTCGAAGAACGCAAGCAGGTGCTGTATCTGCTCGGGCCGGTGGGCGGGGGCAAGTCGTCGATCGCCGAGCGCCTGAAGGCGCTGATGGAGAAGTACCCGATCTACGCGCTGAAGGGCTCGCCGGTCAACGAGTCGCCGCTCGGGCTGTTCCGCCCCGACCGCGAAGGACCGATGCTCGAGGCCGAGTACGGCATTCCGCGCCGCTACCTGAACGGCGTGATGAGTCCGTGGGCGGTGAAGCGGTTGTCCGAATACGACGGCGACATCGCGAAATTCCGCGTCGTGCGCGTGCAGCCTTCCGTGCTCAAGCAGGTCGCCATCTCCAAGACCGAGCCCGGCGACGAAAACAACCAGGACATCTCGTCGCTGGTGGGCAAGGTCGACATCCGCAAGCTCGAGTCGCTGTCGCAGGACGATCCCGACGCCTACAGCTACTCCGGCGGCCTGTGCCTGGCCAACCAGGGGCTGCTCGAGTTCGTCGAGATGTTCAAGGCGCCGATCAAGATGCTGCACCCGCTGCTCACCGCGACGCAGGAGGGCAACTTCAAGGGCACCGAGGGGCTGTCGGCGATCCCGTTCCAGGGAATGATCCTCGCGCACTCCAACGAGAGCGAGTGGCAGGCGTTCCGCAACAACCGCAACAACGAAGCCTTCCTCGACCGCATCTACGTGGTCAAGGTGCCCTACTGCCTGCAGTTCTCCGAGGAAGTGCGCATCTACAAGAAGCTGCTCTCCGGCAGTTCGCTCGCGGCCGCCCCCTGCGCTCCCGGAACGCTCGAGATGATGGCGCAGTTCGCAGTGCTCACGCGGCTGAAGGAGCCCGAGAATTCGAGCATCTACGCCAAGCTGCGCGTCTACGACGGCGAGAACCTGAAAGACGTCGAGCCGAACGCGAAGTCGGTGCAGGAGTACCGCGACTACGCCGGCATCGACGAGGGCATGACCGGGCTGTCCACCCGCTTCGCCTACAAGGTGCTGTCGGCGGTGTTCAACCACGACCAGACCGAGATCGCGGCGAACCCGGTGCACCTGATGTACGTGCTCGAGCAGCGGCTGCTGCGCGAGGGGTTGCCCGAGGAAACACAGCGGCGCTGGCTCGACTTCACGAAGAGCTGGCTCGCGCCGCGCTACGCGGAGTTCATCGGCAAGGAGATCCAGACGGCGTACCTGGAGTCGTACTCCGAGTACGGCCAGAACATCTTCGACCGCTACGTCACCTACGCCGACTACTGGATCCAGGACGAGGACTACCGCGACCCGGAAACCAACGAGAGCTTCGACCGCGCGCAGCTGAACGCCGAACTCGAGAAGATCGAGAAGCCGGCCGGCATCGCGAACCCGAAAGACTTCCGCAACGAGATCGTCAACTTCGTGCTGCGCGCCCGCGCCCAGCACGGCGGCGAGAACCCGGCGTGGACCAGCTACGAGAAGCTGCGCGAGGTGATCGAGAAGAAGATGTTCTCGAACACCGAGGAGCTGCTGCCGGTGATCTCGTTCAACGCGAAGGCCTCGGCCGAGGATCGCCGCAAGCACGAGAGCTTCGTCGCGCGGATGGTGGAAAAGGGCTACACCGAGAAGCAGGTGCGGCTGCTCTGCGAGTGGTACCTGCGGGTGCGCAAGTCGCAGTAGGAAGGACTCAGCTAAAGGGAGAGCGGCGATGTCCGTAGTCATCGATCGCCGTCCGAACGACCGCTCCGGCTCCGCGGTGAACCGGGAGCGGTTCATGCGCCGCTACAAGGCGCAGATCCGCCGCGCGGTCACCGACATGGTCGCGGGCCGGTCGATCCGCGACCTCGAGCGCGGCGGCAAGGTCTCGATTCCCGTCCGCGACGTCTCGGAGCCTTCGTTCCGTCACGGTGCCGGCGGCGACTACGAGCACGTGCTGCCGGGCAACCGCCGCTTCCAGCCGGGCGACAAGCTGCCGCGCCCCGAAGGCGGCGACGGCGAGGGCGATGGCTCGGGCAGCGAAGGCGGCAGCGGCGAAGCCACCGACGCCTTCGCCTTCACGCTGTCGCGCGAAGAGTTCATGCAGATCTTCTTCGACGACCTCGAGCTGCCGCGGATGGTTCGCACCACCTTCGGCGAGATCCGCGAGCAGTGCCTCACGCGCGCCGGCTACACGACGAACGGCTCGCCCACCAACCTGTCGGTGAACCGGTCGCTGCGCAACGCGATCGGGCGGCGCATTGCCTTGCGCGGCGCGCCGCGACGCGCGCTCGCCCACGTGCAGGCGCTGCTCGAATCGGCGCCGCCCGATGCGCCCGAGCGCCCGACCTGGCTGGCGGAGGTCGAACGGCTGCAGCGGCGCATCGCCGCCGTTCCGTTCCTCGACGAGCTGGACCTGCGCTACCGCTATCGCACGCTCACGCCCAAGCCGGTCAGCCAGGCGGTGATGTTCTGCCTGATGGACGTCTCGGCGTCGATGGACGAGCGCAAGAAGGATCTGGCCAAGCGCTTCTTCGCGCTGCTGCACCTGTTCCTGTCGCGCAAGTATGAAAGGCTGGAGATCGTCTTCATCCGCCATACTGACGACGCCGAGGAGGTCGACGAGCAGCGCTTCTTCCATGACCGCAAGACCGGCGGCACGGTGGTGCTGTCGGCGCTGTCGCTGATGAACGAGATCATCCAGGAGCGCTTCCCGCTCGACGCCTGGAACATCTACGGCGCGCAGGCCTCCGACGGCGACGCTTTCGGCGCCGATCCGGAGAAGAGCCGCGGCTTTCTCGAAACGGCGCTGCTGCCACTGGTGCGCCACTACGCGTACATCGAGGTCTGCGAGGCGGGCTCGCGCGTGTCGACGCTGTCGGCGGCCTACCGCCGCATTCCGAACGACACCTTCGCGATGCGCGAGGTGCACGAGAGCCGCGACATCTGGCCGGTGTTCCGCGGCCTCTTCGGCAAGCAGCAGTCGTCGTCGATTGCTGCAATGGAGGGCTGATGTCCACGCCCATTTCCACCGGCGCCGAGTGGACCGTCGACCTGATCGCCCGCTACGACGAGGCGATCGCCGGGATCGCGGTCGGCGAGTTCGGCCTCGACTGCTATCCGAACCAGATCGAGGTCATCAGCAGCGCGCAGATGCTCGACGCCTACGCGTCCACCGGGCTGCCGATCGGCTACCCGCACTGGAGCTTCGGCAAGGCGTACATCGCGCAGGAGCACATGTACCGGCGCGGCGCGCGCGGCCTGGCCTACGAAATCGTCATCAACTCGAACCCGTGCATCGCGTACCTGATGGAAGAGAACCCGATGCCGCTGCAGGCGCTGGTCATCGCGCACGCGTGCTACGGGCACAACTCGTTCTTCAAGGGCAACTACCTGTTCCGCCAGTGGACGCAGGCCGACGCGATCATCGACTACATGGTGTTCGCGCGCCGCTACGTGATGGATTGCGAGGAGCGCCACGGCGCCGAGGCGGTCGAGGAGATCCTCGACGCCTGCCATGCGCTGATGGACCACGGCGTGAGCCGCTACCCGCACCCGCGGCCGCTCAGCGCGGAAGCCGAGCGCGAGCGCATGCGCGAGCGGCGCGACCACGCCTGGAAGCACCACGACGAGATCTGGCGCACGCTGCCGAAGCGCGAGCGCAGGCAGGCGCCCCCCGATCCCGCGCGGGCCGAGGAGCCGCAGGAGAACCTGCTCTACTTCATCGAGAAGAACTCGCCGAAGCTCGAGCCCTGGCAGCGCGAGCTGGTGCGCATCGTGCGGCGCGTCGCGCAGTACTTCTACCCGCAGCGCCAGACGAAGGTGATGAACGAGGGCTGGGCCACCTTC
>CALCZN010000378.1:0-2660 GCA_937903095.1 uncultured Burkholderiales bacterium
CTCGATCCAGATCCTCGAAGGCCTGGAGGCGGTGCGCAAGCGCCCGGGCATGTACATCGGCGACACCTCCGACGGCACCGGCCTGCACCACCTCGTCTTCGAAGTGGTCGACAACTCGATCGACGAGGCGCTCGCCGGCTTCTGCGACGAGATCGTCGTCACCATCCACACCGACAACTCGATCTCGGTGATCGACAACGGCCGCGGCATCCCCACCGGCGTGAAGATGGACGACAAGCACGTCCCGAAGCGCAGCGCCGCCGAGATCGCGATGACCGAGCTGCACGCCGGCGGCAAGTTCAACCAGAACAGCTACAAGGTGTCGGGCGGCCTGCACGGCGTGGGCGTCTCCTGCGTGAACGCGCTGTCGAAATGGCTGCGGCTCACCGTGCGCCGCGACGGCAAGGTGCACTTCCTCGAGTTCGCGCGCGGCCTGGTGCAGAACCGCAGCGTCGAGCAGCGCGAGGGCGCGGTCGTGTCCCCGATGAAAGTGACCGGCGAGACGACGAAGCGCGGCACCGAGGTGCATTTCCTCGCCGACGACGTGATCTTCGGCAGCGTCGACTTCCACTACGAGATCCTCAGCAAGCGGCTGCGCGAGCTGAGCTTCCTGAACAACGGCGTGCGCATCCGCCTGGTCGACCAGCGCCAGGGCAAGGAGGAAGACTTCGCCTTCGCCGGCGGGGTCAAGGGCTTCGTCGAATACATCAACCGCTCGAAGACCACGATCCATCCGAACGTGTTCCACGCCAGCGGCGAGCGCGAGATGGAGGTGGGCGGCGAGCTGCGCCGCGTCTTCGTCGAGGTGGCGATGCAGTGGAACGACTCGTACAACGAGCAGGTCCTCTGCTACACGAACAACATCCCGCAGAAGGACGGCGGAACGCATCTCACCGGCCTGCGCGCGGCGATGACGCGCGTCATCAACAAGTACATCGAAGCGAACGAACTGGCGAAGAAGGCGAAGGTCGAGACGAGCGGCGACGACATGCGCGAGGGGCTCACCTGCGTGCTGTCGATCAAGATGCCCGATCCGAAGTTCTCCAGCCAGACGAAGGAGAAGCTCGTCTCCTCCGAGGCGCGGCCGGCGGTGGAGGAGGTGGTGGGCGCCACGCTCGACGAGTTCCTGCTCGAGAAACCGTCCGACGCGAAGATCATCTGCGGCAAGATCGTCGACGCCGCGCGCGCGCGGGAAGCCGCGCGCAAGGCGCGCGAGATGACGCGGCGCAAGGGGCTGCTCGACGGCGTAGGGCTGCCCGGCAAGCTCGCCGACTGCCAGGAGAAGGACCCGGCGCTCTCCGAGCTGTTCATCGTCGAGGGCGATTCCGCCGGCGGCTCGGCCAAGCAGGGGCGCGACCGCAAGTTCCAGGCGATCCTGCCGCTGCGCGGCAAGGTGCTCAACGTGGAGAAGGCGCGCTTCGACAAGCTGATCTCGTCGGAGCAGATCGCCACGCTGATCACCGCGCTCGGCACCAACATCGGCCCCGACTATGACGTCGACAAGCTGCGCTATCACCGCGTGATCATCATGACAGATGCGGATGTGGACGGCAGCCACATCCGCACGCTGCTGCTCACGTTCTTCTACCGGCAGATGCCCGATCTGGTCGAGCGCGGCCACATCTACATCGCGCAGCCGCCGCTCTACAAGGTGAAGCACGGCCGCGACGAGCGCTACCTGAAGGACGACGTCGAGCTGAACCAGTACATGCTGCGACACGCGCTGGACGGCGCTTCGCTGCTGCCCAGCGCCGGCGCCGAGCCGATCGCGGGCGACGCGCTCGCCGAGCTGGCGCGCAGGTACATCGTCGCCGAGGGCGTCGTCGAGCGCCTGTCGCGCATCATCGACGAGGACGCGCTGCGCTCGATCGTCGACGGCATCGAGATCGATCTCGCGAACGAACAGAGCGCGCAGGCGTCGGCCGCGCAGCTCGCCGCCGCGATGGCGCGTTACGCGCCGCCGAACAACGGCGGGGCGCCCGAAGTGCATGCGCGCTTTGCCGAGAAGCAGGAGAAGTGGATGCTCGCGATCGAGCGGCGCCATCACGGCAACGTGAAGACGAGCGTGATCGACGCCGAGTTCGTCGCGTCGGCCGACTACGAAGCGCTGGCCGGTTTCGCGCAGATCGTCGGCGGCCTGATCGGCGTGGGCGCCGAGATCCGCCGCGGCGAGGGCGAGAAGCAGAAGACGCAGCCGATCGTCGACTTCCGTGCCGCGATGCGCTGGCTGCTCGCCGAAGCCGAGCGCGGCGTCTCGCGCCAGCGCTACAAGGGGCTGGGCGAGATGAACGCGTCGCAGCTGTGGGAAACCACGATGGACCCGGCCGCGCGGCGCCTGCTGCGCGTGCGCATCGACGACGCGATCGCCGCCGACGCCATCTTCACGACGCTGATGGGCGACGACGTCGAGCCGCGGCGCGCGTTCATCGCGGAGAACGCGCTGGTGGCGCGGAATATCGATGTGTGAGCGGGTGTCGAGCCGGGCGGTATTCGACGTGCCGCATTGACGTAGCGCGAGGGTCGCTTTACGATTCACCTATCGATAGGATGATCGTATGATGACCGTGACCGTTTCGGAGAAGTTCCAGGTCGTGATCCCGAAGCCGGTGCGCGAGGCGCTGGGGATCCGGCCCGGACAGAAGATCGAGGTCATCGTTCAC
>CALCZN010000379.1:0-6701 GCA_937903095.1 uncultured Burkholderiales bacterium
AACGCGCGACGGTCTGCTGCACGCCGCAGCGGCCGCGCGTGGCCTGCGACGCCTTCGCCGACGCGCTGCCCGGGCTGTGGCTGGCCGGCGACTACACCGACGGCGAATACCCGGCCACCCTCGAGGCCGCCGTGCGCAGCGGGCGACGCGCCGGCGAGCGCGCGGCGCAGGCCGCGCGGCGCGTTCACGCCCAGGCGGCGTCGAGCGCCTGATCGATGCGGTCGAGCGCGATCGCCTCGACCCCTTCGATCGGCCGGCGCGGCGCGTTCGCGCGCGGCACGAGCACGCGCGAGAACCCGAGCTTGGCCGCTTCGCGCAGCCGCTCCTGGCCGCGCGGCGCCGGCCGGATCTCGCCGGCCAGGCCGACCTCGCCGAAGGCGGCAACCCCGCGCGGCAGCGCGCGGTTCTTCAGCGACGAGACGATCGCCAGCAGCACGGCGAGGTCGGCCGCGGGCTCGGAGATGCGCACGCCGCCCACCGCGTTGACGAAGACGTCCGGGTCGTAGCAGCCGATGCCGGCGTGGCGATGCAGCACCGCCAGCAGCATCGCGAGCCGGTTGTGCTCGAGCCCCACCGAGAGCCGGCGCGGATTGGGCACGTGCGCCGTGTCGACCAGCGCCTGGATCTCGACGAGCAGCGGGCGCGTGCCCTCCTGCGTGATGTTCACGCAGGACCCCGGAACCCCGTTGGCGTGCGTCGACAGGAACAGCGCCGACGGATTGGCCACGCCGCGCAGTCCGCGATCGGTCATGGCGAACACGCCCAGTTCGTTGACCGCGCCGAAGCGGTTCTTGAACGCGCGCACCAGCCGGTACGACGAATGCGAGTCGCCCTCGAAATAGAGCACGGTGTCGACCATGTGCTCGAGCACGCGCGGCCCGGCGAGCGTGCCCTCCTTCGTCACGTGCCCGATCATCACCACCGCCACGCCGAGCTGCTTGGACAGCCGCGTGAGCTGCGCCGCGCATTCGCGCACCTGCGCGACGGAGCCCGGCACCGACTGCAGCTGCGACGAATACAGCGTCTGGATCGAATCGACGACGACGACCGCCGGCCGGCGCGACTCGATCGCCGCGACGATGCGCTCCAGCTCGATCTCGGCCATCAGCGGCAGGCGAACCGACTCCGCGCCCATGCGGTGCGCGCGCAGCGCGACCTGCGAGACCGACTCCTCGCCGCTCACGTAGAGCACTTCGTGCGTGATGCACAGCGCGGCGAGCGTCTGCAGCAGCAGCGTCGATTTGCCGATTCCCGGATCGCCGCCGATCAGCACCACCGATCCTTCGACGATTCCTCCGCCGAGCACGCGGTCGAACTCCTCGATGCCGGTGGGGATGCGCGCGATCGAGACGACCGGCACCGCGTCGAGCGTGACGATCGGCTGCGCGGGCGCCAGCGGCTGGAAGCGGTTGCCGCCCGCCACGCGCGGCTCCTCGACGGTTTCGACGAGCGTGTTCCACGCCTCGCAATGCGGACACTGGCCCTGCCATTTCGGGCTCGTGCCGCCGCATTCGCTGCAGACGTGCCGGGTGCGGACGCGCGCCATCAGTCGTCGGTCGCGCGCCGGGGCACGCGCGGCGCCACCGCGCACATCAGCTCGTAGCCGATCGTCCCCGCCGCACTCGCCACTTCGTCGATCGGCACGGTGCCGCCCCACAGTTCGACCGGCGCCCCCGGCGCGGCCTGCGGCAATGCGCTCAGGTCGACGGCGAGCATGTCCATCGACACGCGGCCTACCGTCTGCGTGCGCAGCCCAGCGACGGCGATCGGCGTGCCGGTGGGCGCGTGACGCGGATAGCCGTCGGCATAGCCGCAGGCGACGATGCCGATGCGCATCGGCCGTGGCGCGCGAAAAGTGGATCCATAGCCCACCGCCTCGCCCGGCGCGACCGACTGCACGGCGATCAGCTTCGAGCCGAGCGTCATCGCCGCGCGCAGCCCTAGCGATCGCGCATCGCGATCGTCGAAGGGCGTGGCGCCGTAGAGCATGATGCCCGGCCGGATCGCCGACGCGTGCGAGGCAGGCAGCGACAGGGTCGCGGCGGAATTGGCCAGCGAGCGGGGCGCCTCGAGCCCCCGCGCCGCCTCTTCGAAGCGGCGCAGCGGCGCCTCGGCGGCGCCCGGCCGGTCGGCGTCGGCGAAATGCGTCATCAGCGCGACCGATCGCACCGCCGGCAGCCGTCGCAGGCGCTCGAAGGCGGCGCGAAACGCGTCGCGATCGAAGCCCAGCCGATTCATCCCGCTGTTCAGCTTGACGACGACGTCGAGCACGGCCTCGCCGGGCGCGCGCCCGATCCAGTCGAGCTGCCGCGGCTCGTGCACGACGAGCTGCAGCTGCTGCCGGGCCGCCTGCGCGACGTCGGTCTCGTCGAAGGCGCCTTCGAGCATCAGCAGCGGCTTCGTCCACCCCCGCTCGCGCAGCCGGCTGGCGCGATCGAACTCGACCAGCGCGAGGCCGTCGGCGTCGGCGAATCCGCGCAGCGCGTTCTCCAGGCCGTGGCCGTAGCCGTCGGCCTTGACCACCGCCCAGGCGAAACGGCCGGGAGCGTGCGCACGCGCCACCGACAGGTTGTGGCGCATAGCAGCAATCGAGATCGTGGCGAGGATCGGACGCGGCATCGGCAGCTACGGGGGGCAGGCGGGCACTATAGCGCGCACGCCCGAAGTCGGGATTTGCGCACCTCGCGCCGCGCGGCGATCGTGGTATAAACCGACCCGCGTTTTGCAACCGATTCCCGATCGCCCGTCGTGCGGAGCTGCGATCGGGGCCCGCTTCGCCACCGCGCGGCGATTCATTCTCGAACCATTCCTGGGCGATGAAGCGCGGGTTCTACACGATCATGGCGGCGCAGTTCTTCTCGTCGCTCGCCGACAATGCACTGCTGATCGCCGCCATCGCGCTGCTGATCGAAATGCAGGCGCCGGACTGGATGAAGCCGCTGCTCAAGCTGTTCTTCACCGTCTCGTACGTGATGCTGGCGCCTTTCGTCGGCGCGCTGGCCGATTCGATGCCCAAGGGCCGCGTGATGTTCGTCACCAACCTGGTGAAGATCGTCGGCTGCCTGTTCATGTTCTTCACCGTGCATCCGCTGCTCGCCTACGCGATCGTCGGCTTCGGCGCGGCCGCCTACTCGCCGGCGAAGTACGGCATCCTC
Source organism: uncultured Burkholderiales bacterium (assembly GCA_937903095.1). Classification (GTDB taxonomy): domain Bacteria; phylum Pseudomonadota; class Gammaproteobacteria; order Burkholderiales; family Burkholderiaceae_E; genus Zeimonas. The sequence goes on from CALCZN010000379.1 coordinate 3,156, forward strand.
ACCGAGCTGCTGCCGCCCGACAAGCTGGTGGCGGCCAACGGATGGATCGAAGGAACGACGGTCGCGTCGATCATCCTCGGCACGGTGCTCGGCGGCGCGCTGATCAGCCCGTCGGTCGCGGCGTTGCTGCTGTCCTTCGACGTCCCCGGAATCGACACCGGCATCGATACGCCGGCCGAAAGCGCGATCCTGACGATCGCGCTGATCTACGCGCTGGCTGCGCTGGTGAACCTGCGCATTCCGGATACCGGCGCCCGCTATCCGCACCAGTCGCGCCATCCGTGGCGCGTGATGCGCGACTTCGTCGAATGCAACCGGATCCTGTGGCGCGACAAGCTGGGGCAGATCTCGCTGTCGGTCACGACGCTGTTCTGGGGCGCCGGCGCGACGCTGCAGTTCATCGTGCTCGACTGGGCGCGCTATGCGCTCGACATGCCGCTCAGCCGCGCGGCGGTGCTGCAGGGAGTGGTCGCGCTCGGCATCGCCGCGGGCGCGGTGCTCGCCGCGCGCCTCGTTCGGCTGCGCGACTCGCTGCGCGTGCTGCCGGTCGGAATCGCGATGGGCGTCGTGGTGCCGTGCATGACGCTGGTGGGCTCGGAAGCCGCCGCCTTCCCGGTGCTCGTGCTGATCGGCGCGCTCGCCGGCTTCTTCGTCGTGCCGATGAACGCGCTGCTGCAGCATCGCGGGCACGTGCTGATGAGCGCCGGGCACTCGATCGCCGCGCAGAACTTCAACGAGAACCTGAACATCCTGCTGATGCTCGGGCTCTACTCGCTGCTGGTGCGGCTCGAGCTGGGCGTGAACGTCGTGATCGTGATGTTCGGCGTCTTCGTCGCGCTGGTGATGCTTCTCGTCATCCGCCGCCATCGGGCGAATCAGCGGGTGTTCGATTCGGTGGCGCTGATCGGACAGAGCAAGCACTGAGGACCTGCTCCGCGACAGCGCGCGCGAGGCACAGGTCGGCCCATGCCTGCGCCTTCTCGTGCGCAGCCTCGAGCAGGCGCGACGGATGCGCGCTGGCCACCAGCCGGACCGGCTGCTGCGCGAAGCGCCCTTCGTGGAGGCGGCCGCGCAGCGAGGCGAGCGGCGCGTCGGTGTGCAGCAGCGCATGCGCCGCGCGCTCTCCCAGCGCCACGACCACCTGCGGCGCCGGAGCGTCGGCCAGCCCGTCGAACGCGACTGCCCGTCGCGCGGGACGAAGGCCGAGCGCGAAGAGCATGCGCCCGAGCAGGCGCATCGCATCGGGCGGCAGGGGATCGCCGGCATCGGCAGCGAAGGCGGCTGTCGCTTCGCCGACGAACAGCCAGTCGCCGCCCTCGTCGGCGAGCGCGAACAGTCGCGGCGCTTCGGCCGACGCGCACGCGGCGTACGAAGCGCACGAAGGCGCCTGCAGCGGCGCAGCCGGCGCGCGCCGGTGCCACAGCGGACCGAGACCGAGCGCGCGGAAGGCGCGGCGTTGCGATTCGTTCACGATCCCAGCTGCCGGAACAGCACCTGCGCGTCCTCGCGACCATCTTCGGCCGGATAGTAGCCGCGACGCACGCCGATCGACTCGAAGCCGCTCGAACGGTACAGCGCGAGCGCCGGCGCGTTCGACGGCCGCACTTCGAGCAGCATGCCGCGCGCGCCGCGCCCGGCCGCATCGCGCATCAGCCACTGCAGCATCTCGCGCCCGTAGCCGCGTCCCTGCATCGGCGCCGCGACGCTCAGGTTCAGCAGGTGGACCTCGTCGGGCAGCCACATGACGACGGCGTAACCGATGAGCTGCGGCAACTCCTCGACCTCCAGCTCGAAGATCCACGCGTCGTGTCCGGCGAGCAGCGAGTCGGCGAAATTGCCGCGCGTCCACGGGAACGGATAGATCGACCGCTCGATCGCGGCGACCGCGTCCAGATCGCGACGTCGCATCGGGCGCACGCGCATCACTCGCGGCTGCGCGCGGCCGGGCGTTCGCGTGCGGCGCGCTGCTCGTCCCGATCGAGGGCGACCTTGTCGCGCAGATAACGGGGCGCGGCCTGCGAGGCGGCCACGGCGTGCCCGGCATGCCAGTCCGCGCAGCCCAGCTCGGCCAGCGCGTCGGCCCGCACATAGGCGTCGTCGGCCACCGGAGCGGCCGGCAGTTGCGCGCCGAAGCGGGCGTCCCAGGCGAGCGCCGTCGGCGCGTGCACCCAGGCGTCGCCGGCGCGCACGAGCGTGCCCGCGCGCGCGAGCGCGCGATGCTCGCGCAGCCATTCGTCGATCTTGTCGACGAAGCGCTCGCGCGAAACGATGCGCGGCGCCTCGAGCGTCTCGAGGCGTGCCGCGCCGTCCACCCCGCCGGCGTCGTCGGGCAGCGTTCCGATGCGATACATCGCGACGTAGATCTCGTCCCTGCGCGCGTCGTTGGCCGCCAGCACCGTCGCCTCCTGGGCGCCGATGCGCACGCGCTGCCAGGCGAGCGCGCGCAGCGAATCGACGGCGACCAGCGGCCGGTCGAGCGCGAAGCCCAGGCCCTGCGCGACGGCGCAGCCGATGCGCAAGCCGGTGAACGAACCCGGGCCGGCATCGAAGACGATCGCGTCCAGCTCCGACAGCTCGATGCGCGCGCCGCTGCACAGCTCGTCGATCATCGCGAGGATGCTCATCGACTGCTGCGCGCCCAGCGGCTCGGAGACGCAGTCGCTCTCGTCGTCGCCGAAGCCGTGCCGGTACAGCGCGACCGAGCACCAGGCCCCCGAGGTGGACAGCGCCAGGATGCGCGCGGGCCGCGCCCGAATGCCCTCAGGCTGCGCCGGAATGCCCTCGGGCTGCGCCGGAAGGCCCTCGGGCTGCGCCCGCGGGGCGGCGCCGCCGCCGCGTTCGGGTCGCCTCGCCGCTGCGGGCGAATCGGATTCGGGCCTGGAGTCCACGCGCCGATTCTAGCCGCGCGCCGCGGATCCGGGCCTGCGCTCGACTACCGCGCGCTTCGCTTCAGCGTCGCCCGCCGCCGCGGCGGTTGTCGTCGGAGCGCGCATCGCGCAGCTGCTCGCGCAGCCGTTCGCGCTCATCGCGCGACAGCCGGCCTTCGGCGGGCGGCGCACGTCGCAGCGCCTGGTCGCCGCGCGCTCGTTCGGCGCGCTGCGCGTCGTGCTGGCGCAGCTCGCGGCGGAAGCGCTCGCGCTGTTCGCTGTCCATGCGGCTGTACGGCTGCGCCCACGCCTGCCCGGTGAGCAGCGCGCCGAGCGCGATCGTGCAGGCGGCCAGCGCGTTGCGACGCATCGGAGAGCGGAGACCACGGTCCATCGCGGCATTCTAGAGTCCGCCGGCGCGCGCACGATGCCCCCGAACCGGTAAACGATGTAACAGGCGGTAACGGGCGCGCCGCGCATGCGGCAGGCACCCCCGCTGCGGCTATCATCGCCTGCCATGACACCGCCTCCCCGCAAGCTGCTCGTCGTCGACGACGATCCGAAACTGCGGGAGCTGCTGCGCCGCTACCTCAGCGAGAACCAGTTCGAGGTCAGCGTCGCGCAGGACGCCGCCGCGATGAACCGGCTGATGCAGCGCGAGAGCTTCGATCTCATCGTG
>CALCZN010000380.1:0-7419 GCA_937903095.1 uncultured Burkholderiales bacterium
ATACGAGATATTGGCGTGACTGGAGTTCAGACGTGTGCTCTTCCGATCTCAGCGTTTTCGCGCGCGAAACGGTTTGCGTGGACAGAAACGCTGCATCACGCAGCGCAGGGAAAGCGCAAGCGGTGCGCCTGGAGTGCCACGCGCGATGCGCGTGGCCAACGCCGCCTCACACCCGCTCGAACACCGCCGCAATCCCCTGCCCGCCACCGATGCACATCGTCACCAGCGCGTAGCGCGAGCCGGTGCGCTGCAGCTCGTGCACCGCCTTCACGCTGATCAGCGCGCCGGTGGCGCCCACCGGATGGCCGATCGAGATCCCCGAGCCGTTCGGGTTCACGCGGGCCGGGTCGAGTTCCAGGTCGCGCGTGACGGCGATCGCCTGCGCGGCGAAAGCTTCGTTCGCCTCGACGATGTCGATCCGGTCGGGGCGCAGTCCGGCGCGCTCGAGCGCCTTGCGCGAGGCCGGCACCGGGCCGATGCCCATGTACTGCGGATCGACGCCCGCGTGACCCCACGCGACCAGGCGCGCAAGCGGCTTCGCGCCGCGCGCCTCCGCGGCACGCCGCTCCATCAGCACGAGCGCGGCGGCCGCATCGTTGATGCCCGACGCGTTGGCCGCGGTGACCGTTCCTTCCTCCTTCAGGAAGGCGGGCCGCAGCTTCTGCATGTCCTCGATCGTCGCGTCGTGGCGCACGTGCTCGTCGGTGTCGAAGCGCACGACGCCCTTGCGCGTCTTCGTCTCGATCGGAACGATCTGGCCGGCGAAGCGTCCTTCGCGGATCGCCGTCGACGCGCGCCGATGGCTCTCCAGCGCGAGCGCGTCCTGCTCGTCGCGCGAGATGCCCCATTTCTTCGCGATGTTCTCGGCGGTGATCCCCATGTGCACGTTGTGGAACGGGTCGTGCAGCGCGCCGAGCATCATGTCGAGCATCTTCGCGTCGCCCATGCGCGCGCCCCAGCGCATCGCCGTCGACGCGTAAGGGGCGCGGCTCATCACTTCGGCGCCGCCCGCGATGGCGACGTCGGCCTCGCCGAGCAGGATCGCCTGCGCCGCCGACACCACCGCCTGCAGCCCCGAGCCGCACAGCCGGTTCAGCGTGAGCGCCGGCACCGAATGGGCGAGGCCGCCTTCGATCGCGGCGACGCGCGCGAGATACATGTCGCGCGGTTCGGTGTGGATGACGTTGCCGAACACGACGTGATGCACGTCCTCGCCGCCGACGCCGGCGCGCGCAGCCGCCTCGCGCACGACGGTGGCGGCCAGTTGCGTCGGCGAGTAGTCCTTCAGGCTGCCGCCGAAATCTCCCACCGCGGTACGCACGCCCGAGACGACGACCACTTCACGATTCGATGCGTTCATTTCCTGCTTCCTTCCTGTGGCGGTTCAATGCAATGCGCGAAGGCCGCGCCTGCGCGGTTCGCGTCCGCGAAACAGCGTCCTCAGCACGCGCGCGGTGCCGACGTTGATCATCGTCTGGCCGATCGAATGCGATTCGTCGGCGACGATGTCGAGCGTCACGTCCGAGCCGGTCGCCTGCAGTCCGCGAAACGCGCGTTCGGAATGCACGGCGGAGACGATGCTGTCGAGCTCGCCGTGCAGCAGGTGCACGGTCGTCCCGATGCGCTCGCCGGGCGCGATCGGCCGCGCCAGTTGCCCCGCATACGAGACGACGATCGCGGCGGACGCCGGCTGCTGGCGGGCGAGCGCGAGCGCAACCGTCGCGCCCTGCGAGAAGCCGACGACGATCGTCTCGGCGGACGTGGTCGCGGTGTCGCGCTGCAGCGCGTGCAGGCGCTCGGCCAGCTCGACGCCGGCCGCGTCGATGCGCGCCGCGCGGTCGGTGCACACGCCGCTGGCGTCGAACCAGTCGCGTCCGGCATTCGATGCACACGGGCGCAGCCCTTCGACGATGGCCGCGGTGGCGCCGGGGAACTTCAGCTGCCAGGCGATCGCCACCGGCGCGAAAGTCTCGGGCGTGGATCCGGCCCCGTGCAGGAACACGAGCAGCCGCCGCGGGGCCTGCGCGGAGATCGGGGGCAGCTCGAGCCAGAGTTGTCGTTGCACCGGCCGATCGTACCGCGAGCGGCCTTCGTTGCGCCTGGCGCGTGCCCGCGGGCGAGGGGCTTCGAGCCCGCGGCCGGCAGCCGTTGCCGCCGCGGGAAGGCGCAGGCGGCGGCTACAGCGTTTCGACGAGGAACAGCCGCCCCACCCACCAGGCCGCCGCCGCCATCACGGCCGAGGCCGGAATCGTCAGCACCCAGGCCCAGACGATGTTGCCCGCCAGGCCCCAGCGCACGGCGGAGAACTTCTGCGCCGAGCCGACGCCGACGATCGCGCCGGTGATCGTGTGCGTGGTCGACACTGGAACGCCCAGGCTCGAGGCGAGGAACAGCGTCATCGCGCCGCCCGTCTCGGCGCAGAATCCGCCCACCGGCTTGAGCTTCGTGATCTTCTGCCCCATCGTCTTGACGATGCGCCAGCCGCCGAACAGCGTGCCGAAGCCCAGCGCGACGTAGCAGGCGATGATCACCCAGTACGGCGGATGCGACTCGCCCGCGTGGCTGACGCCGGCGGCGATCAGCAGCAGCCAGATCACGCCCATCGTCTTCTGCGCGTCGTTGCTGCCGTGCCCGATGCTGTACAGCGCGGACGACACGAGTTGCAGGCGGCGGAACCAGCGGTCGGTGCCGCGCGGGGTGCTGCGGAAGAATATCCACGATACGGCGAGCATCAGCGCCGATCCGAGCACGGCGCCGGGCAGCGGCGAGATCAGGATGAACAGCGCCACCTTCATGATGCCGGCGAGCAGCAGCGATTCGGTGCCGGCCTTGGCCAGCGTCGCGCCGATCAGGCCGCCGATCAGCGCGTGCGAGGAGCTGGACGGGATTCCGAAGATCCAGGTGATGATGTTCCACGCGAGCGCGCCGCACAGCGCGCCGAAGATCACGACGTGATCGACGACCACCGGATCGACGATTCCCTTGCCGACCGTGGCGGCGACGCGCAGCTCGAAGAAGAAGAGCGCGACGACGTTGAAGAACGCGGCCCACACGACGGCCTGGTAAGGCTTCAGCACGCCGGTCGAGACGATCGTCGCGATCGAGTTCGCGGCGTCGTGAAATCCGTTCATGAAATCGAACAGCAGCGCCAGCGCCACGAGAACGGCGAGCGTGGCGAAACCCAGATGGATCGTCGTCATGCGTTCTCGAGCACGACGCCTTCGATGACGTTCGCGACGTCTTCGGCGCGGTCGGAGACCGCTTCGAGCAGTTCGTAGATCGCCTTGAGCTTGATCAGCTGCCGCACGTCGCTCTCGTCGCGGAACAGCTTCGACATCGCCGAGCGCATCACGCGGTCGGCGTCGGACTCGAGCCGGTCGATCTCGGTGCAGATTTTCAGGATCGCTTCGGCGTTCTCCATGCTGTCGAGCATGCCGACGGCCGCCTTGACGCGGTCGCAGCACATCTCGTTCAGCTCGGCGAGCTGCTGTGCCTCGGGCGAGACGCGCTGCAGGTCGTAGAGGATCGCCGACTCGGCGACGTCCTGGATCAGGTCCAGGATGTCGTCCATGTTGCTGATCAGCTTGTGGATGTCGTCGCGGTCGAAGGGCGTGATGAAGGTCTTGTGCAGCAGCGTCACCGTCTCGTGCGTGACCTTGTCGGCGTCCTTCTCGGCGCGGTCGATCGCGTCGATGTACTGGCGTCGCGCAGCGACGTCGCCGTAATGCGTCATCAACGAAGCGAGCGCGTGGCTGCCGGTGACGATGCATTCGGCGTGCCGGTTGAACAGCTCGAAGAAGTTGCCCTCGCGAGGCATCAGGCGTCCGAACATCGGGGGATTCCGTACAGTGTGTCGGCAGCCCGCGGACGGTCGTGGGCGGGCGAAAAAGACCGGGCGGGCGAAGGGTAGCAGAAGCGGTGAAGGGTAAAGGGGGAAGGGTGAAGGGCAACGACGCCGTGCGTGCGAAGTCGCGGCTCAACGCACTCCGCGCGGCGGTCCACGGTATTTCCCCTTCCCCCTTCTCCCTTCACCCTTCACTTTCACACAGTGAAGATATGCCTCGCCGTCCGGCGCCGTCCCCTCACGCTGCGCGCGCCACACCGTCTCCGCCAGGCACTCGATCAGCACGTGCGTCGCCTCGTGCCCGTCGCGTCGGGCGGCCAGCCGCTGCCAGGCGGCGCGGATTCCCGGCGGCTGGTCGATCTGCAGCTGCTCGGCCACGGCCAGATGCAGCGACAGGTGCAGGAATGGATTGGTGCGGCCTGCTTCCGGCGGATATTCGCGCGCGAGCGCATCGTCGAGCGAGGCGAGGTCGGCGTGGTATTCGGGGTGCAGCAGGATCGCATCGAGCGCGATCGCTTCGAGCGGGCTCAGCGGAAGCTGCTCGCGGTGCTTGCGCCACGTCTCGCAGAAGAAGCGGCGCACGTCGGCGCGCGACGGATCGAACATGAGCGCAGTGGCGGCGGGCCGCTACTTCGGCGCCGGCGTCTTCGGCCGGTAGTCGCACAGGTCGGCGATCGGACAGCGCCAGCATTCGGGAACACGTGCCTTGCAGATGTAGCGCCCGTGCAGGATCAGCCAGTGATGCGCGTGCATCCGGTAGCGCTCGGGCACGAGCCGAAGCAGTTTCTGCTCGACTTCGAGCGGCGTCCTGCCCGGTGCGATGCCGGTGCGATTGGCCACGCGCAGCACGTGCGTGTCCACCGGAATCGTCGGCTGCCCGAAAGCGACGTTGAGCACCACGCTGGCCGTCTTGCGGCCGACGCCCGGCAGCTGCTCCAGGGCTTCGCGATCGGCGGGCACCTCGCCGCCGTGACGGTCGAGCAGCAGGCGCGCCATCGCCACCACGTTCTTCGACTTCGTCGGGAAGAGGTTGATCGAGCGGAGGTACGGGACCAGTCCGTCGACGCCGAGCGCGACGATCTGCTGCGGCGTGTTCGCCACGCGGAACAGCTCGCGCGTGGCGAGGTTCACGCCGCGGTCGGTCGCCTGCGCTGACAGCATCACCGCGACGAGCAGCTCGAAGGGCGTGCGGTATTCCAGCTCGGTGCGCGGGTGCGGATCGAGCGCCTCCAGGCGCGCGAAGATCTCGGCGCGCTTGTGCGCGTTCACCGTTCGTCAGCCTCGCCGGCGGCGCGAGGCTGTGCCGCGCTGCGCTGCGCCTGTGCGCGCAGCAGTGCGGCCGCGACGATCGCCTGCGCATCGACAGCGGCCGCGGCGGGTTTCGCGGCTTCGCGCGCGAGCCGCTCGCCGCGTCGCGCACGTCGTGCACGCGCCCGCATCGCCGCTTCGCGGCCAAGCGGCGCCGACGGCTGCGCGACGACGAGCGTGATGCAGTCGACCGGGCAGGGCGGCACGCACAGCTCGCAGCCGATGCAGGCGGCGTCGATCACCGTGTGCATGCGTTGCGGGGCGCCGATGATCGCATCGAACGGACAGGCGTCGATGCAGCGGGTGCAGCCGATGCAGCGCTGCGGGTCGATGCGCGCGATGCGCAGGGCGTTGCGCGCGCTCACGCCACCTTGCGCAGCAGCAGGGCCGCTCGATGCGAGGCGATGAACTCGCGCACTTCCGGGTAGACGCGCTCGCGCCAGCGCCGGCCGCTGAAGATGCCGTAGTGTCCGGCGCCCTCGACGGTGAGGTGCCGCTTCTGCGCCTGCGGCAGCGACGAGCAGAGGTCGTGCGCGGCCTGCGTCTGCCCGGCGCCGGAGATGTCGTCCAGCTCGCCTTCGATCGTGAACAGCGCGACGTTGCGGATCTTCGACGGATCGACGCGGCACAGCGCGCCTTCGAAGCGCGCGTTCCACGTGCCCCTGGGCAGCGCGTGCTCCTGGAACACCGTGTGGATCGTATCGAGGTAGTACTCGGCGGGCATGTCGAGCACCGCGTTGTACTCGTCGTAGAAGCGCCGATGCGCGGCGGCGTCGCCGAGGTCGCCCTTGACCAGGCTCAGGTAGAACTCCCAGTGCGAGTGCATGTGCCGGTCGGCGTTCATCGAGATGAAGCCGGCGTGCTGCAGGAAGCCGGGGTAGACGCGCCGCCCGGCGCCCGGGTAGCGCGCCGGAACGCGGTAGATGACGTTGCGCTCGAACCAGTCGTGGCTGTGCGTCTGCGCGAGCGTGTTCACTTCGGTGGGACAGCGGCGCGTATCGATCGGACCGCCCATCATCGTCATCGTGCGCGGCAGATGCCGATCGTCGATCGACGCCATCAGCGAGATGGCCGCGAGCACCGGCACGGTCGGCTGGCACACCGACAGCACGTGCACGTCGGGGCCCAGGTGTCGCAGGAACTGCACCGCGTAGGCGATGTAGTCGTCGAGATGGAACGGACCCTGCGACATCGGAACCATCCGCGCGTCGGTCCAGTCGGTGATGTAGACGACGTGGTCGGCCACCAGCGTGCGAACGGTGTCGCGCAGCAGCGTGGCGTGGTGTCCGGAGAGCGGCGCGAACACCAGCACGACCGGATCGCGGCCGCGATGCGCGAGCGCGCGCGGCAGGCGCCGCTCGAACTTCAGCAGCCGGCAGAACGGCAGCTCGATCGCCACGCTCTCGACGACCGGAACTTCGCGCCCTTCGATCTTGGTGGACGTGATGGCGAACTCGGGCTTCTCGTACTCCTTTCCGAGGCGGTGAACCAGCTCCAGCCCCGCCGAAATCCGTCGGGCGAAGGGCGAGTACGCGAGCGGGCTGTACGGGTTCGTGTAGAGCCGGCTCATCGAGTCGGCCCAGTTCGACAGTGGATTCAGGAAAGCGCGTTGCGCTTCACGGATGTCGTAGAGCATTCGATCGTCCGGTCGAGCCTCGTTGGTCCATTATGCGGATCAGAAATTGCGCTCTGCAACACGCAATAACCCCGAGCGCCTGTCACGATTCGATATTGTTGCGTTTTTCCCGCCTTCGGCCGATGGACGGCGCTTGTGCCTTGCGGCGGCGGAGCACCGGGAATACGGCCGCAGTCCTGCACGCGGGATGCCCGGAGCAGGACGCAGGGTTTTGTTGCGATGCAGCAAGCTAGTTGCGGCGCAGCACCGCGAACCAGCGGGGCGTTGCGTCAATCAACGCTCGAGGTACTGCAGCTTGTCGGGAACGTCCTTCCACTGCTCCGCCTCGGGCAGCGGCTCCTTCTTGCGCGTGATCGCCGGCCAGTCGCGGGCGAGTTCCGCGTTCAGCCCGATGTACGACTGCATGCCCGGCGGAACGTCTTCCTCGGCGACGATCGCCTCGACCGGGCATTCGGGAATGCATACTGCGCAGTCGATGCATTCGTCGGGGTCGATGACCAGCATGTTCGGCCCTTCGCGAAAGCAGTCGACCGGGCACACGTCCACGCAATCGGTGTAGCGGCAGCGGATGCAGGATTCGAGGACGACGTGGGTCATGGCGAGCGCGGACGGACGGATGAGCGATTCGACG
>CALCZN010000381.1:0-13656 GCA_937903095.1 uncultured Burkholderiales bacterium
GCGTGGAGTCGAGCGTCGTGCTGCAGGAGATCAAGCGGACCACCGAGCTGCCGCTCGAGCAGGCGCGGCAGCCGTCGCCAGCAGTTCCCGCAGCCGCTCGGCATTCACCGGCTTCGTGAGGTGCGCCTGGAAGCCGGCGTCGAGCGTTCGCCGGCGATCGCTCGCCTGGCCGTAGCCGGTCATCGCAGCGACGTAGAGGGACTCGCCCGACTGCTCGCGCAGGCGGCGCATCACCGAAAAGCCGTCGCCGTCGGGCATGTTCAGGTCCAGCAGCACGATGCGCGGGCGAAACGACTGCGCCACCCGCAGGCCGTCCTCGGCGCCGTAGGCGCCGCGCGCCTCCTGGCCGAGCAGCTGCAGCACCTGCACCATCGTGTCGGCCGAATCGCGGTTGTCGTCGATGACGAGCACGCGGTTCGCGGCGGGCGCCGGCGACGCCGGCTCGCAGGACCCATCCGCCGCCGACAGGGCCGCTTCGTGTACCGGCAGCTTCATCGTGAATACGCTGCCCAGGCCCCTGCCCGGACTGTCGGCGCCCAGCGTGCCGCCGTGCTGCTCGACCAGCGTGCGCGCGAGGTTCAGCCCGATGCCCAGCCCCTGCAGCGCGGGCGCTTCGCCGGCATCCACCTGCGAGAACAGCTCGAAGATGCGCTCCAGCTCGTGCCGCGGAATGCCGCGTCCGTTGTCGGAAACGCGGGTGAGGCTGTCGCAGCCTTCCTGATGCACCTCGACACGGATTTCGCCGCCGTCGGGCGTGTAGCGCACGGCGTTGTTCAGCAGGTTCTGCAGCGACTGCGCCAGACGGGTCGCGTCGCCGACCATCGGGATCGGCGCCTCGGGCAGCGACAGCGAGAGCCGATGACCGTGCGCCTGCGCGAGCGGAACGACCGCGTCCACGCTCGACTGCACGACGTCGCGGTAGTCGAGCCGGCGGCGATCGAGCCGGATCTTGCCGGTGGCGATGCGGCCGATGTCGAGCAGGTCGTCGACCAGGCGCGTGAGCTGGCCGAGCTGCCGATCGATCACGTCGCGCACGGCGCCGAGCTGTTGCGGAAAAGCCGTGTGCACGCCGAGCACGCTGACGGCGTTGCGGATCGGCGCGAGCGGATTGCGCAGCTCGTGGGCGAGCGTCGCGAGGAACTGGCTCATGCGCCGGTTCGAGTGTTCCAGCTCGAGCAGGCGCTTCGGGTCGGTGAGGTCGCGCACCACCAGCGCGTAGCCGCGCAGTCCGCCGGCCGCGTCGAACACCGGCGTAAGCACCGTGCCCGACCAGAACATGGTGCGGTCCTTGCGCAGATGCCAGCGCTCGCGCTCGCTGCGCCCCTCGTCGAGCGCGCGCGCCAGGTCGCGCGCCGGCTCGCCGGCCGCGACATCGGGCGGCGTGTAGAACATGCCGAAGTGGCGATCGAGCACGTCGCCGATTTCGTAACCGGTGAGCGCCGAGGCGCCGGCGTTCCAGGTCTGCACGCGGCCTTCGGCGTCGACGAGAAAGATCGCGTAATCCTTGACCGCATCGACCAGCAGCCGCACCTGCTCCTCGCGCCTGCGCAGATCCTCCTCGTGGCGGCGACGCTCGGTAAGATCGCGCGTCACCTTCGCGAAGCCGACCAGCCGGCCGCCGCGGTCGTGCAGCGCGGTGATGATCACGCTCGCCCAGAAGCGGCTGCCGTCCTTGCGCAGCCGCCATCCCTCGTCCTCGAAGCGCCCGTGCCGTCTGGCGGCGCGCAACTCCTGCTGCGGCCAGGCGGCGGCGATCGCCTCGGCCGGGTAGAAGGTCTCGAAGGAGCGGCCGATGATCTCGTGCGCTTCGTAGCCCTTGATGCGCTTCGCACCCGCGTTCCAGGTGACGACGCGCCCCTGCGTGTCGAGCAGGAAGATCGCGTAGTCCTGGACGGACTCGACGAGCAGGCGGAAGGGGTCCTCGCCGAGCGAGGCGATGTCGGCGCGAGCGGGCTGCGCGCCGGGGTGTGCGGCAGGGCGGTCGGTCATGAGGGGGCCGCGCGAGCGCAGCAAGGGGCGTGCCCGGGCGTGAGGAGTTGCGGCTCGACAGCGAGCGCTGATCCGCGTTTACGGGTACACGTGACCGTCGAAGAGCCGCCGCGCCGTCCGAAAGAACGACCCGCGGATCGCCACCGGAGCGCCCGTCCGGTCACGGCCCGCTTCCGCGTCCACGGTCAATACGCCGGAAGGCATCCCGATGCGAAGCGCTCCTTGCCCCGGTACTGCCCGCGTCAAGCGATTCACCAGGGTCCCCGGTATGCGTGCCGCCACGGCAGTGCAAAGCGAAGCCGTGAGCGGCAACGCAAGATGCGGCTGGCCGTTCGAAATCATGCGCACGGTCAGGTCGACGTCGTCCGGCCTGATCTGCTCTCCGGACAGCGTAGCGGACGACATCGGGCCCGCGACGAAGCCCACGAACGGAACCAGGCGACGCGCATGTGCAGCCTCGCGGTTCGACGTGATCCCCATCGCCACCGATGCGCTGGCGCGAATCTCCTCGAGCAGATGGCACAACTGCCGCTGCTCCGCAATCCGCGACGGCATCTCGATACCGGACAGACCCAGGGATGCCGCTTCGACGAAGACGCAGGCGTTGGCCGCGTCGACCATCGATGCCTGGATGCTCCCGAAGCCCGGTACGTCGAGGACATCCACTGCGTTGCCCGTGGGAAGCAGGCGACCGGTCGTCGCTCCCCCGGGTTCGAGGAAATCGAGTCGCACGGGTGCGCCGGTGCCCGATACGCCGGGGATGCGCAACGTTCCGTTGCGCACCGGCTGCCCGTCGCGCACCTCGAAAGTCGCATGAATCAGCTTGCGGGTGTTCGTGTTGAAGATCCGCACGACCGCCTCGCCGTCGGCGGCCTCGACGATCTTCTCCGCTACCGCATAGGGTCCGATCGCGGACGACATGTTTCCGCAATTGCCGCTGTAGTCCACTCGCGCTTCACCGACCATCACCTGCGCGAACGTGTAGTCGACGTCCGCATCGGGATGCGACGGTGGGGCGACGACGCACACCTTGGAGAGCGACGAGACGCTTCCTCCCATGCCGTCGAGTTGCCGGCCGTACGGATCCGGGCTGCCCATCAGGGAAAGGAACAGCGGATCCCAGCTCGATCGATCGGCCGGGAGATCCGACCGGCGAAAGATCACGCCCTTGCTCGTTCCTCCGCGCATGAAGACGGCGGGGATGCGATCGAACTTCACGTGTGCGCCTTGCGCGAATCGCGCCTAGAGATAGAACTTTCGAGCGAGCTCGCCGTGATCGCCTTCGAGGTCGGACGACGTGCCTTGCGCGACGGCTTCGCCTGCGCGCAATACCTGGAAGCGGTCGACGACCCGGGCTGCCAGCCGGATGTTCTGTTCGACGAGGATGAGGGAGATTTCGCCTTCGCGTTGCAGCGCCCGCATCATCTCTCCGATTTCGTCGACGAAGAGCGGCGAGAGGCCGGCCGACGGCTCGTCGAGGAGCAGCACGCGGGGCTCGGCCATCAGCGCCCGCCCGATGGCGAGCATCTGCTGCTCCCCGCCCGACATCGTCGCCGCCTTCTGGTCGATCCGCTCGCGCAGTCGCGGAAAATAGCCGAAGACACGCTCCATGTTGCGCGCCGCATTCTGCGGAGCGCGCGCGAGCGAACCCAGCTGCAGGTTGTCCAGGACGGTCAGGTCGCCGAAAAGGTCGCGCTCCTGCGATACCTGCAGCAATCCGCGGCGCACGACGACATGCGGTGAGGCGCCGGCGATCGATCGACCGAGGAACTCGATTCGTCCGGCACTGGGCTTCAGAAAGCCGGAGAGCGTGTTCAGCAGTGTCGTCTTGCCCGCCCCGTTGGCGCCGAGCAGACCCACCGCCTCGCCGGCGCCCAGGTCGAGATCGATCCCGGTGAGCGCGGGCAGGCGCCCGTAGCGCACCTCGAGGCCTTCGACTCTCAGGACCGGATCAGCCATTTCCGAGATACGCCTCCAGGACTTCCTCGTTCTGCCGCACTTCCTCGGGCGGACATTGAACGAGCTTGCGTCCGAAATTCAGCACGAGCACCTGATCGGAGACCGCCATCACCAGATCCTGGACGTGCTCGACGAGCAGGACGGTGATGCCGGTGCCCGCCAACCGGCGCAGGACCTGCCCCAGGTGCAATCTTTCGTTCGGCGAAAGGCCGACGGCGGGCTCGTCGAGCATGATGAGGCGGGCGCCCGCGACGAGCGCACGCGCGATCTCGACCATGCGCTGCTGCCCGAACGAGAGATCCCCCGCCGCGCGCTCCTCCAGATCGCCGATCTCCATCTGCTCGAGCATCTCGCGCGCGCGCACGACCGCGGATCGTTCGGCACGCGCCGCAGCGGGCCAGCCGGTGACGACGCCCAGCAGGCTGCTCGGCGTGCTGAGCTCGAGTCCGGTCAGGACGTTCTCGAGCACGGTCATCTCGCGCAGGATTCCGTTGTTCTGGAACGTTCGGCGGATACCGAGCGCAGCGATCCGTTCGGGCGCAAGCCCGAGGATCGGCTTCCCCTCGAAACGCACGGCCCCGGCCGCGGCCTGCACGAACCCGCCGATCGCATCGAAGGCGGTCGTCTTGCCGGCGCCGTTCGGTCCCATCATCGCGAACACTTCGCCGGTTCGAACCGAGAACGAGAGATCGTTGACGGCGACGAGGCCACCGAAGCGGACCGTGAGCCCTTCCACCTGGAGAATGTTCATGGCCGGCGATACAGCCGCTCGCGCAGCAACGGAAACGCGTCGGACAGCAGGCCGCCCACGCCCTTCGGCATGAAGAAGATGACGAGGATCAGCATCAGGCTGAACACGATCTCCTCGAGCCCGGGAAGGTTGCGGAACACCTCCGGGGCGGCGGTCAGCAGCACGGCGCCGATCACCGACCCGGCGAGGCTGCCCAGTCCTCCGACCATGACGATCGCGAAGTGCATCAGCAGCTGGGAGAGCCCGAAGGTGTCGGGAGACACCCTTCCGTTCAGCAGGGCGAAGAGCGCTCCTCCCAGGCCGACGATCATCCCGCTCCAGACGAACGCCAGGATCTTCATCCGCCTGCCGTCGATGCCCAGCGACGCCGCCGCGCGCTCGTTGTTGCGGATCGCCACGAACGCGCGGCCGAAGCGCGAACGCAGGAGCAGCGAGGTGGCTGCGATCGCCAGTGTCACGACGAACAGGAAGACGTAGTACTTCAGCGTCTCGTCGAGGGTCATGCCGAGCAGCCTGAGCTCCGGCAGGCTGAAACCGCCCGGGCCGAAGGTGATGGCGTCGTTGTGCACGTAGACCCAGCGCATCAATTCGCCCACCGCGAGCGTCGCGATCGCGAGGTAGTACCCCTTGACCCGCAGCGCCGGCAGGCCGACGACGAATCCGAGCACCGCTCCCGCGGCCCCGCCGAGCGCGATGCCGACGGGTCCCGACACGCCCCAATGGACCATCGAAAGGCCGGCCGCGTATGCGCCGATCCCGAAGAACGCCGCATTGGCGAAGGCGAGCTGGCCCAGATAGCCGAGCACCACGTTGAAACCCACTGCGACCAGACAGTAGACCAGCATCGTGTTGACCACGAACTGCACGTAGTTGTTGACGGCCAGCGGGAGCAGGCACAGCAGCGCGAGCAGCACGATCAGCGCACGGCGGCGAGCGGCGGCGGCGGGATCGCGCTCGCGGGCGCCGGGTCTCGTGGTCGACAGCGTCATCTCAGGCACGGCCCTGTCTCCACTCCCCGAGCAGCCCCTGCGGTCGCGCGATCAGGACGAGGAGGATGACGAGGTACGCGGTGATCTCGACCATTGCGCTCGAGACGTAGCCGCCGATCACGTTCTCGAGCACGCCGAGCGCGAGACCGCCGACGATGGCGCCGCTCAGGGAGCCGAATCCCCCCAGCGTCATCGCCGCGAAGCCGCGGATGAGCATGTGCCCGCCCATGTCGGGATACACGAGCGTGCTGGGGGCGATCAGGATCCCCGCGATCGCACCCATCGCCGCCCCCACGCCCCACATCACGTTGCGCAACCGGGGCACGTCGATCCCGACGAGCAGCGCGCCGCGCGGCGTCTGCGAGGCGACCTGGACGACCTTGCCCGTGCGCGTCTTCTGGAAGAACCAGTAGAAGCCGAGCACCACGAGGAACGAGAACCCGATGATCAGCAGGTCCTGCGGCAACAGCACGACGTCGCCGAGCATCAGCGGCTCGCCCTCGAGAATCGGCGGCAGCGCGATCACTTCCCTTCCATAGAAGAAACGCGCCACGCCACGCAGGAGAAAGGAGAGCGCGACCGTCATCATCGCGAGGCTGACGTGCGGCGCATGCTGCAAGGGCCGCATCAGCCCCCGCTCGATGGCGATCCCGACCACGAAGAGCGCGGCGACCGCGAACAGCAGCGCCGCGCCGTAGCTCCAGCCGAAGAGCTGCAGCGCGACGAGCACGCTGAACGCTCCGAGCATGAAGAACTCACCGTGAGCGAAGTTGACGACCGTCGTCGAGCGGAACAGGACCGTCATCCCGAGAGCGACGAGCGCGTAGACGCTGCCGACGGCGATCCCGCTCGCGATGAGCTGCATGAACATGATTCGTCCCTTTGCGGAAAGCGGCGATCCCGTCCGGCCGGGATCGCCGCTCCGCTTACTGCGAGGCGACGCCGGGATACTTCGCCACGATGCGCGGCTGCTTGCCGTCCGGCATGTAGACCATCTTGCCCGTCTTGATCCCGGCGTGATCCTCCGGCGTGAAGGTGAGCGGTCCGGACTGGATTCCCGGATCGAAGTCCTTCAGCTTGTTCAGCTCGGCAATGAACTTCGCCCGCGTCAGCTCCGGACCGACGTTCCTGAGCGCCTCGACGACCGCCAGCGCGCCCGTCATCCCGATGAAGCTGATCGTCTCGACCGGTTCGCTCGGGTTGTAGCGACGGAAGATGTCGACCCACTTCCTGAATTCCGGTGCGTCGAGCGTATGCGAGAGCGGATAGAAGACGTACAGGTCCTTCGTGGCCGCCGGGTTCCCCACGCGCTTGACCATGTCCTCGATGGAGACGCCCTGTGTCGTCACCACCGGGACCTTGACGCCGAACTTGTGTGCATCGCGCAGGAAGATCGTCAGCTCGGGCTGGTAGAGCACTGCCATGACGACGTCCGGCTTGGCCGTGCGGATCCGCAGGGTCTGCGAAGTGGCATCGGTGGAACCGCGCTCGAACCACGCGGTCTCGACGACCTCCAGCCCGCGCTTCTCCATTTCCTTCACCAGCGGTTCGACGTGCGACTTGCCCCACTCGTCGGAATGACTGATGAGGGCGACGCGCCTGGCGCCCGGCTTCGTTTCGGCGAAATCGACCATCGCGCGAGCCACCGTGTTCGTGGTCGCAACCGGATGAAAGATGTTCGACTGCACCGGCGTGGAGATCGCGGCGCTGGCCGCGCCCGCCACCATGAACGGCACCTCCGGGTTACGCTCGAGCTCGGGCTTGATGGCCATGACGGTTCCGCTGCACCAGCCGCCGTGGATCATGAAGACCTGGTCCTGTGCGATCAGCTTCTTCGTGGCCGCGATCGTCTTGTTGGGCTGGCATGCATCGTCTTCGATGACGAGATCGATCTTTCGTCCGTGGATCCCGCCCTGGTCGTTCACGTTCCTGTAGATCGCCGCGGCGCCGAGCACCGACAACGAGCCGATGGCCGTGGGGCCCGTCAGCGGGCCGAACATTCCGATCCGGATCGAGTTCTCCGTGACCCCGACTTCGGCCGCCGGGGCCTGGCCGGCCAGCGCCAGCACGCCCAGTGCCAGCAGCAGCTTCGATACGTGCTTCCTCATTCCAGACTCCTCTCTCTGGTGATCATGCAGACTCGGATTCGCGAACCGGCCGCGCCGCCTGCGTTCCCGCGATGCGCCCGAACACCGCGCCCCGGAGCACGGAGGTGGCTCCGGTGTACGTTCCGTAATAGAGCCCCGTCATCTCGCCCGCCGCGTACAGCCCCGGGATGGGAACGCCCGCCATGTCGAGCACCTGGCTGCTCGAATTCACCTTGATGCCGCCGAAGGTGAAGCAGTTGCCGCAGATGACCGGATAGGCCATGAACGGCGGACGATCGATAGTGCGCGCCCAGTTCGATTTCGGCGGGTCGAGCTCGGGATCGGTGCTCAACCCGTCGGCGGCGAGCGGATCGAAGCGCCCGGGCACGCAGGCGGCGTTGTACCCGGCAATCGTCCGCTCGAGCTTGCGCCCGTCGATCCCGAGCGCCGTCGCCAGGCCCGCGAGCGACTCCGCGACGATCGGCGGTTGATCCGAACGCACGCAGCGCTTCCAGTTCGGAACTTCCTCGACACGCGAATCGAGGATCACGTAGGCGATTCCTTCGGGCTGCTGCAGGATCGTCCGCGTGATCGCCTCGTAGGTCGCATCGACGGTCGCGGGCGCTTCGTCGATGAAGCGCCGGCCGTCGCGGTTCACCAGCACGCCATAGCTGAAGACGAGGACGATCGGCTCGGTCGCCCCCGAGCGCGGATCGAGCGGCTCGGCGTGGATCTCGCCGAAATCCCCGCACGGCGCCGCGCCGGCCGCCAGCGCCATGCGGATCCCCTCGCCCTTGTTGTAGTAGCCGCCGCGCGCGACCGGACGCGTATAGCGCGCGCGCGGTCCGAGGTACCGGGTGAGCATCTCGCCGTTGCCCTGGAACCCGCCGCTGCCCAGGACGACCGCCCGGGCGCGGAAGCGGATCGACTCGCCATCCGGACCGCTGGCAACGACCCCCGCCACGGAACCGTCGGGCTCGCGGATCAGGTCCTGCGCCGTGGTCCGGTAGTGGAACTCGCCGCCCGAGCGTTCCGCTGCCGCGGCGAGCGCCTCGACCAGCGCGCGCCCGCCGCCCACCGGCGCCATGCGGGTCGTGCACGTGGTGATGAAGTAGCCGGGAAGGAAGTCGAAGCGCACGCCGAACTTCTCGAGCCAGCGGATCGTCGACCCCGCGCGATCGGCGAGCGTCGAGATCAGCTCCGGGTCGGTGAAACCGAGCACCTTGACGATCGACGACCAGTTCTCCCAGGAGCCGGCGGCCTCTGCGACGAGCTCGGGGTCGAGGTAGTGCCCGGCGTTCTTCGCGAAATGCTCCTCGAAGTCGTCGGAGACGGCATCCAGGCTCTTCATGCGCATCATCGCCTCGGTCCAGCGCGTCTGTCCGCCGCGGTCTTCCAGCGGGGCGCGCTCGAGGATGGCGACGCGGGCGCCCTGCTCGAGCGCCGACACCGCCGCCGAGAGTCCGGCGATCCCGCATCCCACCACGACGACGTCGAACTCCCTGGCTTTCATGTCTTTCCCTTCAGTACTTGCGGACGAACGGGTTCGGCATGTCGAGGTCCGACGAGATCCAGACGCTCTTCGTCTCCATGTACTCCTTGACCGACTCCATGCCGCTCTCGCGGCCGAGCCCGCTGTGCTTGTAGCCGCCGAAGGGCGTCGTGTAGCTGGTCGACCGGTAGTTGTTGATCCAGACCGTTCCTGCCTTCAGCTTCTCGGAAAGCAGCATTGCGCGATGAAGACTCCTGGTCCACACGCCTGCCGCCAGTCCGAAGCGGATGTCGTTGCCGATCCGGATCGCGTCTTCCTCGTCCTTGAACTTGAGAACCGCCAGCACCGGGCCGAACACTTCCTCCTGCGCGATGCGCATGTCGTTGCGGACGTCGGCGAACACGGTGGGCTCGACGAACTGCCCGCAGCCGTAGCCTTCGCCGGAGAGCGCGCGCCCGCCCGCGACGCATCGCGCGCCCTCGGCCTTCGCGATGTCGATGTAGCGCAGCACCTTCTCGTACTGCGGGCGCGTGGCGACCGGGCCGATCTGCGTCGACGGATCGGCAGGGTTCCCGATCTTCGCCGAGCGGGTGATCGCCAGGATGCGCTCGAGGAACTCGTCGTGGATCGATTCCTGCAGCAGCAGGCGGGAACCCGCCATGCAGGTCTGGCCTCCCGCCGAGAAGATTCCGGTGATGACGCCGTTCGCGGCCTTCGCCAGATCGGCGTCGTCGAAGACGATGTTCGGCGACTTGCCGCCGAGCTCGAGCGATACCCGCTTGAAGCCTTCGGCGGCCGTCACGTAGACCTTGCGTCCGGCCTCGTCACCGCCGGTGAACGCGATCCTCGCCACCTTCGGGTGCCGGATGAGCGGGTCGCCCACCTCGGCGCCGAAGCCGGTGACCACGTTGAAGACGCCCGGCGGGAACCCGGCCTCCACGAAGAGCTTCGCCAGCTCGAACAGCGATGCCGAGGTGAACTCCGACGGCTTGCAGACGATGGTATTGCCGGCGCACAGCGCGGCGCTGGCTTTCCAGGCGGTCAGCAGAAGCGAAGAGTTCCACGGCGTGATGCTCGCCACGACCCCCATCGGCTCGTAGCGGACGATGTTGAAGACCTTCGGCTTGTCGATCGGAACGACCGCGCCCTGGATCTTGTCCGCAAGACCTCCGTAGTAGTAGAAGTACTTCGCGGTGTACTTGACCTGCCCGAGCGTCTCGCTCAGCAGCTTCCCGTTGTCGCGGCTCTCGACGCGCGCGAGCTTCTCCGCATCGCGATCGATCAGGCTTCCGAGCCGGTGCAGCAGCATGCCGCGGGCGCTCGCCGACATCTCCGACCACGGCCCCTCGAAAGCCTTCGCCGCGGCGGTGACGGCGCGGTCGACGTCCACCGCGTCGGCCTGCGGAATTTCCGCCCAGCCCTCGCCGGAAAAGGGATCGAGCGAATCGAACCAGCGCCCCGAGTGGGGATCGTGCCATTCGTTGTCGTAGAAGAGCCTGTACCGCGTCATCGCTACACTTCTCGAATCGTGGGAAGACGCGGCGATTATCGGGAGGGTGTCGGCGTTGCGACAATTGATGTTTCATTGTGAGTTCGTTCGGTTTCGTCATGACCCTCCGGCAGCCGCGGCAGGCGGCGCCCACCTGAGGTGAAGCGCAAGATTCCGAGCACCGTCGCTCTCGCGGTGTTCGACGCAGCCGCGAAACACGAGAGCTTCGCCCGCGCTGCCGCCGAGCTCTGTCTCACCGAAAGCGCCGTCAGCCGCCAGATCGCGGCGCTCGAGAACTACCTCGGCGTCAGGCTCTTCGAACGCGTGAAGAAGCAGGTCGTGCTGAGCGAGGCCGGCCGGCACTACAGCCGCACGATCGCCGTCAATCTCGACGAGATCGAGCAGCACACCCGCTCGCTGATGACGCATCGGGGCGCCGGCGGCGTGCTCGAGCTGGCGGTGATCCCGACCTTCGCCAACCGGTGGCTGCTGCCGCGCCTGCACGAGTTTCGCAGGCAGTACCCCGACATCACGCTGAACCTCTCGGAGCGCCCCGAGCCCTTCGCCTTCCGGGGCACCATCTTCGACGCGGCCCTGCACTTCGACAGCCCTGCGTGGACGGACGTCGTCAAGATCGAGCTGTTCGAGGAAGCCGTCGTTCCTACTTTGAACCCGGCACACTTCGACGTCTCGCGCCTGCGCGTGCCCAGCGACCTGCTCGCCCTTCCGCTGCTGCACAAGTCGACTCGCACCGACGCCTGGCCGCGCTGGTTCGAGCTGGCCGGCTATCCTCACGACGGAGCCGTTCCGGGAATGCGCTTCGAGCTGTACGGCATGGTCATCGAGGCGGCGCGGGCAGGGCTAGGCGTGGGCCTCGTCCCGCGGTTCTACGTGCAGGACGAGATCGACCGGGGCGATCTCGTCATCCCGTTCGACATCGCCCTGAAGCACATGAAGCGGTATTGCCTGGTCTTTCCGGAGCACAAGCAGGACTCGCCTCTCGTCGAGAAGCTGCGGGACTGGATCGTGACGACGGCGGGCGAATTCGACCGCACCCGAACATAGGTACGACATGCGAGCCATTCGAATCGAACACTACGGCGGCCCGGAGGTTCTCGCCGAAACCGAAATCGCCGTTCCTGCGCCGGGCCCCGGCGAGGTGCTGGTGAAGGTCGCCTACGCCGGCATCAACTTCATGGACGTGTATACGCGGCGCGGCGTCTACGCGCGCCCCGGTCACTACGCGGCGTCCCTGCCGCTCACGCTCGGCATGGAAGGCGCGGGGCGCATCGAGGCGATCGGCGAAGGGGTCGAGACCTGGAAGTCCGGCGATCGCGTGTCGTGGTGTCTCGTGCGCGGCAGCTACGCCGAGTACGCCGTCGTTCCCGAGTCGAAGCTCGTCGCGGTGCCCGACGGGCTGGGTCTCGACGTCGCCGCAGCCACGCTGTTCCAGGGGATCACCGCGCATTACCTCGTCGAGGATGTCGGGCGCCTGCAGCACGATCGGTGGTGTCTCGTGCATGCGGGCTCGGGCGGAATCGGCCAACTGCTCATCCAGATGGCGCGCCGGCGAGGCGCCCGCGTCATCGCGACCGCGAGCAGTGCGCAGAAAGCCGCGGTCGCGCGCGACTGCGGCGCCGAAGCCGTTTCGTCCTACGAAAGCGAATCGCTCCTCCCGCTCGTCGAGGAGCTGACCGGCAAGCAGGGCGTTCACGTCGTCTTCGACTCGATCGGCGCCGCCACCTTCGAGACGAGCCTGCGCGCGCTGCGCCGGACCGGCCTCATGGTTCTCTACGGAACCAACTCGGGGAAGGTGCCGTCGATCGACCCGATGCAGCTCGCCGACGGCGGGTCGCTGTTCTTCACGCGCCCGCGACTCGCCGACTACGTCCCCGACGCGCAGACCCTGCGGCGGCGCGCGAAAAA
Organism: uncultured Burkholderiales bacterium; assembly: GCA_937903095.1. GTDB lineage: Bacteria > Pseudomonadota > Gammaproteobacteria > Burkholderiales > Burkholderiaceae_E > Zeimonas. The sequence continues at coordinate 12,683 of CALCZN010000381.1, forward strand.
AGTATTCGACGACGTGGCCTCGGGAGCCCTGTCGGCGCGGATCTCGGACGTCCACGAATTCTCCACGCTCGCCGAGGCGCACCGACGGCTCGAGGAGCGGGTGTCGATCGGGAAGTCGGTGCTGCGGGTGGCGGGATAGGCGGGCGGGATCACCCCTCCCGCGCGGTCGTCGTGCGACGCACCCCGGAGTCACGCGGCTCGCAGATCAGCGCCACCGCGATGCCGCCGATCAGCGCCGCCGACGAGATCACGAGGCGAAGCGAGAGCGCTTCGTCGAGCAGCACGACGCCGCCCAGTGCCGCGATGAAGGGCACGCTGAGCTGGATGATCGCCGCGGAGCCCGCGCGAAGCCCGCGCACGGCGGCGTACCAGATCACGTAGCCGACGCCCGAGGCCAGCGCGCCGGAGGCGACCGCATAGGCGACTCCCGCGGGATCGACGCGAATCGAGCCGGCGGTGACCACGCTCAACACGGCCGCCGGAAGGATCGCGCGCGCGAAGTTCGTCGCCGTGGCCGAAAGCGGATCGGCGGCTCCGCGCCCGGCGAGCGAATACGCGCCCCAGAACACGCCGGCTGCGATCATCGAGGAAGCCGGCAGCCAGTGGGGTGCGGTTGCCCCGGGAAGCAGCAGCGCAACGAAGCCGGCGAGCGCGAGCCCGAATCCGGCCGCCTGCCAGCCCCCGAAGCGCTCGCCGGCGTACAGCGCGCGGCCGATCATCGTCGCCTGCACCGAACCGAACAGGATCAGCGCTCCGGTCGCCGTCGACAGGCCGAGGTACGCGTAGGAGAAGGTCGCCGCGTAGCCGAAGAGCGCGAGCGCCGGAAGCCAACCGGTCTTCGCGTCGACCCGCGAGCCCCGCGCCCGCAGCAGCAGCGCCAGCACGAACGTCCCCGAGGCGATGCGCACCAATGTGAAGGTGGCTGCATCGACGTCGGTGCCCGCGAGCGCCGCACGGCACAGCAGCGAGTTGGC
>CALCZN010000382.1:0-8067 GCA_937903095.1 uncultured Burkholderiales bacterium
GGTGGCCACCGGCGCGTGCAGCCAGGGCCAGGGGCACCGCACCGTATACGCGCAGATCACCGCCGATGCGCTCGGCGTGCCGGTCGAGTCGGTCGACGTGATCGGCGGCGACACGGCGACCATCGACTACGGCATCGGCACCATCGCCAGCCGCAGCACGGTTGCGGCGGGCAACGCGATCCACAAGGCTTCGTTGCAGGTGAAGGAGCGCGCGCTCGATCTCGCCTCGAACCTGATGGACGTCTCCCCCGGCGATCTCGAGATCGTCGATGGTGAGATCCGCATCCAGGGCGTGCCGGGGCACTCGCTGGCTTTGGGGAAGGTCGCGCAGGCGCAGGCGAAGGCGGTGCTGAAGGAGGGCGCGCGCGGCGACGGCCTGCTCGCCGAGAAGGCGTATTTCATCCCGCCCACGGTCACCTACGCGAGCGCCGCGCATGCCGTCGTCGTCAGCGTCGATCCGGACACCGGCGTCGTCTCGCTGCTGCGCTACATCGTCGTGCACGACTGCGGCCGCGTCGTGAATCCGCTGCTTGCCGACGCACAGGTCGTCGGCGGCATCGCGCAGGGCATCGGCGGAATCCTGCGCGAGGAGATGGTGTACGACGACGCCGGCCAGCCGGTCACCGGCAGCTTCATGGACTACGCGCTGCCGATCGCTAGCGACATCCCGCCGATAGCGCTCGATCACATCGAGAACCTGTCGACGAGGAATCCGCTCGGCGTCAAGGGACTCGGCGAGGGCGGCGCGATCGGCCCGCCTGCAGCGATCGCCAACGCCGTCGAGGACGCGCTGCGCCCGCTCGGCGTCGTCGTCCGTCGCGGCCCGCTGACGCCGTTGCGCGTTCGCCGCCTGATCGAGGCGGCAGCGGCATCGTCGCGCTGAAACCGTTCGCGCCGTCGCACCTTCAACGCATACGTACGACACGAATACACGGAGGAGCACCCATGTCGGCATCGAGCAAGAGCGTTTCGTCCTCGCGTCGGGAAGTCCTGCGGGCGGGCACCGCCGCCGCGGCACTGTCGGCGCTTTCGTTTCCCGCCGTGCTGCGCGCGCAGGACGGTCCCCTGAAGATCGGCGTCGTCCTGCCGCTGTCGGGCGTCGTCTCGTTCCCCGGCCTGGCCACGCGTCGCGGCACCGAGCTCGCCGTGAAGATGTTCGCCGAACAGGGCGTGAAGCTCGACGTCTCGTTCCTGGACACCGAGTCGAAGGCGGAGAACGGAAGGCTCGCGGCCGAAAAGGCGATCCGGGACGGATGCTCGGTCGTGGTCGGCGCCTGGGACTCGGGCGCGACGATCTCGGCGGCGCAGGCCTGCGAGGCGGCGAAGGTGCCGCTCGTGGTCAACATCGGTTCGGCGCGCCAGATCACCGAACAGGGCTTCACGCAGATCTTCCGCAACTTCTGTCCGTCGGACGACATCGTCGCCAACGGCGTGCAGCGCTTCAAGGAGCTGCTGCGGCCCGGGTTCCAGCCGCGCACGGCCGTGGTCATGCACGTCAACGACACCTTCGGGCAGGCCACCGGCGGCGCGGTGAAAGCCGCCTGGGAGAAGGCGGGCGTCGGCATCCGGATCCTCGACACGATCAGCTACGACGCCCGCGCCCGCGACCTGTCGGTGGAGGTCGCGAAGGCGAAGGCCACGGGCGCCGAGCTGGTGGCGCCGATCACGCGCGTGAACGACGCGATCATGATCGTGCGCGAGATGGTCAAGCAGGACTACTCCCCGATGGCGATCTACGGGCCGAGCTCGCCCGGGCCGTACGAGAAGGCATTCACCGACGCGATGGGCAAGTACGCGAACGACTATCTCGTGTCGGTGCCCTGGCACGACGCGAGCCGGCCGCTGACGAAACGCGTGCTCGAGCGTTGGGCGAAGGAATATCCCGACCAGCGCTTCGAGCTCAACTCGGCCTTCGGCTGGGAGAGCATCCTCGTCGTGGTCGATGCGTTCCGGCGCGCGCGTTCGACGCGTCCCGTCGACCTGCACGAGGCGCTTCGCCAGACCGACATCGCCGACCACATCATGTCGGGCGGGCCGATCCGCTTCGATGCGAAGGGACAGAACCCGAACATCGGCGTGCCGCTGCTGCAGGTGCAGAACCAGCAGCCCGTGGTCGTCGGCCCGGCCGAGTTCGCGCAGGCGCCGGTCAAGCTGCCGATGACGCCGTGGAGCCAGCGCGGCTGACTGCGATCGCGAGCAGGCACTTCCCGCATCGAAGCCGAAGCCCGGATCGCGAATGCTCGAGTTGTATGCCGGCGTGGCGGTGAACGGCCTGCTGATCGGCGTGATCTACGCGCTGGTGGCCACCGGCCTGAACGTGATCTTCGGCGTGATGCGGGTGGTGAACTTCGCGCACGGCGAGATGGTCGTCGTCGGCATGTATCTCGGCTACTCGCTGTGGCAGTTCACCGGCCTTTCGCCGCTCGCGAGCCTGCCGATCACCGTCGCGCTCACCTTCGCGTTCGGCTACGGCTTCCAGCTCGCGATCGGCAACGACTTCGTGAGCCGGCCGCAGCACGTGCAGTTCGTGCTCTACATCGGCCTGGGGCTCGCGATCACCGGACTTCACGCGATGATCTTCGGACCCGATCCGCGCGCGATCCAGGGCGAGGCGGGCTTCGACGTGTACCGGATCGGCTTCCTGCGGATCGACGCCGTGCGGCTGCACGCTGCCGCGGTGGCGCTGGGCGTCATCGCGGCGTTGTCGGCCTGGCTGAGATGGAGCATGACCGGAAAGGCCCTGCACGCGGCTTCCGAGAACCTCGTCGGCGGCCAGGCGATCGGCCTGCGCATCGACCGGATCTTCGCGCTGACGATGGGCATAGGCGTGGCATGCGCCGGAACGGCGGGAGCGCTTCTCGCGCAGCTCTACGACACGCAGCCGTATCTCGCCTCCGAGTTCACGATGATCGCGTTCATCATCGTCATCATCGGCGGGCTCGCCAGCCTGCCCGGCGCGCTGCTCGGAGGGTTGATGATCGGGCTGGCCGAGGCCATCGCGGCCATGGTGCTCGAACCTTCCGCCAAGAGCCTGCTCAGCTATGCGTTGCTGATCCTCGTGCTGCTGCTCAAGCCGGAAGGCCTGATGGGTCGCATCGCGGGTCGACGCGCATGAGCTCGGTGCTGCCCCGCGACGCGCGGCGTCCGGCCTCGGGCGGCGGGCCGGCCGTGTCCCGCGGCTTTCGCGCCACCTCGATGCGGCAATGGGGTGCGGCCGTCGCCTTCGTGCTCGTGATGCTGCTCGTGCCGCTCGTGGCGAGCACGTTCCATCTTTCCGTGCTCACGCTGATCTTCCTGTTCGCGTTCGTCGGCGTCGCGTGGAACCTGATGATGGGCTTCGCCGGGCAACTGTCGCTCGGCCACGCGCTGTACTTCGGCGCGGGCGCATACCTGGTCGCGATCCTCGCCGAGCGCTACGGGATCACCCCGTGGCTCGGCCTGCCGCTGTCCTTCGCGCTCGGCGCGGCGCTCGGCTGCATCGTCGGCGCGCTGGGCTTTCGCTTCGCCGTGCGCGGCGTGTACTTCGCGCTGCTGACGATCGCCTTCGCGGAATTCGCCCGCATCGTCTTCGAGCACTGGGGTTTCGTCGGGCGCACCGGAGGCTTCTTCCTGAAGGCGCTCGGGCCCGACAACGTGCCGCTGCTCAGCCTGCGCGGCGACTCGCTGTTCTTCTACTACGCGCTTCTCATGTCGCTCGTCGGCGCGTGGGCGCTGGCGGCGCTTCTCGTCCGCAGCCCGATCGGCTATCGGTGGCGCGCGCTTCGCGACGACGAGGACGCGGCGCGCGCATTGGGCGTTCGCGCCTTCCGGATGAAGCTGCTCGTCGCCGCGGTCAGCGGTGGCCTCACCGCGATCGCCGGCGGATGGTTCGGGCTGATCGGCGGCAGCCTCTTTCCCGATTCGGTCTTCGGGATGCGCATCAGCATCGAGATGATCCTCGCGCCGGTCATCGGCGGAATGGGAACCCTGTTCGGCCCGATCCTCGGCGCATTCCTGGTCATTCCGCTGAACGAGGTCTCGAGGGATCTCGCACAGTCGCTCGGCATCAACGGCCTGAACCTGCTGCTCTACGGCGTGCTGCTGATGGCGGTGATCATCGTCGCGCCCGGCGGCTGCTGGCCGTGGCTGGCTCGCCGGCTGCGGCTCTCCGACGCGGGCAACCGATGACCATTCTCGAGGTACGCAACCTCACCAAGCGCTTCGCCGGCCTGGTCGCCGTCGACGACGTCTCCTTCGACGTCGAGAAAGGATCGATCACCGCGCTGATCGGCCCCAACGGCGCGGGCAAGACGACGGCCTTCCACCTGATCGCCGGTGCCCTGACTCCGAGCGAGGGCTCGATCCGCTTCGAGGGGCGCGAGATCGTCGGTCGCACGCCCGAGGAGCTGTGCTCGATGGGCATCGCGCGCACGTTCCAGATCGTGCGGCCGCTGCTCGGCATGACCGTGCTCGAGAACGTGATGGTGGGAGCGCTGAACCGCGCGCCGAAACTCGCCGAGGCGAGGGCAGTCGCCGCCGACCTGCTGCACCGGATCGGCCTGGGGGCGAAGGCCGACGCGCCCGCCTCGACGCTGACGCTTCCCGATCGCAAGCTGCTGGAGACCGCGAAGGCGCTGGCCACGCGGCCGCGGTTGCTGATGCTCGACGAGGTGATGGCCGGCCTGCGCCCGTCGGAGGCCGACCGCGTCACCGCGGTGCTGCATTCGTTTCGCGACGACGGCGTCACGATCCTGCTGATCGAGCACGTGATGCGCGTCGTCATGGCGATCGCGCAGAAGGTCGTCGTCCTGCATCACGGCAAGGCGCTCGCGCAGGGCGCGCCGGCCGCGATCGCGGCCGACCCGCGCGTCATCGAAAGCTACCTCGGCCGCAAGGCGGAACGGCGATGAAGCGCGAGCCCCGGGCGGCCCCGGGATCGGGGGAACGGCTGCTCGAGGTGGCCGGCGTGCGCGCGGGCTATGCCGGCACGTCGGTGCTCGCCGGGGTGTCGCTGCACGTCGACCGCGGCGAGATCGTCGCCGTCGTCGGCGCCAACGGAGCGGGGAAGACGACGTTGATCCGCACCCTCGCGGGAATGCTGCGCGCGAGCGCCGGCACGGTCCGTTTCGATGGCGTCGAGATCGCCGGGCTGTCGAGCAACGCGGTCTGCGAGGCGGGGCTGGCGCAGGTGCCCGAAGGGCGGCAGCTGTTTCCGACGCTGTCGGTCGAGGACAACCTGCGGCTGGGCGGAAACCTGCAGCGCGCGCGCCGGCGCACGGCGCGCAATCTGGAGCGCGTCTTCGAGCTGTTCCCCCGGCTGTTCGAACGGCGCAGCCAGCTCGCGGGAACGCTGTCGGGCGGCGAGCAGCAGATGGTGGCGATCGGGCGCGCGATCATGGCCGAGCCGATGATGATCATGCTCGACGAGCCGTCGCTCGGCCTGTCGCCGCTGCTCGTCGGGCAGATGTTCGACATCGTCTCCACGCTGAATCGGGACGGCATGAGCATCCTGCTCGTCGAGCAGAACGTGGCCGAGTCGCTCGAGCACGCCGACCGCGCCTACGTGCTCGAGAACGGCGAAGTGGTGCTCGAGGGCTCGGGCGGCGAGCTGCTCGGCAACGACGACGTGCGCCGGGCGTACCTCGGCCTGTGAAGGAATTCGTTCAAGGAAGCGCGCAATGACTGTCCAGGTTTCGTTCCACGTGAACGGCAAGGCGACCACCGCGCAGGTGGACGAACGCACGCTGCTCGTCACGTATCTGCGTGAGACGCTGGGTCTCACCGGCACGCACGTCGGCTGCGACACGTCGCAGTGCGGCGCGTGCACCGTCCACGTCGACGGGCGCGCCGTGAAATCGTGCAGCGTCCTCGCGGTGCAGGTGGACGGTGCGAAGGTCGTCACCATCGAGGGGATTGCGAACGAAGGCGGCGCGCTGCATCCGGTGCAGAAGGCGTTTCACGAGCATCACGGCCTGCAGTGCGGCTTCTGCACGCCCGGCATGGTGATGAGCGCAATCGACCTGTTGCGAACCGTTCCGCAGCCGTCCGAGGAGCAGATCCGCGAGCAGCTCGACGGAAACCTGTGCCGCTGCACCGGCTACGCAAACATCGTGCGGTCGGTCCACGCGGCGTCGAGCGATCCGGCTTGCGCCGTCACTGCCGCCGCCCGAGGCGCCTGAGCGACGAACGCTACCCACAGCCCACGGAGCTTTATACGTGTACCCGTTCGCTTACTGCAAGGCCGGCACCGTAGAGGAGGCCGCCACGCTTCTCGCCGAGGATCCGGACGCGCGCCTGCTCGCCGGCGGGCAAAGCCTCGTTGCGGCAATGAAGATGCGGCTCGCGAGCCCGTCGAAGCTCGTCGATCTCGGCGCGATCGCGCCGTTGCGCGGTATCGCCGTCGGCGGCAATGCCGTCACGCTCGGCGCGATGACGCGCCATCGGGAGGTGGCCGAGTCGGCCGAGATCCGGCGCGCGTTGCCGGCGCTGGCCGCGCTGGCAGCAGGCATCGGCGACCGAATGGTGCGCAACATGGGCACCTGCGGCGGTTCGATCGCGCTCAGCGACCCTGCCGCCGATTACCCGGCCGCCTGTCTCGGCCTGGGCGCGACGATCGTCACCAACCGCGGGCGCCACGAGGCCGACGGGTTCTTCCGCGCGATGTACGAGACGGCGCTCGATCCGGGCGAGATCGTCACCTCGGTCGTGTTCCCGATTCCGCTGCGTGCCGCCTACGCGAAGTTCCGCAACCCGGCGTCGCGCTATGCGATCGTCGGCGTCTTCGTCGCCGATTTCGGCGGCGGACGGGTGCGCGTCGCCGTCACCGGCGCGGCGTCGTCCGTGTTCCGCGTGACCGCGATGGAGGCAGCGCTGTCGCAGCGCTTCGCCTCGGACGCAATTGCATCGATCCGCATTCCCGCGGCGGGACTGAACGCCGATCTGCACGCCGACGCCGGGTATCGCGCGCATCTGGTGACCGTGATGGCGCGCCGCGCCGTCGACGATTGCGCGCAGCGTTGAGCGCGGTCGCGCACGTACAGCGTCAGCCCGGCGCTCGTGCGAACCGTGCAGGCGGTCGCGAAGCGGGCAGCGGCAGCCCCGTGAGCATGCGTGCGAGCCGGTCGATCATCACGCTGCCCAGTTCCCCGGCATCCATCACGGTGGCCGCGCGCTCGTAATACCGGCCGACGTCGTGCCGGATGCCGACGGCGATCAGCTCGACGGCGCCGCTGCCTTCGATTCGTGCGATCACCTGATGCAGGTGCCGGTCCAGATAGCCCGCGTCGTTCGCCGACAGCGTCGAATCGTCGCCGGGCGCGCCGTCCGACAGCACGAGCAGGATCCTGCGAGGTTCCGGACGCGCGAGCAATCGCCGGTGCGCCCACAGCAGCGCCTCGCCGTCGATGTTCTCCTTGAGCAGACCCGGATGCAGCATCAGGCCCAGTCCGTTGCGCGCGTGTCTCCACGGGGTATCGGCCGGCTTGTAGACGATGTGCCGCAGATCGGCCAGACGGCCGGGCGCCGGCGGTCCTCCGCAGGCGAGCCAGTTCTCGCGTGCCCGCCCGCCCTTCCACGACGCGGTGGTGAAGCCGAGGATCTCGACCTTGATCGCACAGCGCTCCAGCGTGCGCGCGAGGACGTCCGCGGTGATCGCCGCAAGCTCGATCGATCGCCCGCGCATCGAGCCCGAGTTGTCGATCAGCAGCGTGACGACCGTTGCCGGTACCCGGGATGCGTTCTGCTGCTTGAATGAACCGGGCGCCCGCGTCGTGGCGATCACGCGGGCGAGCCGCCCGGTGTCGAGGATGCCGTCGTCGAGCTCGAAATCCCAGCTGCGCGACATCCGCGTCAGCAGCGCGCGCTGTAGACGCATCGCCAGCCGGTCTACCGCGGGTGCGAACGGCGCGACCTCCGCGTCGAGGCGCTTGCGCAGCAGCGTCAGCTCGGCTTCGGAGCAGACGCTTGCCGGCTCGACGATCTCGTCGAACGAATCGGTCCAGAAGCGGTATCGCGAATCGGGTGCGGTAGCGCCCGCAGTACCCCGCCGTCCGGTGACCGCTTGCGCCGACGTTTCGTCGCGCGCCGCCC
>CALCZN010000383.1:0-8072 GCA_937903095.1 uncultured Burkholderiales bacterium
GCACCACCGCCCTTCCGGATTCGAGCGCGGCCACGGCGGCGTCGCCGGCCGGCGCTGGGGGGGTCGGCGCTGCGGGCGCGATCCGGTTCGCGGCGTCGCGCGAAAGAGCGAGCGGCGGATGAGCGCTCGACTCGATCGTTCCCGCCCGCAGGCTGCGCCGCCACCAGGCGTCGAATTCCTCGGGTCCGCTCGATCCGCGCCAGGTCGCGCGAACGATCTCGCGCCCGTCGCGTTGCGCGGCGCCGGCGAGCGCCGCGAGCAGCTCGTGCGCCGAACGCGTGTCGTAGAGCGGCGCGATCGCCGGCTGCAGCACGGTGACGCTGCCGTCGAAAGCGCGCGCATCGCTCCACTGCTCGTAGTCGTGCGAGCGCGGCAGATGCCAGACGCAGGCGTCGGAAGTCTCGTCGCGATACAGCGACAGGTGCGCGCTGAACTCGACGCGATGCAGCGCCTCGCGGAAACGCGATCGGGCCGGCGCATCGTAGACCGGGTTGCCGTCGAGGATCAGCAGCGTATCGACGTCGCCGGTGCGCATCGCATCGGCGAGATCCTCGATCGAGTCCGCCGCTTCGTCCCCCGCTTCGTCCCCCTCAGGCGGATCGATCCAGTCGACGCTCGTGCCGCCGGCGCCCAGCCGCAGGTTGAGCAGATGCGCGATCGCGTGCGTGTTCGCCGATGCCTGCGGGCCGGCGACGACGAGCGCCTGCGCTCCCGCCCGCTTCAGGCGAGCGGCCCAGCGCACGACCCGCGCGGCCGCGGCGTCCGTTCCCGCAGCGGAAGGCTCGGACGTCGCGAGATCGGGATAGAGCTGCGCGGCCAGGCGCTGTGCGAGCGTGTCGATCTGCGCCGGCGCGAGCACGAGGCGCTCGTCCGCGCGCGCGCCGAACAGTCCGCGCGTCGTCTCGGCGCAGACGAGGCGCGCCAGATGCGAAGCGTCGTTCGCCCGCAGGTCGTCGGCCCGCCGCGTCGACCAATCGATCGCATCGCGTACGCTGGCCGGCCCTTCGGAGAAGGGATCGGCGCCCAGCGACAGCACGAAGCGCGCACGGTCGAAATGCGACACGCAACGCACGACGCGGCCGAAGGCGCGGCGCGCGCCCTCGTCGATCGCGCGCACGTGCAGCGGATCGTGGCGATGCCATCGGGCGCGCGGAAAGCGCTCGAGCAGCATGCCGATCTGGCGCCGCAGCGTGGGCGAGGTGAAACGCGTGGTGAGCAGGCGCAGTCCCTCGCCGCGACTCGCGAGCAGTTGCGCCTCGCGTTCGCGCCATGCGCTGTCGAAGGCGCTCCAGCTCGCGGTCAGGCCGCGCTGCACGACGGCCGGCGATCGGTCGGGATCCCACAACTGCAGCACCGAGGCCTGCGCGAACACGTCGGTCGCGCCGCGGCTCGACGGGTGGGTCGGGTTGCCTTCGATCTTGATCGGGCGCCCCTCTTTCGTGCCGACCAGCACGCCGTGCGCGAAACCGCTGCGCACGAAGGCGCTGGCGTAGTACACGGGCAGCGACGCGGTGCCGGCCTCCGGCATTCGTTCGTAGGGAACGATGCGCTCGTCGGGCACGCGCGTGCAGCCGGCGCCGGCCAGCGCGACCGACGCCGCCATCCGTTGCAGGACGCTGCGGCGATCGGGCCGGTCGGGCGGCTTCGTCATCGCTCGTCAACGATGGCAAGTCGAGCAATCGGTCATGCGCCGACGGCTGTCGAGGGCGACCACGTGCGCGGCTTCGCGCGCGCCGGCATGCGCCGCCTGCGCGGCCGGGGGATCGAGCATCTCGAAGACGCGATCCGGCGTACGCAGCTGCGGCCGCGGATCGCGATGGCACTGCAGGCACCACTGCATCTGCAGCGGAGAGACTCGCCAGGTGAGCGGCATCTGGTCGACGCGCCCGTGGCACTGCTGGCAGGCGACCCCCTTGGCGACGTGGATCGAGTGGTCGAAATAGACGAAGTCGGGCAGGTCGTGCACGCGCCGCCACGCGATCGGCCGCCCGCTGCGCGCGCTCTCGTGCAGCGGCGCGAGCATCGGCGCATCGCGATACAGCTGCGAATGGCAGGTGAGGCAGGTGCGCGTCGACGGCATGCCGGCGAAGGCGCCGGTCTCCACTTGCACGTGGCAATAGCGGCAATCGATGCCGTCGTCGCCGACGTGATGCTTGTGACTGAACGGAATCGGTTGCGCGATCGCCTTGCCGATCAGCAGGTCGGCGCGCGCGCGCCACACCGCGAGCACGAGCAGCGCCAGCAGCGACAGCCCGATGGCGGCGGCGACGAGCTTGACGACGAGCTCGACTCGTGGCGGGAAGAGCTGGACCATGATCGACTTGCCGGCGCCCCCGGACGGGGATGCGCCGACGAGCGAAGGCAACAGCAATCCGACGGCCTGTCGATGGCGGCAGAAAACACCGCGGCGGAAACGCCGCGATCTCCCGCAGCGTCAGGCGGGCCAGGAGTCTGGCGGCGCTCTGCCCCCAGGCTCCTGGCGCAGCGCCTCGATCGAAACCGCGCAGTACTTGAAGCCGGGAATCTTGCCGAAGGGATCGAGCTGCGGATGGGTGAGCACGTTCGCCGCGGCCTCCGCGTACGCGAACGGGACGAACACGCACCCGGGTGCCACGCCGTCGTCCTCGCGCACGAAGAGCGCGATCTCCCCGCGACGCGAAGCGATGCGCGCGCGCATGCCGGGCTGCAGGCCCAGGCGCGCGAGATCGGCCGGATGCATCGACGCGGTCGCCTCGGGCTCGATCGCGTCGAGCGCCTGCGCCCGTCGCGTCATTGCGCCGGTGTGCCAGTGCTCGAGCTGGCGTCCGGTGGTCAGCACGAACGGGTAATCGGCATCGGGCGTTTCGGCCGGCATTCCCGGCGACGCGGGAACGAAGCGCCCGCGTCCGCTCGCCGTGGGGAAGCGCTCGCGGAACACCACCGGCTGGCCCGGATCGTCCGCGCTCGCACACGGATAGGTGACGCTGCCTTCGCGCTCGAGCCGATCCCAGTCGATGCCGCGGATCGAGTCCATCGATTCGCGCATCTCCTCGAAGACCTCGCGCGGATGCGAGTAGCGCCAGTCGAGCCCGAGACCGCGCGCCATCGCGACGAGGATGTCGAGGTCGGCCCGCGCCTGTCCTGGCGGCTCGACCGCCTTGCGCGCGAGCTGCACCATCCGGTCGGTGTTCGTGAAGCTGCCGGTCTTCTCGGGGAACGCGGAAGCGGGAAGGATCACGTCGGCCAGATACGCCGTCTCGGTCGGGAAGATGTCCTGCACGACGAGCAGATCGAGCGCGGCGAGCGCCTGCCGCGCATGCTGCAGGTCGGGGTCGGACATCGCCGGGTTCTCGCCCATCACATACAGGCCGCGGATGCGCCGCTCGGCGGCGGCCTTCAGGATCTCGACGACGGTCAGCCCGGGGCGGCGATCGATGCGCGTGCCCCACAGCCGCTCGAAGCGCCCGGCGACGCGCTCGTCGTCCACCCGCCCGTAGTCGGGCAGCATCATCGGAATGAGGCCGACGTCGGAGGCGCCCTGCACGTTGTTCTGGCCGCGCAGCGGGTGCAGGCCGGCGCCGGGGCGGCCGATCTGGCCGGTGCACAGGGCCAGCGCGATCAGGCAGCGCGCGTTGTCGGTGCCGTGCACGTGCTGCGATACGCCCATGCCCCACAGGATCATCGACGCGCGGCTCGTCGCGTACTGCTGCGCGACCGCGCGAATGGTCGCCGCGTCGATGCCGCACAGCGACGCCATCCGCTCGGGGCTATAAGGCGCGAGGCGCTCGCGCAGCGCCTCGAAATCGGCAGTTCGCGCCGCGATGAACTCGCGGTCGACGAAGCCGCCGTAGACGATCGCGTGCAGCATCGCGTCGAGCAGCGCGACATCGGCGCCCGGCGTGAACTGCAGCACGGTAGACGCATGCCGCGCGAGCTCGTTGCGCTTCGGGTCGGCGACGACCAGCGTCGTTCCGCGGCGCGCCGCGTTCTTGATCCAGCTGGCGGCGACCGGGTGATTCACCGTCGGGTTCGACCCGATGACGAGCACGAAATCGGCTTTCGCCACGTCGGACACCGGGTTCGATACCGCGCCCGAGCCGATGCCCTCAAGCAGCGCCGCCACCGACGAGGCATGGCACAGCCGCGTGCAGTGATCGACGTTGTTCGTTCCGAAGCCGGTGCGCACGAGCTTCTGGAACAGGTACGCCTCCTCGTTGCTGCCCTTGGCCGAGCCGAAGCCGGCGAGCGCGTGCGCGCCGATGTCGTCGCGGATGCGCGCGAGGCCGCCGGAGGCGATGGCCAGCGCTTCGTCCCACGCGGCCTCGCGGAACTGGTCGCGCCAGCCGGCCGGCAGGCGGCCGTACACGGGATTCTTCGCCGCGCCCTCGCGTCGCACGAGCGGCACGTCGAGCCGTTCGCGGCTGGCCGCGTAGTCGAAGCCGAAACGCCCTTTCACGCACAGCCGACCGTGGTTGGCCGGCCCGTTGCGACCCTCGACGTAACGGATGCGGTTGCCCGACACGTGATAGGTGAGCTGGCAGCCCACGCCGCAGAACGGGCACAGCGAATCGACGCGGCGCTCGGCGGCGCGCGGCGCGACGTCGCCGGGCCGCAGCGGCGCGTCGACCTCGCCGAGCAGCCGCGGCATCAACGCGCCCGTCGGGCACGCCTGCACGCATTCGCCGCAGCCGACGCAGGTGGAGGCGCCCATCGGGTCGCCGAAGTCGAAGACGATGCGCGAGGCGTCGCCGCGGCCCGCGTAGCCGATGACGTCGTTGGCCTGCTCCTCGCGGCAGGCGCGCACGCAGCGCGTGCACTGGATGCACGCATCGAGCTGCACGGCGATCGCCGGGTGGCTGAAGTCGGCAGACGGCTGCTCGCGCGCGGCGAAACGCGAGCGCGTGACGCCGAGTTCGCGCGCCCAGTGCGTCAGCTCGGAATCCTCGCGGCGCGGCGCGGGCGGTGCATCGGCGAGCAGCAACTCGACGACCATCCGCTGCGCGGCGCGCACGCGATCGCTCGCGCTGCGCACCTTCATGCCCGCCGACGGCACGCGGCAGCACGAGGGCGCGAGCACGCGCTCGCCGTCGATCTCGACGACGCACGCACGGCAGTTGCCGTCGGGCCGATAGCCTTCGTACCGGCACAGCGTGGGGATCGTCGTGCCGTGACGGCACGCCGCCTCCCAGATCGTCTCGCCGGCGCGCGCATCGATCGCGCGGCCGTCCAGCTCGAACGCGATCGTCGCGCCGGCGGCTTCGCCGGGTTCCGTGCGCGCGGCTTGGCGGACGGTTTCGCCGACGGTTTCGACCCTGCGGCTCATCGCTCGTCCCTCATCGGCCCTGCACTTCGTGCGGAAACCAGCGCAGCACCGAGAGCATCGGATTCGGCGCCGCCTGGCCCAGCCCGCAGATCGACGCGTCGATCATCGCCCCCGACAGCTCGCCGAGCAGCGGAGCGTTCCAGCGCGTCTCGCGCATCTTGCCGAGCGCCTTGGCCGTGCCGACGCGGCACGGCGTGCACTGGCCGCAGGACTCGCTGCGGAAGAAGGCCATCAGGTTGCGCGCGGCGTCGGCCGCGGAATCGTGCTGCGACAGCACGACGATCGCCGCCGAGCCGATGAACGCGCCGTGCGGCTGCAGCGTGTCGAAGTCGAGCGGCTCGTCGGCGAGCGAGGCCGGCAGGATGCCGCCCGAGGCGCCGCCGGGCAGCCAGGCGTACAGCTCGTGCCCCGGCGCCATGCCGCCGCAGTGCTCGTCGACCAGCCCGCGCAGGCTGATGCCGGCCGGCGCGAGCTTCACGCCCGGTTCGCGCACGCGGCCCGACACCGAGAAGGTGCGCAGCCCGCGCCGTCCGCGGCGCCCGTGCGAGGCGAACCACGCGGCGCCGCGCTCGAGGATCTCCGGCACCCAGTGCAGCGTCTCGACGTTGTGCACGAGCGTGGGTCGCCCGAAGAGACCCCGCTCGGCCACGTAGGGCGGACGCAGCCGCGGCATTCCGCGCTTGCCCTCGATCGACTCGATCAGCGCGCTCTCCTCGCCGCAGATGTAGGCGCCGGCGCCGCGGCGCAGGTGGATCGGCGCAAGCGCGGGCACCGGCGGGTCGGCGCGCAGCGCGGCGATCTCTCGCTCGAGCAGCGCGCGCACGCCGGCGTATTCGTCGCGCAGGTAGACGTAGCAGGCTTCGCAGCCGACGACCGAGGCGGCGATCAGCATGCCTTCGAGCATCCGGTGCGGCGCGCGCTCGAGGTAATGGCGATCCTTGAAGGTGCCCGGCTCGCCTTCATCGGCGTTGACGACGAGCAGGCGTGGGCCGGGCTGCGCGGCCACCGCGCGCCACTTGCGCGCGGCGGGAAAGCCGGCACCGCCCAGGCCGCGCAGCGCCGAAGACTCCAGTTCGGCGAGCACCGCTTCGCGACGCGACGGCTCGGCGACCACGCGCGCGAGCTGCCGATAGCCGCCGTTCGCGCAGTAGGTCGCGTAGTCGCCGCAGCCGGGGATCGCGCCTTCGCGCGGATCGGGCACGGGGCACGTGCGATCGCCGTCGGTGATCGCCGCCTCGACGCGCTCGACGTTCGCCGATGCGACCGGACGCTGTCCGACCACCGCGACCGGCGCGTCGGCGCAGCGGCCTACGCAGGGCACCGGCTGCACGCGCACCTCGCGCCCCAGGCGCGCCGCGAGCGACTCGATCAACGCCCGCGAGCCCGCCATCTCGCAAGGCAGCGACTCGCAGACTCGAACGGTGAGCGCGGGCGGAGCCGCCTCGCCTTCGCGCACGACGTCGAAATGGTGATAGAAGCTCGCGACCTCGAAGACCTCGGCCTGCGACAGCCGCATGCGCTCGGCGAGCGCTGCGAGCAGCGCGGCCGGCAGATGCCCTTCGGTGTCCTGGATGCGGTGCAGGTGCTCGATCAGCAGGTCGCAACGCATCGGCGCGTCGCCGAACAGCGCGTCGATGCGCGCACGCGCCTCGGGGTCTACCTGGCGACCCTTGCGCTGACCGACCGGGTGGCGGAACGGGACGGTTTGCATCGCCCCAAATGTACCAGCGCGACGCGAACCCGGTTGCTCAGAGCGGGACGTCGACCCTCTCGCCGTGCTCCGGTACGCGCGCCGGCCAGCCCAGCTCGTCGACGATGCGATGGCGCAGCCGGTCGGCCGCCTCGGGTTCGCCGTGCACGACGTAGACCTGTTGCGGCGGGCGATGCAGCCGCCGCATCCAGTCGAGCAGTTCGTCGGCATCGGCGTGCGCCGAAAAGCCGTCGAGCTGCGTCACCGATGCGTTCACCGGATGCCATTCGCCGTGGATCTTCACCTCGCGCGCACCGCCCACCAGATGCGCACCGCGCGTGCCGCCCGCCTGGAAGCCGGCGAAGACGACGTGATTGGCCGGATCGGGGAGCAGGCGCTTCAGGTGATGCAGCACGCGCCCGCCGGTGGCCATGCCGCTGGCCGAGATCAGGATCGACGGCACGTGCAGTTGCGCGAGGCGCTTGGACTCCTCGGGCGTGTTCACGAAGCGGGCGCCGCGATAGATCGCCTCGCACTCGGCGTCGCTGAGCCGATGATCGCCGTTGAAACGCCGATACAGGCGCGTGGCGTCGATCGCCATCGGGCTGTCGAGATAGACCGGCAGCGCCGGAATCGAGCCGGCCTCGCGCAGCCGATGCAATGCGACGAGCAGCGATTGCGCACGGCCCACCGCGAAGGACGGAATCAGCACGGTGCCGCCGCGTGCGGCCGTGTCGCGGATCACGCCGGCGAGCTGCGCGAGCGCGTCGTCGATCGAAGCGTGCCGGCGATCGCCGTAAGTGGATTCGATGATGAGCGTGTCGGCGAATTCCGGCACCTGCGGCGGGCGCATGACGAAGTCTTCGTTGCGCCCGATGTCACCGCTGAAGACGAGCGTGCGGCCGTCGCGCTGCAGGACGACGCTGGCGGCGCCCAGCAGGTGCCCGGCCGGAGCGAAACGCGCACGGATGCCGCCGGGGAGATCGAAGGGCGCACCGAAACGCTGCACGCGGAAGCGCGCGAGCGCCCGCTCGGCGTCGACGCTCTCGTACAGGGGCAACGCCGGACTGTGCTTCGAGA
>CALCZN010000384.1:0-4166 GCA_937903095.1 uncultured Burkholderiales bacterium
CCTCAACGGCGATCAGACTCTACCGCGCTGGTCCGGTCTGAACATACAAGCGCAGCACCAAGCGAGCGCCCGCTTGCAGCAAACCGCGCTTCCGGCGGTGATTCTCTGGTTGGGCGGGGCCGTGGCGATCGCAGCGCTGATCGATGCGGGCCGGCGCGCGCAGTGGACCGAGTCGGCGACCCAGCAAGGCATGTGGGCGCTCGCTACCGTCGCCCTGCTGCTCGCCCGGCAGGCGACCGTGACGATGCCGGGCGGCGTCACGCTGCAGTACGCCGGCGCCGCCTGGCTGACGCTGCTGCTCGGCTACCCGCGCGCGGTCCTCTCGGTCGCCGCCGCAATGACGATCGAGGCCTTGACCGGCGGGCGATCGGCTGCTGGATTGGGCCTCGAGATCGTGCTCTTTGCAGTCGCGCCCGCATGGCTGATGTGGGCGCTTGCTCGCGCCTGTCGCCGCAGGCTGCCGCCGAACCCTTTCGTCTTCCTGATCGGCGTAGGCTTCCTCGGCCTGTTCATCGCCTATGCGCTGCCGCTGCTGGCCGCCGGGCTGATCGACGCGCTGGCGCTCGGCACGCAGGCCGCCGCCGACACGGCCTCGGCGCACGCGTTCGGGCAGCAGTTGCGTCTCGCGCTGCCCTACGCGCTGCTGCTGTCGGCCGGTGAGGCGTGGATCGAAGGGATGCTGACGACGCTGCTCGTCGTATTCGCGCCGCAGCGCGTGCGGCTGTTCGACGAGGCCTACTACCTGGGGGGACGTTGACCCGAGGCGGCCTGACCACCGGCCGGCAAAGACCGCGCGGGGCCACCGGCCGGCGAAGGCCTGGCGCCGGCCGGCAAAAGTCCGGCGCCGCCGTGAAAGCCCGGCGCCGACCCGCCGCGCCGTCAGTCAACCCGCTAGCCGCTCCTCGAGCCGCTTCTTCGTCTGCGCCAGCGCCTCCGGCAGCCGCGGCGCGAGCCGCTCGAACAGCTCGCCGTGCAGCCGGAACTCCTGCTTCCAGGCGCCGCGGTCGATCGACGTGATCCGCTCGTAGGCCTCGCGCGAGAACGACAGACCGTCCCAGTGCAGGTCCTCGTAGCGCGGACTGGTGCCGAACACGTGCTCGAAGCCGCCGGCGCGACCCTCGATGCGGTCGATCATCCACTTCAGCACGCGCATGTTCTCGCCGAAGCCCGGCCAGACGAACCTGCCGTTCTCGTCGGTGCGGAACCAGTTGACGCAGAAGATCCCCGGCAGCTTCGCGCCGCTCGCCTCGAGCCGCTCGCCGAGCGCGAGCCAGTGCGCGAAGTAGTCGCCCATGTGGTAGCCGCAGAAAGGCAGCATCGCGAACGGGTCGCGGCGCACGACGCCGGTGGCGCCGGCCTGGGCGGCGGTGGTCTCCGAGCCCATCGTCGCCGCCATGTAGACGCCTTCGGTCCAGTCGCGCGCCTGCGTGACCAGCGGAACCGTGGTGGAACGCCGCCCGCCGAAGATGAACGCGTCGATCGGCACGCCGTCGACGCTGTCCCAGTTCGGGTCGATCGACGGGCACTGCGCCGCCGCCACGGTGAAGCGCGAGTTCGGGTGCGCGGCCTTGCGCCCGGCCTTGCCGTCGGCCGGCGTCCAGTCGTTGCCGCGCCAGTCGGTGAGATGCGCCGGCGGCTCCGACAGGCCTTCCCACCAGACGTCGCCATCGTCGGTGAGCGCGACGTTCGTGAAGATCGTGTTCTCGCGCAGCATCGCCACGCAGTTCGGATTCGTCTTCTCGCTGGTGCCGGGCGCCACGCCGAAGAAGCCCGCCTCCGGATTGATCGCGTACAGCCGCCCGTCGGTGTGCGGCTTGATCCACGCGATGTCGTCGCCGATGGTCGATACCTTCCAGCCGTCGAAGCCCTTGGGCGGGATCAGCATCGCGAAGTTCGTCTTGCCGCAGGCCGACGGAAAGGCGGCGGCGACGTGATAGCGCCTGCCCTCGGGCGAGGTCACCGCCAGCACCAGCATGTGCTCGGCAAGCCATCCCGGGCCGCCCCGTTCCGCATCCTGGCGCCCCATGTTCGACGCGATGCGCAGCGCGAAGCATTTCTTGCCGAGCAGCGCGTTGCCGCCGTAGCCCGAGCCGTAGGACCAGATCTCGCTGGTCTGCGGAAAATGCACGATGTACTTGGTGTCGTTGCACGGCCACGGCACGTCGGCCTGGCCGGGCGCGAGCGGTGCGCCCACCGAGTGCACGCAGGGCACGAAGCCGCCGTCCTCGCCGAGCAGTTCAGCAACGTCGCGGCCGATGCGCGTCATCGTGCGCATGCTCGCGACCACGTAGGGGCTGTCGGTCAGCTCGACGCCGATGTGCGAGATGTGGCTGCCGAGCGGCCCCATCGAGAAGGGAATCACGTACAGCGTACGCCCGCGCATGCAGCCGTCGAACAGCCGCTCGAGCGTCGCGCGCATCTCGGCAGGGTCGACCCAGTTATTGGTCGGGCCCGCGTCGTCGCGCTGCTCGCTGCAGATGAAGGTGCGGTCTTCCACGCGCGCGACGTCGCTCGGGTCGGACAGCGCGAGGAAGGAGTTCGGCCGCTTCTTCGGATCGAGCCGGCGCAGCGTGCCCGCTTCGACCATCGCGTCGCACAGCCGGTCGTACTCGGCCTGCGAGCCGTCGCACCAGTGGATGCGTTCGGGCTTCGCGAGATCGGCGATGCGGCCCACCCATTCGAGCAGCCGCCGGTTGTGCATCCAGTCGGGGGCGCCGGCGGGCGACGTTCGATTCAAAGGCGCTTCGGCGCGAACCTGGGACATGGGCCAACCTCCTTGATGGGAATCCTGGGGCAATGGCGTGGGCCTTGCCACGCGGCATTCCGTGCGCCTGCGCGACGGAACGCGCTGCAAATTCTTCTCGGCCGATTCGGCATGCCGGCTCCGCGAGCCGCAAAAGCAGCGGCCGGAATCTCTGGGCCTCGGGGCAAACCGGCGAGGCGGGATCCCGGCGCGATAAAAGGGTTGCCCAGTTTACACCGGGCGTAAGGCCCGACAGCAGCGTCCGCACGGACCGCGCATCGACCCCGCGAAGCACCAGCGGCCCACCAACCGCGACGCGTGCGCGGGATAATGCCGAATGCCCGCCGAACTGTCCGCGGAACTATTGCTCGACGCCTGCGATCGCGCGCGAACCCTCGCGCGCGGCGAGTACGAGTCGCTGCGCGATCTCGCCCATGCCGAAGCGCTGCAGACCGGCATCGCGGTGGCGCGGATCGCGCGCGGCGAACGCCCGGTCGGCTACAAGATCGGATTCACCAACCGGTCGATCTGGCCTCTGTACGGCGTGTTCCAGCCGATCTGGGGCCCGGTCTGGAACTCGACGCTGCGTGTCGTCGAAGCCGGCAGCGACGGGGAATACACGACCGACGTCGACCTCTCTCGCTTCGTGCAGCCGAGGCTCGAACCCGAGATCGTCATCGGCCTGCGCGCGACGCCGCGCGAGGCGACGCCCGAAGCCGTCTGCGAAGTGGCCGAGTGGTTCGCGCACGGATTCGAGATCGTGCAGTGCCCCTACCCCGAGTGGCGCTTCACCGCGGCCGAGGCGGTCGCCGCGCAGAGCCTGCACGGCATGCTGCTGCTCGGCCCGCGCCGGCCCATCCGCTCGCTCGGCGAGCGTCCGCGTCAGGCGATCGAACGGCTCGCCGCGCTCGAGGTCGAGTTGTGCCGCGACGGCGCCTCGGTGGCGCGCGGACGGGGCAGCGCCGCGCTCGACGGACCGCTGCAGGCGATCACGCATCTGGCGCACGAACTGGCGTTGCGCGGCCATTCGATCGAGCCGGGCTCGCTCGTCACCACCGGCACGCTCACCGATGCGCAGCCGCTGTTCGTCGGACAGCGCTGGACGACGCGCATCGAAGGTGTCGAACTGCCCGGGCTCGAGATTCGCACCGTCGATGGATCCCGGACATCGCCACCGGTTCTACGGTAGATTACCGACATGACCCGCCTCAGCCCCGCGCAACGTACCGCCG
Source organism: uncultured Burkholderiales bacterium (assembly GCA_937903095.1). Classification (GTDB taxonomy): domain Bacteria; phylum Pseudomonadota; class Gammaproteobacteria; order Burkholderiales; family Burkholderiaceae_E; genus Zeimonas. Next base: position 3,976 of record CALCZN010000384.1, read on the forward strand.
GCACCGCACGCATCGTGCTCACGGCGGGGGCCCTGTTCGCAGCCGAAGCGCTGTGGCGCGGGTCGATCACCCGCATCCTGATGGCGACCGCGCTGCTGCTGTTCGGCGGCGGCCTGCTGTTCCTCGCCAAGCAGGCCGATTAGGGCCTGTTCACCCTACGATCGTCCCCGCGTGAGCCCGAAAAAAGCGCG